>NZ_JBIUVJ010000027.1:0-49905 GCF_044742875.1 Pseudomonas sp. NPDC087817
AAACATAACAAAAACGAAAAATAAAACAATCACACAACATTATAACTCAAAATAAACCCTCAAAAATGGCTAAACAGAACAAACACCCAACAGGGACCATCGCGCAGAACAAAAAGGCGCGACACGATTACTTCATCGAACACAAGTTCGAGGCTGGTCTGGTCCTGGCCGGCTGGGAAGTAAAAAGTCTGCGGGCAAGCAAGCTGCAACTGGTCGACAGTTACGTGCTGCTCAAGGATGGCGAAGCGTGGCTGCTCGGCAGTCACATCACGCCTCTGATGACCGCAAGCACCCACGTCATCGCCGACCCGGTGCGCACGCGCAAATTGCTGCTCAACCGCCGCGAGCTGGAAAAGCTTGCGGCGGCCGTGCAGCAAAAGGGTTACGCCTGCGTATGCCTGTCCTGGTATTGGAGCAAGCACATGGTCAAGTGCGAGATTGCTCTGGGCAAGGGCAAGAAGGAATACGACAAGCGTGACACCGAGCGTGAGCGCGATGCCGGTCGTGAGCTGCAGCGTGCCGTGCGCAACAAGGGCAAGGAAGATTAACTCCCTGCCCTGATGCCGCACCTGTGGCGAGGGAGCTTGCTCCCGCTCGCCTGCGCAGCAGGCGCAATCGGTTCTCGCGAACATTAACAAGCGAGAGCCGCTGCGCGCCTCAGCGACAGCCAGCTCCCTCGCCACAATTAATTTGCCACCTCACATCCCCTTGCGCCGCTCCGCCCGAGCCATGCGCTGAACCTCCTGGCGCACCTCTTCCAGCACTTCCTGCACATACAAAATGTGTCGACTGGAGACTTCCCTTGCCTGCTCTGCACGACCTTCGATAATCGCCAGATACAATTCCCGATGCTGAGTGATCAGCATGTCGCGGGTTTCCGTGCGCTGTTTGTACATCCCGCCGATGTTGGTCACGACGTTGCGCTTGAGCAGATCGAACAGCCCGCGAATGGTGTGCAGCAACACGGCGTTATGACTGGCTTCGGCAATCGCCAGATGAAACTTCGCATCCGCCGCGCCCTCCTCCGCCCGACTGACATCGTCGTGACGCGTGTAGCAATCCTGCAGCTCTTCGAATGCGGCTGTCAGACGCTCGCGATCAACATCGGTAGCGCGCAATGCAGCGTAATAGGCGCACGATGCCTCCAGAGTGTGCCGAAATTCCAGCAAGTCACGCTGCGCCTCGGGATTGCTTTCGAGCAATTGCAGAAGAGGATCGCTAAAGGTCGAACCCAGGCTTTCCACCACATAATTGCCGCCGCCCTGGCGACTGACCAGCAGACCCTTGGCCGCCAGTTTTTGAATCGCCTCACGCAGCGACGGACGTGATACGCCAAATTGCTCGGCCAGCGTGCGCTCCGCTGGCAGCCGCTCACCGGACTTCAGCGTGCCTTCGAGAATCATCCCCTCGAGCCGCTCGACAATGTCGTCAGACAAACGGCGCTGACGTATCTGATCAAACCCCATAACTCATTTCTCCACGATCCCGACCGCTCGCCGGGCTCTCTATTCTGGCCTATCGGCGCGCTGTCGACACCTGCCAGAAAACAATCGCCCGACCAGATCAGATGCGTTCTGCACCGCTCATTCGACAAAAGTTTCAGGGCGACAAATTGACACACCGACATCAAGGCTTTTACCCTAGCCAACAGCGATTGTAAATTGGTATTACCAATTATCCAAGAACGAATAAAAAGCCATACCAAAAACAAATAAGTGACACCACATATGCAAACCTGGCAACAGCTCTACAGCCCGCTCGGCAGTCTCGGCGTCTCCGCACTCGCGGCCGTCATCCCCATCGTTTTCTTCTTCCTCGCTTTGGCGGTGTTCCGCCTCAAAGGTCATGTGGCCGGCAGCATCACGCTTGCCTTGTCGATTGCCGTGGCGATCTTCGCGTTCCAGATGCCGGTCGACATGGCGTTCGCCGCAGCCGGGTATGGCTTCGCCTACGGCCTGTGGCCGATTGCGTGGATCATTGTCGCGGCCGTTTTTCTTTACAAACTGACGGTCAAGAGTGGTCAGTTCGAGGTCATTCGCAGTTCGGTACTGTCGATCACTGACGACCAACGCCTGCAAGTGCTGCTGATCGGCTTCTGCTTCGGTGCATTCCTGGAAGGTGCCGCCGGTTTCGGTGCGCCGGTCGCGATTACCGCCGCGCTCCTCGTCGGACTGGGTTTCAACCCGCTGTACGCCGCTGGTCTATGCCTGATCGCCAACACCGCGCCAGTCGCGTTCGGTGCGCTGGGTATTCCGATCATCGTGGCCGGCCAAGTGACTGGCATCGATGCATTCAAGATTGGCGCCATGACCGGTCGTCAGCTACCGCTGCTGTCGCTGTTCGTACCGTTCTGGCTGATATTCATGATGGATGGCCTGCGCGGCGTGCGCGAAACCTGGCCCGCTGCACTGGTCGCAGGCCTGAGCTTCGCCGTGACTCAGTACTTCACGTCGAACTTCATCGGCCCGGAACTGCCGGACATCACCTCGGCGCTGGCCAGCCTGATTTCGCTGACATTGTTCCTGAAGATCTGGCAGCCGAAACGCACCGCAGGCGCGCAAATCGCCGGCGCTACATCCAGCGCTGCGATTACCGCCAGCGTCGGCGGTTTCGGCCAGAAGCGCACCACCGTGGCTTCGCCTTACAGCCTCGGGGAAATTTTCAAAGCATGGTCGCCGTTCCTGATTCTCACCGTGCTGGTGACGATCTGGACGCTGAAGCCTTTCAAAGCGATGTTCGCCGCTGGCGGCTCGATGTATGCGTGGGTGTTCAACTTCGCGATCCCGCACCTTGATCAACTGGTGATCAAGACTGCGCCGATCGTGGCTGCGCCAACTGCGATCCCGGCCGTATTCAAACTCGACCCGATTTCCGCGACCGGCACAGCGATTTTCTTCTCGGCACTTATTTCGATGCTGGTGCTGAAGATCAATTTCAAAATTGGTCTTACCACTTTGAAAGAGACCTTCTACGAACTGCGCTGGCCAATCCTGTCGATCGGCATGGTGCTGGCGTTCGCTTTTGTCACCAACTACTCCGGCATGTCTTCGACCATGGCATTGGTGTTGGCGGGTACTGGTGCAGCGTTTCCGTTCTTCTCGCCGTTTCTCGGCTGGCTGGGCGTGTTCCTCACCGGTTCCGATACTTCGTCGAACGCGCTGTTCAGTTCTTTGCAAGCGACCACCGCGCACCAGATCGGCGTCAACGACACGCTGCTGGTCGCGGCGAACACCAGCGGCGGCGTGACCGGCAAGATGATCTCGCCACAATCGATCGCCGTGGCCTGCGCCGCGACCGGTCTGGTGGGCAAGGAATCGGATCTGTTCCGCTTCACCCTCAAGCACAGCCTATTCTTTGCAACGATTGTCGGTCTGATCACCCTGGCTCAGGCCTACTGGTTCACCGGCATGCTGGTGCACTAAGCCAATAAGAAGCCTACAAGCGACATGGAAAAAACCGACGCCGGTTCGTGATTCCGGCGTCAGCAATTCACACCCGGTCTGTAAGGCTGCTGAAAGCAACGCTCTATATTCAGCAGCCTCAGCGGACGGATAACCGGGACCACCCGGAGACACGCCTGATGAGCGAGCTTTATTACAACGCTGTGCCGAACGCGACCCGCGTTGCACCGCCTCTGCCCGAACCTCGGCAATACCCCAGCGAGAAACCGTCGCGGGTCTACCTGTTCGGCACGTGCGTGGTCGACCTGTTCTACCCCGAAGCCGGAATGGATGCGATCCACTTGCTGGAGCGCGAAGGCATCAAGGTCGAATACCCGCAAGGGCAAAGCTGCTGCGGACAACCGGCCTACACCTCCGGTTACACCGAGCAGGCACGGACCGTGGCGCGCTCGCAACTGGCGCTGTTCGCCGGGGATTATCCGGTGGTGGTGCCGTCGGGCTCCTGCGCGGGCATGTTGCGCGAACATTACGCCGACTTGTTCAAGGACGAGCCGGAAACGTTGAAACAGGTTCAGGCCCTCGCGGCCCGCACCTATGAGTTGGCCGAGTTCCTGCTGTTCGTCTGCAAGGTTCAGCTCAAGGACAGCGGCGCGCCGGTCAAAGTCGCGCTGCACACCTCGTGTTCGGCGCGTCGCGAAATGAATACCCACCTGCACGGCCGCGAATTGTTGGCGCAGTTGAGCAACGTGGAACGGGTCAACCACGACCACGAAAGCGAATGCTGTGGCTTCGGTGGGACATTCAGCGTCCGTATGCCAGACATTTCCGGCGCGATGGTGGCTGACAAGACCAAAGCGCTGAAGGATTCCGGCGCGCATCAAGTGTTGAGCGCCGACTGTGGCTGTTTGATGAACATCAACGGCGCATTGGAGAAACAAAAAGAAGCGCTGCGCGGGCAACATCTCGCCAGCTTTCTGTGGCAACGAACCGGGGGTGCACAATGAGCACCTCGACGATTATTCCTACGGTTGCCGTAGAAGAAGATTTCCGCACCCGGGCCCACAACGCCTTGGGCGATGCGCAGTTACGGAACAACTTCCGCACTGCCATGGATTCACTGATGACCAAACGGGCAGCGGCTTTCAGCGATGCCCACGAAAGAGAACATTTGCGTGCCCTGGGCAACTCGATCAGGGCGCGTGCGCTCTCCAAGTTGCCCGACCTGCTCGAGCAACTGGAACAGAACCTGACCCGCAACGGTGTGACAGTGCACTGGGCGGAGACGGTGGACGAGGCCAATGGCATCGTCCTCTCGATCATCCGCGCTCACGAGGCGCGGCAAGTGATCAAGGGCAAATCGATGGTCAGCGAAGAGATGGAGATGAACCATTTCCTCGAGGCTCAAGGTGTTGAATGCCTGGAGTCCGATATGGGGGAATACATCGTCCAGCTCGACCACGAGAAGCCTTCACACATCATTATGCCGGCGATCCACAAGAATGCCGGTCAGGTCGCGTCCTTGTTCCACGACAAACTTGGCGTGGAGTACACCAAGGACGTTGACCAACTCATTCAAATCGGTCGCAGAGTCCTGCGGCAGAAATTCTTCGAAGCGGACATCGGCGTCTCCGGCGTCAACTTCGCCGTAGCCGAAACCGGCACCCTGCTGCTGGTGGAAAACGAAGGCAACGGGCGCATGACCACCACCGTGCCGCCCGTGCATATCGCCGTCACCGGCATCGAAAAAGTCGTCGAGAACCTGCGCGATGTGGTGCCACTACTATCGCTGCTGACCCGCTCGGCGCTGGGCATTCCGATCACCACCTACGTCAACATGATCTCCGGCCCGCGCAAGGAGCATGAACTCGACGGCCCGCAGGAAGTGCATCTGGTGCTGCTCGACAACGGTCGCAGCCAAGCCTTTGCCGACAGTGAACTGCGCCAGACCCTCAACTGCATTCGCTGCGGCGCGTGCATGAATCATTGCCCGGTCTACACCCGCGTCGGCGGCCACACCTACGGCGAGGTCTATCCGGGTCCGATCGGCAAAATCATCACGCCGCACATGGTCGGTCTGGCCAAGGTTCCGGATCACCCGAGCGCCTCTTCGCTGTGCGGTGCCTGCGGTGAAGTGTGCCCGGTAAAAATTCCTATCCCGGCGATCCTGCGTCGCCTACGTGAAGAGAACGTCAAAGCACCGGACAGCCCACATCAAGTAATACGCGGCCAGGGCAGCAAGTATTCGCGCAAGGAGCGTTTCATCTGGAACGCCTGGGCCAGGCTCAACAGCTCGCCGACCTTGTATCGATTGTTCGGCTTCTTCGCCACGCGCCTGCGCGCCCTGACGCCAGGCAACATTGGCCCGTGGACGCAGAACCACAGTGCGCCGAAACCCGCCGCCCGCTCGTTGCATGACATGGCCCGCGAGCATCTGGCCAAACAGGGAGATCGCAAATGAGCGCCAAGCAAAATATCCTCGGAAAACTGCGGAAAAGTCTGACCGGCGCCACGCCGATCTCCGACGACTTCAATGTCGATCTGGTAACGCAGCCTTACACCTACAGCGCCGAACAACGTATCCCGCAACTGCGCAAACTGATGGAAGCGGTACACACCGAAATCCATCTGACCTCTGATAAAGAATGGCCGGCACTGCTCGCGCAATTGCTGCGCGACCGCCAGCTGCCAAGCCTGCTCATCGCGCCGACTACAGCGCATGGGCAACAAATCACACAGCATTGGGCGAACAATCCTGATCTGCCAGCACTGAAATCCTACGACCGGCCGATGGAAGAATGGAAAGCCGAGCTGTTCAACGACACTCCTGCCAGCCTCACCGGCACCCTCGGCGCCATCGCCGCCACCGGCAGCCTGATTCTGTGGCCAAACCGTGAAGAACCAAGGCTGATGAGTCTGGTGCCGCCTGTGCATTTCGCCCTGCTCAAGGCCAGCGAAATCCGCGACAACTTCTATCAGGTGCAACAGGAATTCGAGTGGGCACAAGGCATGCCGACCAACGCGCTGCTGGTGTCCGGCCCGTCGAAAACCGCTGACATCGAACAAGTGCTGGCCTACGGCGCCCACGGTCCGAAAGACCTCGTGGTTCTGATTCTGGAGGACCAATGACGTTACCGGCGACTTTCCTGCGCGATGCGCAACAACTGATTCCGGCCGACCGCCGCTTTGACGATCCGTTATCGACGCTGGCGTTCGGCACTGACGCGAGTTTTTATCGACTGATCCCGAAACTGGTGATCCGCGTCGAGTCCGAGGACGAAGTGGTGGCATTGCTGCAACTGGCCCAACGCGATCAGGTCGCGGTGACCTTCCGTGCGGCGGGCACCAGCCTGTCGGGTCAAGCGATCAGCGATTCCGTTTTGATTGTGCTTGGGGATAACTGGAACGCGCGCGAGATTCGCGGCCAAGGCACGCAAATCCGCCTGCAACCGGGGGTCATCGGCGCGCAGGCCAACGCGTGGCTGGCACCTTTCGGGCGCAAGATCGGCCCGGACCCGGCCTCGATCAATGCCTGCAAAATCGGCGGCATCGTCGCCAACAACGCCAGCGGCATGTGCTGCGGCACCGCGCAGAATACCTATCACACGTTGGCGGGCATTCGCTTGGTACTGGCCGACGGCACACGCCTGGACACCGAAGACGCCGCCAGTGTCGCGGCATTTCGCTCAAGCCATGGCGATCTGCTCGAACGTTTGGCGACGCTGGGCCGCGAGACCCGCGCCAATGCCAAACTGGCTGCGCGAATCCGCCACAAATATCGTCTGAAAAATACCACCGGTCTGTCGCTCAACGCGCTGGTGGATTTCGACGAGCCTGTGGATATCTTGAGCCACTTGCTGGTCGGCTCTGAAGGCACGCTCGGCTTCATCAGCGCGGTAACTTACGACACGGTAATCGACCACCCGAACAAGGCGTCGGCACTGATCGTGTTCCCGGATGTGGAGACCTGCTGCAACGCGGTCACCGTGCTGAAAAGCCAACCGGTGTCCGCCGTAGAGCTGCTGGATCGCCGCAGCTTGCGTTCGGTGCAAGACAAACCGGGCATGCCCGCTTTCGTACAACAGTTGTCGAATAATGCCTGCGCGTTGCTCATCGAATCCCGCGCTGCGTCTTCCACTTTGCTGCAGGAACAACTGGCGCAGATCATGGCGTCGCTCAGTGGCTTCCCGGTGGAAAAGCAGGTCGACTTCACCGAAGACCCTGCCGAGAACGCCAAGCTTTGGGCGATCCGCAAGGACACCTTCCCCGCCGTCGGCGCTGTGCGTAAAACCGGCACCACGGTGATCATCGAAGACGTGACCTTTCCGGTCGAGCAACTGGCCATCGGCGTTAACCGCTTGATCGAGTTGTTCGACAAACACTCCTACGACGAAGCGATCCTTTTCGGACACGCGCTGGAAGGCAATCTGCACTTTGTCTTCACCCAAGGCTTCAACAGCGCGGAAGAAGTCGCACGCTATCAAGCGTTCATGGACGATGTGGCGCAGTTGGTGGCGGTGGAATTCGGCGGTTCACTCAAGGCTGAACACGGTACCGGACGCAACATGGCGCCCTTCGTAGAGCTGGAATGGGGCAGCGACGCCTATCAATTGATGTGGCAGCTCAAACGCCTCCTCGACCCGAAAGGCATCCTCAACCCGGACGTGGTGCTCAGCGAAGATCCGCAGATTCACCTCAAGCATCTGAAACCATTGCCGGCAGCCGACGAGATTGTCGACAAGTGCATCGAGTGTGGTTTCTGCGAACCGGTCTGCCCGTCGAAAGGACTGACCCTCAGCCCGCGCCAGCGCATAGTGATCTGGCGCGACATTCAGGCGAAAAAACGCGCCGGCGTCGACACCAGCGAACTGGAAAAAGCCTACGAATACCAAGGCATCGACACCTGCGCCGCGACCGGGTTGTGCGCGCAACGCTGCCCTGTAGGCATCAATACCGGCGACCTGGTGAAAAAGCTCCGTGGCCGACACGCAACGCATCAGAAAACTGCTGACTGGATTGAAGGAAACTTCGCCAAGACCCTGCAAGGCGCGCGCTTCACCCTGCATGTCGCCAATGGCGCACGGATGCTGCTGGGCGCGCCGCGTCTGGCCAGGCTCTCGGCGACGCTGACGCGATTGTCCAAAGGCCAGGTGCCGCTGTGGACCAACGCAATGCCGCAACCGGAAAAAGCCATTCGCTTCAGCCCGAGTGTGTCCGATGAGCGCCCGCGCGTGATCTATCTGGCGGCGTGCGTATCGCGGGTCATGGGCCCGGCGGCGGGTGACAAGGAGCAGATGTCGCTGTACGACAAAACCCGTGGCCTGCTGGAAAAGGCCGGTTACCAAGTGGTCTTCCCGGACAATCAGGACAACCTCTGCTGCGGTCAGCCCTTCGCCTCCAAAGGCTATGCAGAACAGGCCGAGCACAAGCGTCAGGAGTTGATCAGCGCGCTTCTGCACGCCAGTCGCGGCGGGCTCGATCCGATCTACTGCGACACCAGCCCATGCACCTTGCGCCTGGTGCAGGACGTGGGAGATGTGCGCCTGGACCTGTACGACCCCGTGCGTTTCATTCGTACGCACCTTCTTGATCGACTGGATTTCACCCCACAGGACGCGCCGATTGCGGTGCATGTGACCTGCAGCACTCAGCACCTGGGTGAGAGCCAGGCGCTGATCGATCTGGCGCGCAAGTGCAGCAAAAACGTGGTGATTCCGGAGGGTATTCATTGCTGCGGGTTTGCCGGCGACAAGGGCTTTACCACGCCGGAACTGAACAGCCACTCGCTGCGCACACTGAAGGACGCGGTGCAGCATTGCAGCGAAGGGATTTCCACCAGCCGCACGTGCGAAATCGGCCTGACCCAGCATGGCGGGATCGACTATCACGGTCTGGTTTATCTGGTAGATCGGGTGACTCAGGCAAAGGCCTGCTGAAGAAAAACAGAACCCCTGCGCGAGACGGCAGTCCACAGAACAGGCCCCGAACACTCGGGGCTTGTCCTCTTTTCGGTGGCCTGCTGTCACGGTCGGCGAAGTGTGGACTCCTCGGTGCAAGGAGATACTCATGAAGCGTTCTGTACTGTTAGGTCTTTTCGTTACGGCCTCGATAATGGCCTCTTCTTCCTTCGCCGCTGACAAGCCAGAGAGCTTGTGCGAGGCGAATTTGCAGACAATCGACAACGCCAAGGCGCAGTACCAGACGTCGCCGGATCTGAATTCGCGCGTCTCGGCCAGTGTGAGCAAAGCCCGGGCCCTGAAAGCCCAAGGCAAGATCGACGAATGTCTGGCGGAAACCCAGCAAATCATTCTGGAAATCCAGAAAACCACCGGCAACACCAACAAATAATCCAGGAGCCGACTAGTCTTTGAATCGGCCTGACCGGTTTGGGGTGATGATTCGTGCGTTTCATACCCGCTGTAAAAAAAACCGAATTCCTGTGTGTCGTCGCGGTCGATTGATCAGGCCCGATACGAACGCGGCCTGTTACGACCTCGGCATCGCCGCCAGATCGTCCGGCAGCACCGAGACCAACCGTTCAAGGAGATACCCATGAAGCATTCTGCAATTGCTGGATTGTTCATCGCTGGTGCCCTGCTGACGTCGCCGGTGTTTGCGGCAGACAAAGACCTTTGTGCCGGGAATCTTCAAACCATCAAGGACTTCGTCACCAGCCAGCCGTCCATTCCTGAAACGTCCATGAACAACGTCAAGGAAGCTCAGGAAAAAGCCGAAGCGGCTCAAGCGGCCGGTAATGACAAGGATTGCGTAGAGGTCACCTCAGCCCTGATCACCAAAATGCAGATTCGCAATCCGACGCGCAACTGAAACACCACAAGGCCAACCTTCGGGTTGGCCTTCCCACGTCGTTTGGCGTACACTGCGCAGGCTTGTTGCTCATCAAGATGTACAGAGCAATGAGTTCGGGGCCGTTTAGGATTCGACGCCGGTTGCGAAACTTTAGGTGCATGCCGACTTGGTAACAGAAGTCGTAAATCCACTGTTGCAACTACTTATAGTTGCCAATGACGACCAATACGGTGTTGCTCTCGCTGCTTAATTGCAGCTGACAATGCTCCTGGTACCTTCGGGTCCAGCAATCATCAGGGGATGTCTGTAAACCCAAAATGATTGTCATATAGAACAGAATCGCCGTGCAGTACGTTGTGGACGAAGCGGCTAAAACTTACACAACTCGCCCAAAGCACCCTGCCCGTCGGGTCGCTGAGGGTTAACTTAATAGACACGGCTACGCATGTAGTACCGACAGCGGAGTACTGGCGGACGGGGGTTCAAATCCCCCCGGCTCCACCAACTCTCAACGACAAAGCCCGCCCAGTGCGGGCTTTGTCGCATCTGGAGATCCTGCAACATCCGCTTGGCTGGCATCCTGCTCTTGAGACCGGCGCCCAAGCCTGATCAACCGCACAGTTGGACGCACGCACGGCTGCGGATCTATCCTTCGGGGCACATCGCCAATTACCCAAGGAAGCCCATGAACATCTGGCTCGGCGCAGCACTGGCAACTTTCCTTTCACTGTCTGCCCACGCTGCCACCACCGACGTCCCACCGCGGGTCCAGCAAGTCGTCTACAAAAGCGGCTATGGCAGCGTGCAGTTCAAGCAATCGATCAAAGGCTCTAAAACGGCGGAGTACAAACTCAACGCCAAGGCCGGGCAGGTCCTGACCGTGGACTTCAAACCCTCCAACAGCTCCGCTTATTTCAATATCACCGCCAAAGGCGCCGATTACGCGCTGTTCAACGGTTCGATCATGGGCAATCACTTCATCGGTTCGTTGCCCGCCGATGGCGATTACACGGTGCAGGTCTATCTCATGCGCAACGCCGCCCGGCGCAATGAAGTGGCCAACTACGAGATTTCGCTGATCCTCGCCAACGGCGACGCTGTGGATAACAAAACACCGTTCGAGCAAAACCTGACGTTGCAGGGCATCGACTTTCATGTGAAAGCGGATCAGGTCGATGGCAAGCCGGCAGTGCGCATCGAGCCCAAAGGCCTGGAAATCGACAACTCGGCGATCACCCACGCGCTCAACGGCAGCATCGTCCGCGCCGAAGTCGCCGATCTCAATAACGATGGCTCGCCCGAGGTCTATATCTCTACACACTCTCCCGGTCGCGGTATGCCGGGTGAACTGATCGCCTACTCCGCCAACCGGAAAAAATCCCTGAGCGAAATCTATCTGCCGCCAATCAGTGAAAATCCAAAAGCGGCCGAGGGGTATCAGGGCGAGGATGCGTTTGCGGTGGTGGAGAACACGCTCGTGCAGCGCTTCCCGGTGTACGACAGCGCCGACGCGGCTGCGGGTCGGACGGGGAAAATGCGCCAGATCCAGTACAAACTGGTGGCGGGAGAGGCAGGGTGGGTTTTGCGTGAAGAGAAAATAGAGGATTAGTCAGCCCGGAGTGAATCCGGGATGACACTATCCCCTCTTCTACCAGGACAACGCCTGTGCAACCTGATCCGCTTCAGTCCTGGATCGGCCACTGTCCGTCACAGGAGCCCGTAAAATCGACCGCTGCTCTTTACGATCGACAATCCAGAACGCCATCTTCGTCGGTATTTTGTCAGGGATGCCGGTAAGCGGATTGACCTTGGTGGCGTCGGTTTCACCAGGCAAAGCCGTCACATCGAACTCCCACTTGTGGCCGGTGGGCTTGGCGTCCCCCGGTGTCGCGGACCTGGGTGAAAAACCGCTCTTGTGAATATTGCCGGCCTGCAGGCCAAGGGTTGTCGACAGGAAGGAACGCAGCGTCGATTCCAGTTCCTGATCGGAGGACTGAGGCAGTCCCACCGTGACGCCGAGTTGTGCCCCGTTCTGCAGATTGTCGTAATAGAACCGACCATGCGTGTCCAGTCGCAACCGGTAGTCACCCACGCGCAAGGGCAGATGCGTGCCTTGGCGGCGGTTGACGAAGGCATTTTCGTCCTTCGGTACTGACCAGCCCAGCGTCGCATCACTTTCCTGCCATTCGATGAACTGGCGGTTCAGCACCACGGCTTCGTCGTTTCGGCCCTGCCGATAGGCGATGTCGGCGGCGTAATCCAGCGCACTGCGGTAGAGCAGTTCATCGACGAGGGCGCTCTCCCAGGCCGGCACGGCCAAACCCAGCGCACGGCGAGCGGCGTCGAGGTTGCCACGTCGATATTGAGACAGGCCAATGCAGGTCTGCATACGCGCGATCTCGTCCGGGAAGTACGCATCGGGCAACGCCTGCTCCGCAAGTACCGCCGCTTTGTTCACGCCGTCAGGCAGCGACGCGGCTATTTCGATATCCCTGATCTGCTGTTCAAGCGGCCGTTCGCGAAACAGCGGCGGCGCGCTAGGCCATTGCAATGCAGCAAACAGTTGCTGCATTTGCGCGGTGGCCAGGGCCTCGTCGTGCAGTCCGAAGGTGATGTCGATGTCGATGCGCCAGTCGCCGCGGAACGCCAGCCAATGAACATTCATGCAAGCCTGGTCTTTACACAGAGATTCATCTGCGCGTTTAAAGGAAGTCAGACCGTCGAAAGACAGATCGGGCATTGCCGCTTCGAGTGCGGTGGGCTTGTGTCGCTGACGATACGCTTCTTGCTGTTCTTGTCGCTCGGCTTCGCCCTGCTTGCGTTGAGCTTCGTCATAGGAGAGCGCAATCTCGGCATTCAACGGGCCGTTCGGCAACGCCTGTGTATAAACAACGATGCTGTTGAAATCACGTTTGGCCGCCGGCTCGAATTTGGTCAGGTTCCACTGCCCCACCGTGAGGGGCATCGAGAAGTCAGCGAGGCTGTATCGCAAGCGCGGCTCCAGCGCAGACAAGCGCCAGAGAGCGGGATCAGGGCTGGTGACGGCAAACAGTTTTTCTTGCAGGCGTGCGACCTGATCTTTTTCGCCCGCCATGATGCTCGCTTTAATCGCCCGGCCCAGCATGCCAATGCTCCGGGCGTCGCGCTTGACAGGCCTGCCGCTACTGGTGGTTTGCTGCTCCCAGTAGGCAATCTGCTCTTCTGCGGCGCTGCGGGCCTCGTCGTATCGAGCCTGTTTGTACAGCAGATCTACCAGCAGCTCGCCCGCGTCCAGTTCGGTGAAATCGAAACCACCGCTTTTGCGACCGGCCACCATGGCCGCTCGGGCAATTTCCGTGGCCTGCGCCAGAGAGCCTTCCTTGTCCAGACGTTGCGCTTCGTGCATCAGCCCGGCCGGGGTTGGCGCCTGTGTCTGGGCTTGTACCGATGGCACCGCGCACACAGCCATGCCGGATGAAAGCAGAAGGGTGACAGTGAGGCGCGCGCATTGGCGTCGTAGTGAACGCTGTCGATTCAACATGCTTTCTACTCCTTGTAGAGAAATCTTCCGGATGTGGCGACGCGTGTTCTATATCAGAGAGGACTTGGCCATGACTGTCGCTAAAAGAGCGAGGCCCGCCGATAGAACGTCGCGCACATTAGTTCTCCTGCAAAACATTATCAAACCGGATTTTGGTTTTGTTCGCGTAACGGGCAATCGCACTCACTGAACACAGGCACCGCAAGCGACGAACCCGGCGACACCTGAAATGGCTGAGAGAAGCCATCGCTTCCTACATTTCACGTCCTAGGAAATTTCCCGCAATACGCGTCGACTTTGATGAACTGGTGAACAGTTTTTCGCGGCGCTACCCTCCCTGACTCGCTGCCCTCCAGCGGACGGTTTGACAGACCGCCCCCGCAGAGATTGTTCACTCCACGGAGCTACGTCATGAAAAAGATCACCCGACTTTCCCTTGTAGGTCCGGCATCCGCCGACACCCAAACGCCCGGCCAGCAAACGCACGCCAGCACCACCGGCTCAACTGCTCGAAAACCTCGCCGTAGCATCCCGCTCAAGCAGATGTTCAGCGTGCGCGACGATGTCGACACGATCACTCTGCTCTCGCACGCCAGTGATCTTCTCGATTCCCTCACGCAGATCAGCGCAAACTTTGTCGATGAATGCGACGGATCCCAACGCCATATCGCGGTGGCGATCAGGCAACTGAGCGCGTTGGCCGAGATTGTGGTCTGTCGCGCACGGGACCAGGTTGTGCAACAGGCATCGCCTGACGCGTCCGGCCCTGAAGTTCGCCATTAACGGATCGAATCAGCACTGACCGCCCCGTCGCCCGGGCAGTCCATCGAGATGAATTTTTCTTCACTGCCGGGCTTTTGCCAAACCGGTACAGTCCGCTCGCTCATTCAAGAAACTACGGTTCGCCCGCGGCTCTCCCGCGGGCTTTTTTTTGCCTGCCGATTGGCGTCGAAGCGGTAGACGAGCGTGTCCTGTACGGCATGACGTTGCGAATGCCGAGCCTGTGGATGAACGCTGAGCAGCACAAAACCCGCCATTTCGGCCAGTGCTGGCTAGCGGTCTGGCCAAGACGGTTTGTATTTTCTGCCGTCGCGGGCAATTCTGTCCTTTGATTCCCCTGACCGGAGCGCCCGATGCCGCTGTTGACCCTGCCCTGCCAACGCCTGACGCTCGCCATTCTTGACCCGGATCAGGCGAAACTGGAAAGCGATTTCTACCAACGCAACCGTCGACACCTCGCGCCGTGGTCACCGATCCGCACCACTGACTATTTTTCCACCGAGCAGATTCACCGCCGCCTCGATATCCAGGCCAGCGCTTTCGAAGCCGGGTTGGCGATGCATTTCGCCCTGTTGACGCCCGATGGCCAGCAGATGATCGGCGCATGCAATTTCAGCGGGATCATTCGCGGCGCGTTTCAGGCGTGCTATCTGGGTTATCACATCGACGAAGCGCATCAGGGTCAGGGTTTGATGCAGGAAGCCCTGGAGGCTGGCATCGACTGCATGTTCGACACTCAGAACCTGCACCGGATCATGGCCAATTACATTCCCGGCAACGAACGCAGTGCCCGGTTGCTGGAGCGACTGGGCTTCGAACAAGAGGGTTACGCCAAAGCGTATCTGAACATTGCCGGGCGCTGGCAGGATCATGTGCTGACGGCGTTGGTCAATCAGGCGTTCGAAGCGCCGGATCAGCGTTGGTCGCGCCGCCTGGGCTGACATTCACAATTTGTTCAGCAAAGGCGATTTATGCTCAGGTCTCCTGCCCTTTCCGGTTGCCTGAAACCTATGTCGCGTGCCGCCACTTCACTGTTTCTGCTTGCTGCCCTGCTGTTTTTCTTCGCGTTGGGCAATCATCAATTGCAAGGCTCCACCGAAGCCCGCGTTGCCGGGATCGCCATGGAGATGCATCTGGACGATGACTGGGTGACGCCCCGTCTGTTCGGCGAACCCTTTCTGGAAAAACCACCGCTGAGTTTGTGGCTCGACGCCAGCGCCCTGCGCGTGTTCGGCGTTTCGCCGTGGGCGGTGCGGCTGGCGTCGGCGGTGGCCGGGCTGCTCAGCGTGATGCTGTTGTACGGCATGTTGCGGCGTTTCGAACGCCCGAAAGCGATCGCCTGGACCGCAGGAATTCTGCTGGCGACGATGGCCAGCTACTGGAGCAACGTGCGTGGGGTCGGCGAGGATGCGCTGCTCGCCCTCGGCGTGACGGCGGCGCTGTTGGGTTTTTTCCAGGCGCAACGCGCATCGACGGCCGGCAGTTCACTGCTGTTTGTCGTCGGGATCGCCATCGCCACGCTGAGTAAAGGCGTGCTGGGGCTGGCGATGCCGGGGGTGGTGATCTTCGCTTATCTGCTGGCGGATAACCTGATCGACAAACGCCTGAAGCTCGGTGCCTGGCTGCGCCCGGGATTGCTCACCGTGGTCGGTCTGATTCCGTTGCTGATCTGGCTGGCCGTGCTGTATCAGCACGGTGGAGTGCAAGCCGTCAGAGAAGTGTTGCTGACCAACAGTGTCGGGCGCTTCAGCGGATCGTTCGTCGAAGCCGGTCACTACGAGCCGTTCTATTACTATTTGGCCAAACTGCCCGAAGCGTTCCTGCCGTGGAACATTCTGGTGTATCTGGGGCTATGGCATTTCCGCAAAGCGCTGAAGGCCAACCGTTACCTGCTGTTTTTCAGCCTGTGGATCGTTGCGCAATTCATCATGCTGACTCTGGCATCGAGCAAGCGCACGGTGTACCTGATGTCGATGACACCGGCGGCGGCGGTGATTGCTGCGGAGTATGCGTGGGTACTGTTCGAGCGATTGAAGGGGTATGAAAACGCCAATCGGTTTGTCGGAAGAATCGCCCGTCATCGTCAGGCGTTGGCAGCGGGCGTACTGACCTTGGTGATCGCAAGCTATCTGGGCGCCGCGCAATGGGCGTTGCCGCACGCGGATAAAAAGCTCTCGTTCCTGCCGCTGACCGAACACATTCAGACGCTGCAAGCCGAAGGGCATCAAGTGGCATTGTTTCAAGCCAATGAGCGGGTTGGCGGGGCGAGCGTTTTCTATACGCAGCAGGTGCTCAGGGGGCTGGATACTGACGCGCAGCTACGGGACTACCTCAGTGCATCGACATCGAACGTGGCGCTGATGGCCGGTGACAGCATCCCCGCCGCACCGCTCAAAGTGCTCAACACCTTGATGGTCGGTCGACAGGCGTATTACTTCGTCAGCTACTAAACGCTCTGAACAGTGTGGCGAGGGAGCTTGCTCCCGCTGGGTCGCGAAGCGGCCCTTCTTTCAAAGCAGGGCCTGCTACGCAGTCCAGCGGGAGCAAGCTCCCTCGCCACAGATTTATCGCTGCATTTCAAGTCCTGCCGAGGGCGCAATCTCCCTGGTCTGCAACACCGGCCGTTCCAGCCGCGCACGCCCATAAAACGCCAGCGCCGTCAGCAAACACGCCAGCCACACAAAGATTCCGGCCCAGAATGTGTGGGACATGTAGTGCCAGCCCTGCAGAACGCGCGTGGTGCCGTAGAAAAAACCGAGCAACAGCGAACCCCACAAAATGGCACTGGAAAAACGCCATTGATAACGCCGCGCCACAAAGTACAGCGCCAGCATGGTGAAGCCACCGGAGGCATGTCCGCCGGGCCAGCAACGTCCACTCCCCGCCTCATGGAACAGCTGGAAATTGCTGTACCACTCGATGTGGGCCATTTTGCCGCCGTACAGCGTGGTCTCGATCGGGCAATAAACGCTGGTGTGCGACTTGAGGAAATGGATCACCCCGGTGCAGACCGCAAACGCGACCACTACGAAGAAAAAATCCCGCCGATGATCAGCGGCAAAGCGCAGCACCGGCGCGACTCTGCTGCGCTCCAGAAACGCGCCGAGTAGCGGCCGTTTCTGTGGATTGACCAGTGGCCAGACGAGCGACAGCATCGCGCCGATCAAGGCAATTTCGGCGGTCCAGTTCGGGATGATCCGCGCCCATTTGTGCGTGAGTTTCTCGAAGAAGTGGACTCTGTCGAGCGGGAAGGATTGGCTCAGCGGATCGAACAGCAGATTGCTGAACTGAATGTCGATGGTGGTCATGTCGAACATCAGAAACACCAGCGCGGCGCAGGCCAGCGGAATGCCGAAATTGACGGCATAAAAACGCGATTTCATCGGGTGGTCACCGTGCGCCAGTCGGAGGCTTCAATAAAGCCGAGCATCTTCGGAGCCGCCGGGCTGGCAGCGGAAACAAACAATGAGGAGCCGTAACCGAGGTCTGAGGCCGGTACTTTGAGGTCTTTCTCGATTTGCGCCATGCATTCGCTGTGCGTCACCAGAATCAGGTTGCGACCCGGCACCTTATGCGCGAGCGCGTCCTGCAACATGCGGCCCTTGCAGTTAATCAACCAGTCTTCGCCGCTGGCCGCCCGGTTGAACATGTAACCGGCGGTCTGCACGGTACGCATCACCGGGCTGTTGTAGAAGTCGGCATTATCCAGACCCAGTTGTTCAAACTGCGCCCCGACAGCCACGGCGACACTGCGCGAGCGGTCGGTGATGCCGTCATTGCCGCTCAGGCACGCGGCTTTGGAGTGATCGCAGCGCTCGACGTGACGCACCAGCACAATCATCTCGCCCCTGGCCCAGCCCGCCGCCAACGCCTGCGCGCCCGCCACATTGCCGTGGGCCAGATCCGGCACCGCCGCTGGTGCCAGCAACCACAGGGTCAACGGAATCACCAGCAGCGATGCCGCCAGCACCACCCAAGTGTTGCGAAAACGCGCCAGACCGCTCAGATCAATCGAGCGCTTGACGCCAAACAGACTCAGTCTCAATTCCACAAAAAGCCGCCGTCACTTGTCATTCGATGCGGCGAAACTACAGAGGCTCGCGTGGGCAGCCAGTGAAACCCATGTGAAAAAAGTCTTGGGATCGCTTGTTACAAATTCTGTCTGACAAAATCCTTTCAGCTCTCGTATTTGCGGCCGATACAGTCCTGCTAACACCCTTGCTGGCTCAAAAAAACAACAATCTTCCAGCCTAACTGACGACAAGAAACCCAACGTTTCTGGAGGAATTGTGATGAATAGCTGGTTCGGCAACATCAGCGTGAACATGAAATTGGGCCTGGGCTTCGGCCTTGTCCTGGCCCTGACCTGCGTGCTGGCCCTGACTGGCTGGACCAGCCTTGGCGGCCTGATTGACCGCAGCAACTGGATGAGCGACATCACCCAGCTCAACGCCGGTCTGACCAAACTGCGCGTAGTGCGCCTGCAATACATGCTGACCAATGGCGATGAAACTGCCGCGCAGAATGTGCAGACCACTCTGGAGAGCTTCGCCGCGCAACAACAGAAGCTGATCAACAGCTTCAAGAGCCCGGAAAACGTCAAACTGCTCAAGGAGCAGGCAGCGACCATCGCTGAATACCAGACGTCGCTGAACAAAATGCGCAATGCCTATCGCACTGGCAACAGCGCCCGCGACACCATGAGCCTCAACGCCGAAACCGCGTACAACCTGATCGAGTCGATCAGCAAACGCGTGCAGCAGATGGACATGAGCGAGCAGCGTTTCGAACAGTTCCAGGCGATCACCACCGCCAAGGAAGCGTTCATCCTCGCGCGCTACGAAGTGCGCGGCTACACCGCCACCACCAACGCCGAAACCGAGCAGAAGGCCGTCGGCCAGCTCGACGTTGCCATCGGCAGTCTGAAACAGCTGAACACGCATTTCTCCAGTACTCAGCAAGACGCACTGCGTCAGCTGGAAACCGCGCTGGTCAACTATCGCAGCGCATTGATGGCGTATAAAAACGCCAACACCGACGCCGTGCAGGCCCGCAAGGAAATGACTGATCAGGGCGCTGCGATCGTCACCACCAGCGAGCAGCTTTACCAGATCCAGCTCGACCGTCGCGACATCGAAAGCGCTCAGGCGCGCACCTTCCAGTTGATCAGCACCCTGCTGGCGCTGCTGGTTGGCGTGATTGCCGCCGTTATCATCACCCGCCAGATTACCCGTCCGCTGCAAGAAACCCTGGCCGTGGTCGAGCGCATCGCCAGCGGCGACCTGTCGCAAAACGTGATCGTCACCCGCCGCGACGAACTTGGCGTACTGCAACAAGGCATCGCCCGCATGGGCGTAACCCTGCGCGACTTGATCAGCGGCATCCGCGACGGCGTCACCCAGATCGCCAGCGCCGCCGAAGAACTCTCGGCCGTGACCGAACAGACCAGCGCCGGTGTGAACAGCCAGAAAGTCGAGACCGATCAGGTCGCCACCGCCATGCACGAGATGACCGCCACCGTGCAGGAAGTCGCGCGCAACGCCGAAGAAGCTTCGCAAGCAGCAGCCGCAGCCGATGGCGAAGCCCGTGAAGGCGACAAAGTGGTCAACGAAGCCATCGCGCAGATCGAACGTCTGGCCAGCGAAGTGGTGCGTTCCACCGAAGCCATGAGCGTGCTGCAACAGGAAAGCGACAAGATCGGCAGCGTCATGGACGTGATCAAAGCCGTCGCCGAACAGACCAACCTGCTGGCACTCAACGCCGCGATCGAAGCAGCCCGTGCTGGTGAAGCCGGTCGTGGTTTTGCCGTGGTTGCCGACGAAGTCCGCGGCCTGGCCCAACGCACGCAGAAATCCACCGAAGAAATCGAAGGTTTGGTCGCCGGTCTGCAGAACGGCACCCAGCAAGTCTCGGCAGTGATGAGCAACAGCCGCGCACTGACCGACAGCAGCGTCGCCCTTACACGCAAGGCCGGTGCCTCCCTGGAAAACATCACCCGCACGGTGTCGAACATCCAGTCGATGAACCAGCAGATCGCTGCCGCTGCCGAACAGCAAAGCGCCGTGGCCGAAGAGATCAGCCGCAGCATCATCAACGTGCGTGACGTGTCTGAGCAGACGGCGGCGGCGAGTGATGAGACCGCAGCGTCGAGTGTTGAACTGGCGCGCTTGGGTGGTCAGTTGCAGCAGATGGTCAGCCATTTCCGCGTCTGACCTTCACTCAGCGTCATAGCGTAGATCCAATCGCGGGCAAGCCCGCTCCCACAGGTTTTTCAGTCGTTCACAGAGTTTGTGTCCGACTCCATACCTGAGGGAGCGGGCTTGCCCGCGATTGCGTTATGGCTGACTACATACCCCGTCAAACCACGCCATGCATAAAGAATTCAACCGGTACTTTAAAGAATTCGGCAAAACCCTTTATCTGGGCAACGGTCATTTTTCGCTTGTTATTCAATATCTCTGAAACAGCACTCTGAGTTGCGATCTCAGACAAATCCTTCTGTTTGACTCCTCTTTCCAAAATCAGAAACGCCAGCGCTTCTGATTGGGATGAGTAAGGAATCAAAACCGTTTCAGCCTCGTACTCATACACCCGATCAGCAACCAATTCCGCAAACCGCGCCGCTGCGTGATCTTCACTGTCAGCATGCGAGTAAAGCTCATCAATCAGGGCCATTCGCACTTGCAACTCACCGTCGTTTTTTATCGGGTCCGCTAGACCGGCAAGAACGGGAAAATCATCAACCATGAAGGAGTCCAACCTGCTCGTTCCAACCTTTTTACGCTTCATGCGACCACCTTTTTCTTATGATTTTGTTAGCTATGAAGTGACTCAGCTCTGCCAAGGATTTATCACCTCGACACCACTGAACTCAAAATCCTTCACGTTACGGGTGGCTATGGGAACACCATGCGTTCGGCAGATAGCAGCAATTTGCGCATCAGCCATCGAAGCCGCGCGACCCTTTGACTCGCACTCCGCGACTAGCGTTGCGTATTCGACAGCGGCGTGCGCATCGAACGGCAAAATGCGTCCGGCAAAATCCTCTTCGAACATCGCCATGGCATGAGCCTCAAGTTTTTGTTTGCGCTTGCCAGATGGCAGGCGTGCGATGCCGTGGAGTATTTCTGCCACTGTCACCGCGCTGACTGCCAGATCCATCGCTGGCTGCGCATCCACCCAGACAAGCACCCGGTCGTCTGGCTTGACACGCATAAACTCTGAAAGAACGTTGGTATCGAGCACTATCATTCAGAGAAATCCACCGCAGTGGCTTTCTCTGAACGCTCTGGCAAGTCGAGGTCAACTCCGCCGACAGCATTGAACCGGTTGCGTATCCGGCTGCCAAGTCCACCGGCGCGATCAACAGTCGCCAAGGCTCTACCCAAAATGAGGCGAGCCTCCTCCTCCATGGAATGTCCGTTGTGCGCTGCGGTAATACGCAGTTGTTCTTTCAGCTTCTCATCAAGGTTTCGAATCGTGATGCTGGCCATGACGCCCTCCTGCAATCAATGAAATCATTGATTGCAGGCTAGCACATCCTGCCGTGCAAAAATCCGGCGATCTTCCGAACGGCAGTCCTTCCTCACCGCGTCCCACGCTGGCGCAACGCCGACGGCATGAAGTACGCATCCTCCGGCACGGGTTGCGCGAAATCCACCGTCTCCGCTTCTTCGTTATCCAGGTTCTGCACGTAGTAACGGCGGGCCTGCAAATCGTGGAAAACATCCAGCGCACTCCACGTCGTTGGCAGGTCGTAGAAGTTTTTCAGGTAGGCCATCGACACGCGCCACAACTCCCCGCGCCCGTCGTATTGGTCGACCAGTGCGGCGCCCCAGCTGTCCTCATCGAGAAACAGCACGCGCTTGGAGTAGATATGTCGTGCGCCGGGTTTGAGGTTGCCTTCGACCACCCACACCCGGTGTAGCTCATAGCGGGTGTATTGCGGGTTCAGGTGGCCCGGGGTGAGCAGTTGCGCGTATTTAACGTCGGGGCTGCCGACTTTGTAGTTGTTGTAGGGGATGTAGATTTCCTGTTTGCCCTTGAGCTTCCACTCGTAGCGATCCGGCGAGCCGTTGAACAGGTCGGTGTCGTCCGCCGTGCGCAAGCCATCGGAGGACGCGATCGGCGTGTCATACGCAAGGTTCGGCGCGCGGCGCACGCGACGTTGGCCGGCGTCGTAGACCCAGGCCTGGCGCGGGTCCTTGAGCTGGTCGAGCATCTCGTGCACCAGCGCGGCACCGCCGGCCAGCCGTGCCGGGCTTTTCACGAAAGCGACGTAGTAGAACAGGATGTTTTTCAGGTCGGCGAACTGGCCGCCCGGGCGGTAGAAATTGAACAGGGCTTCCTGCTGCGAGGTGACCAATGCAAAGCTGCCGTTGCGTTGCACGGGCGCTTCGGAAGCGCGACGCACGACGTAGATGCCGCGATAACGGGTGATGTGATTCCACAGCACTTCGATGCCGTCCTTGGGTACCGGGAACGGCACGCCGCCATAGGCATCGGAAAAACCGCTGCCGCCTTCGAGCAACTTGGCCGAGGTGGCATTTTTCAGCGTGTTGTCGTACAGCCACTGGGGTGCCGAACCGGAACGCCGCGAAGGGTAGATCGGCATCTGGAAGGTGTCGGGGTAGCTGTTGAACAACGCGATCTGACCTGGGCTGAGGTGGGCCTTGTATTGGTCGAGGTTGGCTTTGGTGATGGTAAACAGCGGTTTGTCCGCCGCGTAGGGATCAGGGTGGTGCTGACCCGGTTTGTAACCGGCCGGGGCCTGGGTGATGCCGCCGGCCCAGGCGGGAATAGTGCCAGCGGCGTTGCCGGCCCGCTCGGCGCCCATGGGGGTCAGGGTGGTTTTCAGTTGTTCGGCTTGTTGCGGGGTGATGGCGGCGAAAACACTACTGGCCGCCAGACTCATGACGAGCGCCAACGTGGTCTTGGCCAATCGCGAAGTGTGGAACATGTTCTTCTCCAAAATACAAAAACCTGTGGGAGCTGGCTTGCCAGCGATAGCGGTGGTTCAGCCACCATTGATGTCGAATGTGCTGCCGTCATCGCGGGCAAGCCCGCTCCCACAGGGGGATGAGTTGTCCCAAGCGTTGAGTGTGAAACTCACAGGAAATACTTGAGGTTGAACCCGACGTTGTCGCGGTCGCGAATGCCATTGTTCTGCCCGCCGCCGTAGAACTCGGTGTACTGCAACTCGGCCTCAAGCTTGTTCTGGTAGTTGGCCTTGATCCCCAACGTGTAGGCCTTGCGACCTTCGATGGTGTTACCGGCCTGATAGCTGTTTCCCTCGAAATCGTCCTTGTAAACGATGTAGGGCGAGACGTTGACCCCGGCGTACACGTCGTTCCACGTACCGTTGAGCATGGCCGTGTAGCTGTAGGAATCACGATTGACCTGATCGTCACGATCACCACCGGACACATAGGAATAGTTACCGGTGCCGGCGTAGTAACGACGACTGCCGTCATAAGCGGTGTATTGCAGACTGCTGCCACGCAAGTGCTCGGAGGCCAGTTCGAAGATGCCGAACAGCGAGTCGAACGACGCCGTCGGGCCGAAGTTGTAGATGGTGCCCAGCGAAGTGTTGAACGCTTCCACGCGCTCGGCGTTGTTGATCTGGCTGTCGAGAGTGACCATCTGCCCGCCGACGTTGATCGCTTTGCCGGTCACTGCCGCCGCTGCACCATTGGCCAGATCGCCAATCAGATCGTTGGTCGCCGCAACACCGATCGGCAGGTTTGGCCGATATGCAATTTCACCAAACACCGAGGCTTCGCCCAGCGTGGTGTTGAAGCTGAAACCGTACATGCGGATGTCTTCGGCATAGCGCCGATGCGCCTGGATATTGCCCATCACATCCGCCGTGGCCAGACCATTGGCCAGTGCGCCGGCCTGACTGCCCGCGACACCCGCCAACAGATTGGTCAGGGCATTCATGTCGATGCCCTTGTAGCCGCCGAGATCGGCAGCGATGGTCGGTTCCTTGGCGTGGTAATTGACCATGTACAAGCCGAACTCGGTGCTGTTGAGCTGCTCTGCAATGTAGCGAAAAGCGAAACCGAACTGGCCGTCATTGCGCGCGTTATAGTCCTTGCCGATAGACGCGACCTTGAGCGTATTGCCGTAGGCCGGCGTCACGCCGTTGGCGTACAGCCCGGTGGTTTGCAGGGCCTGGCTCAGCAACGGGTTGTTGCCCAACGCGCTGTACAAACCGATGACGTTGCCAAACCCCGGCACTGGCGTGTCGAGCGCGGTGCCGCTGAAGTTGTTGTACCCAGTGTTGCCGCCGTCGGCGAACAGGTCAGTTTGCGAGTAGAACGTGCCGACCGGATCGATGCGGGTTTCCTTCCAGTTGGTCTGGTAGAAACTCTCCATGGTCAGGCTGTCGGTGAGGCCGATGTTGAAGCTCAGCGCCTCCACCGGCACCAGCACTTCCTTCACTTCGGCGCCGGGCAAGCGGTACTTGGCCGCGTCCACCGGGTTGGTCGTATTGATCCCGCCGCGATAGAAAATCCCCTCGCCCCAGTTGAACACCTGCCGACCGACGCGCGCGGTCACCGGCATCTGCGCAACGTCCCAACTGCCGTGGACATAGGCGTCGAGCATCTCGATGCGGCTGCCGGCGATGTCGCGGGTCTGGCTGGTGAAACGGTCGTCCTGCGGGTAGCTCTGGCTCGGTTGCGACGGATTGTTGTTGCGGTAGTAATCGTTGCGCTTGTCCATCAGTTGGGTGTCGTAGAACGCAGTACCGCGCACGAACAGGCCGTAGTTCTGATAGTTGGCCTCAAGCTCCGAAGTAATCTTGTACACCTCGGAAACCAGTCCGGTGTCGAAGTTGCGATTGCCGTCGTTGGTGTTGACGTCATCGTTGGTCTTGTCGCGGCCCTGCACGCGCCACAAACGGCCGTAGGACAAGGTCGTGTCGAACGAGCCGGTGACCTGTTTGTCCAGCACGCTGAACTCCGCAGCCTGCGCACCATCGACCGCGCAGAGTTGCAGCAACCCGGCCAGGCCGACACCGGGGAGCGCCGCGCCCGCCAGGCGCAATCGAGTGTTGATCATGAGTTTTCTCCTTCCCTGTTCTTATTGTTTTTGTGTTCGCGCAACGCTGAGGCGATGGCTATGGAACCAATCCCGCGCTGACATAAATACGGCTGTGCGAGCCGAAATGGCCGAGCAGTTTGAACAGCTGTTGATTCAGTGCCGGATGATTGAAATCTTCGCGTTGCAGCTGATTGCCGCTGCTGAAATCACTGGTGACCGGCGCAGTCTCAAGCCACTGACCGATCGCTTCATCGAACGCGGCGGAGTCGTCGACGGACTCGGCGCTGACCACCCCGCGCAAGTAGTCCACGGAGTACGGCGGATACTGTTTGTCCTGGGCAAAATCGGTGTAAGCGTCGAGCATCGGATGCGCTTGTCCGGCACGCAGCAAACGCCGTAGCCAACTCGACTGATACTTTTCGATTTCCATATGCCGGGTGGCAACGCGTTCGATGGACGCCTGTTTGTCATCGGCGAAACCGGCCAGCGCCTTGCCTTCCAGCAGTAAAAGACTGGCGAGGTCGACGCCGGGCAGCGGCTTGGCGTGATAGGGCTGGGTCAGATCCTGCACGTGGTGCATGCCCCAGCCGAGAAAGCGATAACCCCAATAGGGATGGCCGCTGGCAAACGCCAGTCGCGCCAGGCCCATGTATTGATAGGCGCGCCAGTCCGGCCAACTGCGCTGAAGAAACCCGGCAGCGGCATACACCACCGCGCTTTCATGGAAGAAGCCCATGTGGAACGGTGCCTGCGAGCTGTACTGGAAACGCGCATCGCCGAACGGCTGCGGGCCGAAACCATAGACCGCAGCGACTGCGCCCGGGTTGTCGCTGAACAGGTTGATGTCGTGGCCGTAATCCGGTTCGTCGGCGGCGCTGGCGAGCACCGCAAGCGCCGCGACTTTTTCGCCGTCGGCGACAACGATGAAGCGTTGGCGATTCCACGGTGAGAGGGTCTGTTCGACCATGACCTGATCGGCGCTGAGGTGCTCACGCTCGGGCAGGTCTTTGCCCGGCAACGGCTGGATGACCATCGCCAGATGAATGAGCGGATTGATGCGCAACGCGGTGAGGAAATCGTGGCGCAGATTGTCACTGGGGACTGCGGGCAATTTCAGCTGGTCGGGGCGTGGCGGGTATTGCGCGAAGTGTTCGCGGGCGAAGTTTTCCTGCTGTTCCAGCAGTGCGACGACGGCCGGATATTGCTCGGTGAGAAACTGCTCCAGCGGTTCGACTTCCACCGGTGGCGCATCGCGCAACGCTGGCAGATCCTGCAACGCCAGATAGCTGCCCACCGTATGGTTCGACCAGCCCCAAGCGCTCGGGGCCGTTGCAAAAAGCAGCAACAGGAGGAATGTCAGCTTCATTGCTTCTGGTTCTTATTGGATGTGCTGTGAGGCATGAGCCTAACAACCGCCCCAGGCGCTGACACTGTCCGATCTCACCAGAAAAACTCTCCAATGGCGCCAATTGCACAATCTCCAAAACACCGCCGCCCCCTGTAGGAGTGAGCCTGCTCGCGATAGCGGTGTGTCTTTCAAATGGATGTTGGCTGACACTCCGCTATCGCGAGCAGGCTCACTCCTACAAGGGGATTGCGATGTTTTATCAAGCGGGGTAACCGGTGATTTTGCGGATGCTCTGGTACAGCGGTTTGAGCTGGCGGTACATGCGCAGATAGACATCCTTGTAGAGTTGTTCGTAGATTTTTTGCGCCTCGGGTTGCGGCGTGAACACCGCGCCCACCCGGGTCATCGCGGCGATGGCCGTGGGGAAATCCGCGTGCAACCCCAACCCCACCGCACAACAAATCGCTGCGCCCAGACCCGACGCTTCATACACATGCGGACGCTCGGCGGGCAACCCGAAAATATTCGCCGTGAGCTGCATCGCCGCATCACTCTGCGAGCCACCGCCCGCCACCCGCAGACGCTTGATCGAGACCTTCGAACGCTTCTCGATCTTCTCCATGCCCTGGCGCAAGGCATACGCCAGCCCTTCCAGAATCGCCCGGTAGATATGCGCGCGGGTGTGCACATCGCCGAAGCCGATCATCGCGCCTTTGGCCTCCACGCCAGGCTCACGGATGCCCGGCGACCAGTAGGGTTGCAGCATCAGCCCCATCGACCCCGGCGGCACCTCGTTGACCAGCGCATCGAAGAGCTCTTCGGGCTCAATGCCCTGAGCTTTCGCCTGCTGCATCTCGCGCAATCCGAACTCGTTCTTGAACCAGCTGACCATCCAGTAACCGCGATAAATCATCACCTCGCAGTTGAATTGATCCGGCACCGCCGACGGATACGGCGGGATCAACGGGACGATTTCCAGATAGCGCGAGCGGGTGCTGGTGATCGTCGCCGTGGTGCCGTAGGACAGGCACACCGTGCCCGCATCGACCACGCCGGAACCGACCACTTCGCAGGCCTTGTCGGCACCGGCGGCAATCAGCGGCAGGCCTTCGGGGATCCCGGTATGGCGGCTGGCTTGGGCGGTGATGTAGCCGAGGGTTTCACCGGGTTTGTGCAGGCTCGGCAATTGCTCGGGACGCACCGCCAACGCCTGCCATTTCCAGTCGGAAGGCGCGGCCCATTTCAGGCGCTTGAAGTCGAACGGCAGGTAGCCGACGCAACAGCCCACCGAGTCGACAAAACGCCCGCACAAGCGATGAGTCAGAAACCCCGAGAGCAGCAAAAACTTGTCGGTCGCCGCCCAGATATCCGGCTGGTGTCTGGCGATCCAGTTGGCCTCGGCCTGGGCGCGAAAGTAATCCACGGTCGCTTGCGCG
The DNA here is from genome assembly GCF_044742875.1 of Pseudomonas sp. NPDC087817. NCBI lineage: Bacteria > Pseudomonadati > Pseudomonadota > Gammaproteobacteria > Pseudomonadales > Pseudomonadaceae > Pseudomonas > Pseudomonas sp. NPDC087817. The sequence goes on from NZ_JBIUVJ010000027.1 coordinate 28,342, forward strand.
CCGACCAGTTTGAACAGCCAGCCCCACGGTCCCTTGATCCCGCCTTCGACTTCACTCTGGCGTTGATCGAGCCACAGAATCGCCGGGCGCAGCGGTTTGCCCTCGGCATCGACATTGATCACCGTGCCGCGCTGGGTGGTCAGGGAAACACCGGCAATCTGCGAACGATCAATCCCGGTTTGCGCCCACACCTGCTGACAGGCCTCGCCGAGTTTCGCCCAGTAATATTCCGGATCCTGCTCGGCCCAACCTGGTTGCGTCGAGTAATACGCCTGCAATTCGACCTTGCCTTTGCCGAGCAGATTGCCCTGTAAATCAAAGAGCAGCGCGCGCACGCTCTGGGTGCCGTTGTCGATGGCCAGCAGGTAACGCTTGTTCGGGTGGTTATCCATGGAGCTCTCTTCAAGGGGCATCAAGGCGTGGCATCCGGCAGACCGTGATGGCGTTGCCACAACGCCTGATAACGCTGGAGTTCCTGCTGCCATCGCTCATCGTCCCAGCCCAGTCGCGGCTGGCAGAGTTGGCGAATCGGCGCGAAATAACCTTCGCCACCGAGGGGTAGCAGCAAACCGAGACGCGTGCGGCGCAGTAACAGATCGTCGAGGTGAAGAACCATTTCCGACTCACAGGCGAAAGCCAGTTCGGCCCACAGAGTGTCCGTGGCGCCGACCGTATCGTGGCCGACGTCTGCGAGCAGTTGCGCCAGCCTTCGCAGGTCACGACCATGGCGTCCGGCGAGACGTCGCCATTGATGGCTGCTCAGGACCGGGATCGGCAGCGCCGGCACAGCGGCAAACACTGGCGCAGCATCATCAACGAAAGGACGATCAAGCATGCTCGCGCAAGCCTTGAGCACTTCGATGGCTTGCGGGCGAAAAGTCGTCAGCTTGCCGCCGGCCAGCGTGACGCAACCGGGCTCCTGCCACAGTACGTGTTCACGAGTTTCGCTAGAGGGTTTGCCTTGATGCTCACCTGCCGCGCTGCCCACCACCGGACGCACGCCCGACCACGTCGACAGCACATCCGCAGCGCTAACGTGCGCAGCGGGAAATTGTTGCGTGCAGGCCGCCAGCAGATAGTCGAGCTCTTCGCCGCTGATGCTCGCGCTCTGATCAAGATCCTCGCGGTGATCGAGGTCCGTGGTGCCGACCACCGTCGCGCCTTCCCACGGAAAAACGAACACCGGGCGACGGTCGCGCTCATGCAGAAAGGTGAAGGCTTGCGCCACCGGCAAGCTCCAACCCGGCAGCAGCAAATGGCTGCCACGCAACGGCCGTAATTGGCGTGGTGCCTCGGTCGGTCGCAAGCGCTCAGCCCATGCGCCAGTCGCCACAGCGAGTACGCCGCAGCGCAATTGCAGGGTCGCGCCGGCCTCGCAATCTTCGATCTGAACGCCGCACACTCGCCCGTTCTCACGCAGCAGATGCTCGACACGCACGCCGTTGAGCACCACCGCGCCGTCGGCCCGCGCCTCGCTCAAAACACGCATTACCAGCCGCGCATCATCGGTCAGCGCGTCGACAAAACTGGTGCCGCCGAGCAGGTCGTTTTCCTTCACGCCCGGTGCCAGATAGCGCAGTTGCTGCACGTCATGAAACTGATGGCTGCGCCGCCCCGCCAACGCGTCATACACCGATAACAAACCACTGAAAACACGCGGCCCGGGAAAACCACCGCGATAGTGCGGCATCAGGAAACTCATCGGCTCGACCAGCCCCGGTGCTTCATCAAGCAAGCGCTGACGTTCGCGCACCGAATCACGGGTCAGGCGCCACTGGCCCTTGGCGATATATCGCAAACCACCATGGACCATTTTTGACGAGCGACTGGACGTGCCCCAGGCAAAATCGCGTTGTTCCAGCAACAAACAACGCCAGCCACGGCGTGCAGCTTCACGCAGAATCCCGGCGCCGCTGATGCCGCCGCCAATCACGATCAGATCCCAGCTTTCATCCGCCAGTTTCGGCAGAATCTGCTGGCGCCACGCGGCGTTCCAGTTAGGGCGCATGACCGTCATTCCGGCAGCAGCGTGCCGGGGTTGAGGCGCCCGGCCGGATCGAAATGGCGGCTCAGCGCCTGCAAGGTGTCCATCGCCAGTTCGCCTTTTTCGCGCAACAGGTACGGGGCGTGATCCTTGCCGACGCCGTGCTGGTGGCTGATGGTGCCGTGGTTGTCGACGATGGTCTGGCTGGCCGCGTGCTTGAGCGCTTTCCAGCGCGCCAGGGTCGCTGGGTAATCCGCCGCCGGGCGAAACACGTAGGTGGTGTAGATGCTCGATCCTTCGCCGTAAACGTGGGACAGGTGCGTGAACACATGCACCCGCTCACCCTCAGCGGCCAAGGCATCGCGCAGGCTGTTTTCGATGAGGTTGAGCAGGTTGTCGACGTTGCTCCAGTCGGTGGCGGTTTCGAGGGTGTCGACCACGTAACCGGCGTTCCACAGGTTCTCGCGCAGGTAGGGGAAACGGAAGCGGTTCTGTGCCCACTTCTTGCCGAGCAAGGTGCCGGTGAACACACCGCCGAAGGCTTTCAGATGCTGGCGGGCCTGGCTCAGCGACAGCGCGTTTTGCCGACGATTGCCGGTCACGCCGAAGGTCAGCAGACACTTGCCCTCGCCTGCCCCGCGCAGGCTCAGATACTTTTCCAGCCAGGCGATTTGTTGCGGATGACCGGCCAGCGCCAATTGCGTTTCGGTCTCCACGGCGTTGGACAAACGCAGCATCGACAGCGGTACGCGCGCCTGAGCGAGTTGGCGAATCGCTTGCAGCGCTTTGGTCCAGCTCGGCAGGAATACGCCGTAGAAACGTTCGTCAGCGGGCAGTGCGCTGACCCGCACTTTGACTTCGGAGATGATCCCGAAACGGCCCTCACAACCGAGCACCACTTCGCGCAGATCTGGGCCTGCCGCCGAGGCCGGGAAGGTTGGAATTTCCAGCGGACCGGCGAAGGTTTCCAGCGTCCCGCCGGCGAACAATTGTTCGATGCGCCCATAGCGCAACGATTGCTGGCCGCTGGAACGGCTGGCGACCCAACCGCCCAGCGTCGATAACTCCCACGACTGCGGGAAGTGCCCCAGCGTGTAGCCTCGGGCGCGCAACTGACTTTCCACCTGCGGGCCACTGGCGCCGGGGCCGAAGGTTGCCAACAGGCTCTGTTCGTCGAGGTCGATCAGGCGATTCATTCGCGCCAGCGAAACCGTCACCACGGGACGCGTGGAGTCCGGCGGATTGATGTGCCCGGCCACCGAGGTGCCGCCGCCATAAGGAATCAGGCACAGGTCCTGTTCATGGGCGAGCGCGAGCAATTGGCGAATCTGCTCGGCAGTCTCCGGGAACGCCACGGCATCGGGATACTCGCCCAGCGCACCTTCACGCAACGCCAGCCAGTCCGGCAGGCTCTGGCCCCGGGCGTGGAGCAACCGGTCATGGGCATCGACGCTGTACAAGGTGTGCGCCTGCAACCGCGAGACCGGGACACGAGCCAACGCCGCTTCCAGCGTTGCGTCGGGCAGCGCTCGACCGTCGCCCAAGCGTTGCGCAAGAAAACTCGCGCCCTGGGCCGGCAGTTCGACCACCGTGGTTGCATCGCCCCAGCCGTTCCAGCGTCGCATGCGTGTGTCCTTTTCCGGTTCTTATGATGGATATTTCAGGCCCCCATACTAGTCGGCGGCCAAAAAGTGTCACGGTCGCATCCGGCCAGTTCGTGTAGCCAATTGAGTCAAACGTCGCGCAAGCGTCAGCCATTTACTTTAGCCGTGGTTTCAAATTACCTTTCAGGGCATTCATCCGCTCATGCAGGCTTTGATCAAGGGAATTCGATCATGCAATCGCTCGGCTTCACGTCTGTTCCTCCGCTGCTCAAATATTTGCGCCATGCCGAGCAATTGGGCATGGCCATCGAGCCGGCGTTGGCGGCGGCCGGTCTGCAGGCGCAGCAGTTGAGCGACAACACCCTGCGCTTGCCGGGCGAGGCCCATGAAAAGTTGCTGGATTATTTCTGCGAGCACTCGGGCGATCCGTTGTTCGGCCTCAACGCGGCGAATTTCGTCTTGCCCAACTCGTGGAGCGTGCTCGGCTACATCACCATGAACTGCGCGACCCTTGGCGATGCCATGAGCCGGATCATGCCGTTCGAAAAACTGGTGGGCGACATGGGCGTGAGTCGCGCCGAGGTGCAGGACGGCCATGTGCATCTGATCTGGACCTGCCGTTATCAGCGCCCACGAATTCGTCGGCATCTGGTGGAAAACGTGCTCGGCTCCTGGCTGCAATATGCGCGCTGGATTGCCGATACGCAGATGTCGCCGGCCGCTGTGTGGCTGGAGCATGCACGCCCGGACGAGGTGACGCTGGCGCAATATGAGCAGTTCTTCGACTGCCCGGTGTTGTTCGATCAGCCGTATTCGGCGCTGATCGTGCCGTTAGCGTATTTGCAACTGCCGTTGCGCCAGGCCGATGCGCAATTGCTGCGTACGCTGGAAGAGCATGCGATGGGTTTGATGGCGACGCTGGAGGACGCGTCGCTGGCGCAGCAGGTGAAAGGCATCCTGCGGCAGTTGCTCAAGGAAGGCTTGCCGCGCAAGGAGCAAGTGGCCGAGCAACTTGCGGTGTCGGTGCGCACATTGCAGCGCCAGTTACATCAGGCGGGGACGTCGTATCAGCAGATTCTCGATGATCTGCGCCAGGAGTTGGCTGAGCATTACCTGTTGAACAGCACGTTGCCGATTCAGGACATTGCGCAGTATCTGGGTTTTACCGAACCGCGGTCGTTTCATCGCACGTTCAAGAGTCGGCGCGGGATGCCGCCCGGGGAGTTTCGGCAGACACATCGCGGGTGACTGTTCTGGCCTCATCGCTGGCAAGCCAGCTCCCACAGGTTTTTTGGTGAAGCCAAATTTTGCGTACGACTCAATCACTGTGGGAGCTGGCGGGGGATGCCGCCCGGGGGGTTTCGGCAGACGCATCGGGGGTGACTGTTCTGGCCTCATCGCTGGCAAGCCAGCTCCCACAGGTTTTTCGGTGAAGCCAAATCTTGCTTACGACTCAGTCACTGTGGGAGCTGGCTTGCCAGCGATGACGTCAGTCGCCGCACCGAGATCCGACAGGTAAATCCTCAAACTCTGTAGCGCAATAAACCTCTTACACCATAGGTGTTTAAAGACACTCAGTGTTACGCGCAAGAGCCTACAAATCCTTGCGCCACTGCCTACGCATGTACCAGAATCCGCCGGCTTGTGCGTCCAGGGCTTGCTGCGTAACTTCAATCGGGTCACTGATTCCCAGTGATCGGGTTTAGTAGCCCGGATTAGTTGACTTACGGTTGCACAAGAATCATCCAGTCGGGCTTTCGCTTGCACTTGATGGTAGCTGTGCGCATGGCATCTTCGGATGCGCCGGATCTTGAGTCTTCTGCCGGTCTACTAACTTGCGCACAGCTGCCACCCCTCTCGTTTAGTAGCGAGATGGCTGCGGCTCTTCTGGAGAAAGACTCAATGTTCAAAGTAACGCCAAACCCACCGGTCACCGACCCGGCCTCCCCCTACGAATCCCCCGACTCAAAGAAATTCCACGAAGCCGCCGAGCGCGCCCTCGACCATTACCTCGGACCACCAACCGCCGAGATCATGGCCGCGCCCTACAAACCCAACAAGCTGTACATGACCGACCCCGAAGCCGATACCGAGTCGCTGCTGGTCGATGCCAGTGAAACCCTCGGCTCGGCCACCGTCATGCTGCATAACCACGCTGCGATGGTCGAAGGCACGCACCGCAAAACCCTGCAAGGTATTGCTCAGGTGGTGATGCTGGCGGAGTTGGCGGTGAATCGTGTGCTTGATCGGTTAGTGCCGACCGAGTGACGAAAAAGCCTGCTGGCAGACCTTGGTGGTTTGGCAGCGGGCTTTTCCATGCGGCGTGAAACTGTTTCAAACACTGATCGCGTTGGTGAACACCAACCGATTGCCAAACGGATCAGCAATCGTCATGTCCTGACTCCCCCACGGCATCGCCTGAATCTGTGGGTGCGAGAACTTGTAGTCCTTGGCCACCAATTGCTGCTGGAACGCCTCCAGCTCATCGGTCTCGATGCGTAGCGCCGAACCGGGGGTTGCATCGCCGTGATGCTCGGACAGGTGCAGCACACACTCGCCACGCGACACCTGCAGATACAACGGGAAGTTAGCCTCGAAACGGTGCTGCCAGTCGATCTTGAAGCCGAGGAAGTCGACGTAGAATTCTACGGCTTTGGCTTCATCGAAAATCCGCAGGATCGGGGTGGTTTTGCCGAAGCTCATGGGAGTGCTCTCGCCTATGGAAAAGGCCCGTCTGGACGGGCCAAATGGCCGGATCAACGCAGCGTCTTGAGTACCAGATCGCTGTAGAAAAAACGGTTCTTGTCGGTGCGTGCAAAGAAGAAGTAAGCATAATCCGACAAGTAGTAGTAGGTGTTGACCCGATTGTACTCATCGCCTTCTTTGCTGCACCTCAACTCTTTGGCCGAGCCGCTCAAGGTTGAATTGAGTTGGCTCGCCGACAGTTCGCGAACAACGGTGCAGTTGGTGTTTTCCTGGCGCTCGTCGACTTTGCCGAGCAGCGAGTTAGTGCTGCTGAACGTTGCTTTGTAGGCCAAGTGTCCGTTGACCGGCATATGCTGCCAGTCGCCGCTGAAGCTTAGGTTGATGACACTGGACGTGTCTTTCATCGAGGGCCCCTTCGAGACGCTGAAACGGCTCAATTTCGCTAGATCCAGCAGCCCGCGAAAGGTCACGGCATCGCTCTCATAATTGGCGCCCGACAAATGCAGACTCAGTTGCTGCGAGGCGCTATCGATTTCAAAGCGGCGCACTTCGCGCATGTCTATAGTTTTGCCTTGGTAATTCGACTGGCCCGTGATTTCCACATAGTTGAGCGGTTTAACGGCGTCCGGCATGTTCAGTTGTTTGATGGCTGATGTCACTGCCGGGGTAAGCGTTGGCAGAGTCACTGGAACGCTTTTCTTTGCGCGGGCAACGAACCTGGGCAATTGCGCTGCCGATTCGGGTTTTTCACAGACCAGTTTGAACAGCAGCTCGTAGTCGTCGTTGCTGCCGCTGATTGCATTGGAGGTCAGTGCAATCGCGTCCTGTCCATCCGTGACAGTGTTGTCGGCATCCAGATCGTAGCCCGCCACCACACGGTAGGTCTGCTTGCCACAATCGACTGCGTAACGCTCGCGCTTCTGCGCATAGGGAGCGTCGTAGGGCGCATCGAATCCAATCAAGGGGTTATCGTAAGCCGCCCAAAATCTCAGTTCGGAACCGTCCTTCTTGAGACTGTTGCGATCAAACAATACCCATTGCTCCTCGCCGCTGCCTTTGACCACTCGCCAATCCGACGCCGGCGTGCTGGCACACGCCTTGATGAAGTCAGGGTTGTTTTTCAACATCCCGAGCACGTTGGCCGGCATCGCTCGACCGATCGAGTACTGGTGACCATTGAGCCCCGGATACATCCGACCGCCGCCGCCCAGATACAGCAAGTTGGCACGGTCGGCCGCGCAGGAGGCTTCCATCTGAAAAACCACGCCTGCCGCCGCTTGCGCATTGCCGGACTGACTGATCTGGAACGTCAGGATATCGCCTTCGCGCATAACCGAATCACTGACCAATGGACGCGCGAGGATATCCTTGAACAAGGTCTCGGCTTCCGCCGCCTGGCGTGCTTGTGGACTGACACAACCGGCCAGTAATGTGACGGCTGCGAACAAACAAACGCGGTACATGAAACTCCCTGGGGCGACAGACGCCAAATCCACTGAATGTCAGCGATTCGGCTTGGTCGAGGGAATCTTTAATTCCAATGTGCCATCACTGCACAAAAATCCAGACCACGTCGCAAACCTGCAACTGCGGTTATACAAAACCTTTGCGCAGGTCATCTTCACGGGCGAGGAACCGTCCTGCGTGGCGTCCTGAAGACTGCCCCTCCTGGTAACTCAACACGCCGTTGATCCACACGCCATCAATGCCCTGCGCCGCTCGTTGCGGGTCATTGAAATCCGCCACATCGCGCACGGTCAGTGGATCGAACAACACCAGGTCCGCCCAATAACCTTCGCGAATCTCGCCTCTTTCCTTCAAGCCGAATCGTGCCGCCGATAACCCGGTCATCTTGTGCACAGCGGTGTGCAGCGGAAACAGCCCGACATCACGACTGAAATGCCCGAGCACCCGTGGGAAAGCGCCCCACAGGCGCGGATGCGGGAACGGGTCTTCCGGCAGTCCGTCAGAACCCACCATCGACAACGGATGGGCGAGGATTCTTCGCACGTCGGCCTCGTCCATTCCGTAGTACACCGCACCCGCCGGTTGTAGGCGTTTTGCCGCGTCTATCAGCGGCACGTTCCACTCGGCAGCGATGTCGATCAGATCGCGGCCGCTGACTTCCGGGTGCGGCGTCGACCAAGTAATGGTGATGCGATGCGCGTCGGTGACTTGCTTCAGGTCCAGCGTCGAAGAGCTCGCCGCGTACGGATAGCAATCGCAACCGACCGGGTGGGTTTTCGCGGCTTCTTCCAGCGATGCGAGCAACTGCGGGCTGCGGCCCCAGTTACCGACGCCAGCGCATTTGAGGTGGGAAATGATCACCGGGGATTTGGCATGACGACCGATCTGAAACGCCTCATCCATCGCCTCCAACACCGGGGCGAATTCACTGCGCAGGTGCGTGGTGTACACCGCGCCGAATGCCGTGAGTTCTTCAGTCAACTGCATGACTTCATCGGTGGAGGCGTTGAAGGCGCTGGCGTAGGCCAGACCTGTGGATAAACCCAAGGCCCCAGCCTCAAGGCTCTCGCGCAATTGCTCGCGCATCGCAGCGATTTCCTCAGGCGTGGCGGTACGGAACAAGTCATCCAGGTGATTGCTGCGCAGCGCCGTGTGGCCGACCAGCGCCGCCACATTCAACGTGGTATTCGCCGCTTCGACCGCTGCACGGTAATCGCTGAAGCGTGGATAAACGAAGGCTGCCGCGGTGCCGAGCAGGTTCATCGGATCCGGCGGATTGCCTTTCAGCGTCACGGGCGAGGCGCTGATCCCGCAGTTGCCGACGATCACCGTGGTCACGCCCTGGCTAAGTTTTGGCAGCATCTCTGGCTGACGGATCACTACCGTGTCGTCGTGGGTGTGCACATCGATAAAACCCGGCGCCAGCACGCGGCCGCCGGCGTCGATTTCTTCGGCAGCGCTGGCGTCGTGCAAGTCACCAATGCGCTCGATGCGGCCAGCACGAATCGCCACGTCGGCGCAGTAACCGGGCGTGTTGCTGCCATCGATGACGGTGGCGTTGCGGATCAGCGTGTCGTACAGCATGTCAGTCTCCCAGCGGCAGGTGATCGTCACCGCCACGGTATTCGTCGAGGGCGAGTTTGATCCGCCGCAGACGTTCTTGATTGTCTTCAGGATTGGCCAGCGCCAGCTCGGTGGCGAGCACATCGATGGCGAGCAGCATGCCGTAGCGCGCCGCTGTCGGTTTGTAGATGAACGAGGTTTCCGCACCTTGCAGCGGCAGGACGATGTCGGCCAGTTCGGCCAGCGGCGAGTCGGCGCGGGTGATGGCGAGGATGCGCGCGCCGTAGTTGCGCGCCAGTTCGACTGTCTCCAGCAGTTCCGGGGTGATGCCGGTCAGCGAGCAGACGATGACCACTTGTTCGGCGTTCAGGCTGGCAGCGGTGACGCGCATCATCACCGCGTCATGACACACCGCAATCGGATAACCGAGGCGCACCAGACGCACCTGCAATTCGTCGCTGCACAAGGTCGAGCAACCGCCCATGCCGAAGGCGTGAATCATCCGCGCCTGGCCGAGCAATTTCACCGCGTCGGCGAAGCGTGATTCGTCAAAACCTGCGAGATGCTGACGCAGCGTGGTTTCGATATCGCCAACGATCTGCCCGTAGAACGCCGACTGCTCAGGCGTGCCCGCCGGGTCGAGGAAACGGCTGCCGACGCCGCTGGCCTGAGCCAGTTGCAGGCGCAGGTCGCGCAGGTCACGGCAACCGACGCTGCGGGCAAACCGCGACAGCGTGGCGGTGCTGACCTCGGCGCGTTGCGCCAGATCTTCGAGGCTGGCGGAGGCGGCAAAACCGACGTCGTCGAGCATCAGCCGGGCGATGCGGCCCTCGCCGGCGCTGAAGGAATCCTGGCGGGCGCGGATCTGGTAGAGGATGTCCATGGGCGGCAGGCTCCGGTTAAAGCAGATAGGAAAGGCCGACGGTCAGACCGAAAGCGACCAGCGAGATCAACGTCTCCAGCACGGTCCAAGTCTTGAACGTCTGCGCGACCGTCATGTTGAAGTATTCCTTGATCAACCAGAAGCCGCCGTCGTTGACGTGGGAAAAGATAACCGACCCGGCACCGGTCGCCAGTACCAACAGTTCGGGGTGTGGATAACCCAGACCGATGGCCACCGGCGCGACCACGCCGGACGCAGTGGTCATGGCCACGGTCGCGGAACCGGTGGCGACGCGCATCAACGCGGCGAACACCCAGCCCATGATCAGCGGCGACAGGTGAAATTCGTGGGCGAGGCCGACGATCTGATCGGTCACGCCAGCATCGACCAGAATCCGGTTCAAGCCGCCACCTGCGCCCACCAGCAGAGTAATGCTGGCGGTCGGCGCGAGGCATTCGTTGGTGAATTTGAGGATCGATTCGCGGTTGAAACCCTGCGCGATGCCCAGCGTCCAGAAACTCAACAACGTCGCCAGCAACAGCGCGATCACCGAGTTGCCGATGAACAACAGGAACTGATTGAAACCGCTGCCCGGCGTGGAAATCAGGTTGGCCCAACCGCCGATCAGCATCAACACCACCGGCAGCAGAATGGTCGCCATGGTGATGCCGAAACCCGGCAGTCTGTCGCGGGGTTCGCGGTCGAGGAATTGCTTTTCCAGCGGGTTATCCGCCGGCAACTGAATGCGCGGCACGATGAATTTGGCGTAGAGCGGGCCGGCAATGATCGCCGTCGGAATACCGATGGCAATTGCATACAACAAGGTCTGCCCGACCGACGCCTGATACGCCTGTACCGCGAGCATCGCCGCCGGGTGTGGCGGCACCAGCGCATGCACCACCGACAGGCCGGCAACCATCGGCAAACCGACCATCAGAATCGACACGCCGACGCGCCGCGCCACGGTGAAAGCAATCGGCACCAGCAACACGAAACCGACCTCGAAGAACAGCGGAAGCCCGACCAGAAACGCGATGCAGACCATCGCCCAGTGCGCGTTTTTCTCGCCGAATTTATCGATCAAGGTACGGGCCATCTGCTCGGCACCGCCGGACTCGGCCATCATCTTGCCAAGCATCGTCCCCAGCGCCACCACCAGCGCAATATGCCCCAGCGTCTTGCCCACCCCAGCCTCATAGGCACCCACCACGCCCGACGGCGGCATCCCCGCCACGAGTGCCAGACCAATGGAAATCAGCGTGATGACAATGAACGGATTGAGCCGATAACGGGCGATCAATACGATCAGCGCGATGATGGCGACGGCGGCATACACCAGCAGCCAATAGCCGAAGGAAGGCGTCATGCGGTACTCCTCGAAAGGGTCACGTTCGAATGGGTTGTGAAACTCATAAATCATTTCGAGATCGAGATTTCAAACCGCATGAAAGTAATTTTCGTGGAGAGGTAAGGCGTGTCGCGGATGGATATGTCGTGTCGCGATTAATGAAAATCGCGGGGCGGGATTTTCATAAGTTTCCTGGCAGATGAGAAACCTATGTGGGAGCGAGTCTGCTCGCGAAGACGGTCTCGCATTCAACATCTCTATCGACTGAAGCACCGCTTTCGCGAGCAGGCTCGCTCCCACAGTTTTGATCGTATTCTTTCAGACAGAATGCGCAAACCTGTGGGAGCTGGCTTGCCAGCGATGGCGGCGGCACATTCAACATAGATGCTGACTGGTCAAACGCTATCGCTGGCAAGCCAGCTCCCACAGGTTAGGTGGCGTTTACACGCGTGGTGTACGACTCACACCATTTCGTTACGAATCCATTCAACCACCGACGTACGCTTCGGCGCCCAGCCCAGCAGTTCGCGGGCGTGTTTGCCGCGTACGCGGCTGTTGGAGCCGAGGCCGTAGTTGGCCATCTCAAAGCCCCATTCGGCCTCGGCGTCTTTCAGTGGCCAGTCTTGTGGCTGGCCCAGGTTCAGCGCTTCGGCCATGGCGGTGGTCATGTCGATAAACGACGCTTCACCGCTTTCAACGAAGTAGAAAGTACCCGGAACGTTTTTGTTCAGCGCCAGCAGATACAGAGCGACGACGTCTTCGATGTGCACGTTGGACCAGATGTTCTGGCCAGTGCCGACGTGGCGCACGACGCCGCTTTTGCGTGCCTGTTTGAGCAGACGTGGCAACTGCACGCTGTCGCGATTGACGCCTAGGCTGTGGCCGTAAATCAGGGTGTTACAGATGACAGCGGAGTTCACGCCATCCTTTGCGGCGGCGAGGATCAGGTTGTCGATGGCCACACGGGCGGCTTTGTCGACGGTCGGTTCCGGCAGGTTGTCTTCGTGGTAGATGACGTCGCTGGATTTGCCGCCCGACGCATCGCCGACGATGCTCGAACCGCTGGTGTGCAGGAATACTTTGTCGGAACCGCGCAAGGCGTCGAGCAAGGCCTCGACCGCGCCGCTATGGTCGCTGCTGGCTGCATTGATCACGGCGTCGGCGGCACGGGCGTGTTCGGCGAGCAATGCTTTGTCGTCGAGGGTGCCGATCACCGGGGTGATGCCCAGTGCTTTCAGCTCATCGGCTTGTTCTGCGCTGCGCACCAGACCGGTGACTTTATGCCCGGCCCGGACCAGACCGGTGGCGATCGAACCGCCGATAAAACCGGCAGCGCCGGTGACGAATACGTTCATGGAGAAACTCCCTGCGTGAATAAGTGATGGGGCGAGTATCGGCCTGTGACCCTTGCGGAAAAACCCGCCCTCACCCAAATCACTGTTGCGCAGAGGTCACGAATCAGCCCTTGAAATCAGCGCTGGCGTAAGCGGCGAGTTTGCTCTGAATGAAGTCGAGGAAGCACTGAATGCGCAGCGCCAGTTGCGAGTTACGGTAGTACACCGCGTTGATCGGCTGGCGATAACCGCTGTTGAACTCGCCCAGTAGCACCTTCAAACGTCCGGCGCGGATGTCATCGATGGTCATGAAATGCGACAGGCAGGCGATGCCCTGCCCCTCCAACGCCAGATGGCGCACGGTCTCGCCACTGGAAGCGCTGATGGCCGGAGTGATCGGCCAGCGATCACCGTGCACGTAACGCAGCGGCCACTGGTTGAGGCCTTCGTTCTGGGTGAAGCCGAGCAAGGTGTGCTCGCTGAGATCCGCCACTTGCAGCGGCGCGCCGTGCTTTTCCAGATACGCGGGGCTGGCGACGATCAGCAGCGGACTGCAACCGAGTGAACGCGCATGCAGCGTGGAATCGGCGAGGGTGCCGATGCGGATGGCGACGTCGGTGCTTTGTTCCAGCAGGTCAATGATCAGGTCATTGCTGTTGAGTTCGAGCTGGATGTCCGGGTAGAGACGGCGGAACTCGTCGATGTAGGGGACGACGGCGTGGAGCATGAACGGCGAGGCGGCGTTGATCCGCAAGCGTCCGGACGGGGTTTGTTGACGGGAGGACAGACGCTCTTCGAGTTGGTCCATCTGATCGAGGATCAGCTTGGCCTGCTCGAAGAAATACTTGCCCTCTTCGGTCAGATCCATGCGCCGCGTGGTGCGGTTGATCAGCGTGGTGTCGAGCTTGGCTTCCAGCCGCGACAGGGTGCGGCTGACCGCTGACGGCGTCTGCCCGACCTGTTCGGCAGCGGCGGAAATCGAACCGCATTCGATCACGCAGACGAAAATCTGCAACTCATCGGATCTGGCTTTCACGGGTGTCCCTTAATTGATCGGCACAAATCCATTGTGGAGAGAGAACACCTTTGTGGCGAGGGGATTTATCCCCGATGGACTGCGCAGCAGGCCCCTTCTTTTTCAGGATCAAGAGTGGGGCCGCTACGCGACCCATCGGGGATAAATCCCCTCACCACAGATAAATCCATTTGGCAGAGGAAAGCACCTCAAGCCTTGAGAGCGAACACCTCGTTCAGATGCTGCTCATACCGCGCCACATCGTTCTTAATGTTCGGACGCTTCATCACGTCCACACAGAGGAACGTTGGCAAAGCAGTCATGCCCAAAAATTCGTTGGCCTTGTGAAACGGGAAGTACACCGCGTCCACGCCTTTGGCTTCGAAGAAATCGGTCGGGTCATCAAACGCCTGCTGCGGCGCGTTCCAGGTCAGCGACAGCATGTATTGCTTGCCCTGAATCAGCCCGCCGCTGCCGTACTTCTGCGACGCGTCGGAGCGGGTGCGGCCATCGCTGGCGTAGAGGCTGCCGTGGCCTTCGGTGAAGACTTCGTCGAGGTACTTTTTCACCGTCCACGGCGCACCCATCCACCAGCCCGGCATTTGATAAATGATCACGTCGGCCCAGAGGAATTTCGCCACTTCTTCAGCAACGTCGTAGCCCTCGTCGATGAACGTGGTTTTCACGTCGATACCGCCACGATCCAGCACGCTCAGTGCGGCTTCGTGCAGGGTGGTGTTGTAGCGACCGTCGGAGTGGGCGAATTTTTTACCGCCGTTGAGCAACAAAACTTTTTTCATGGCAAAGCCTCGGCGCAGCCACTGGGCTGGATAGAGATGGGAACGTTGAATGGCGGCAGATTAACGTTGTGTCTCACGCGGAATAAGCGGCGGTTGCGCAAAATACATTTGATCAAAACGCACGAATCGAGTCCGGATTGTTGCCGTAGCATTGGTCGCCATCTGAACTTGAGGAGTTTTATCGATGAGTGAACGCCACGGTTTCATCCTGCACGCCAAGACCCGCCCGGAAAAAGCCGAGGCTTTCGAGGCGCTGTTCCGCGCCTACGTTGAACCTAGTCGCGCCGAACCAGGTTGCATCGAATACCACATGCTGCGCGACCAGCAAGATCCGTCGCTGTTCATCTTCTACGAGATCTGGGAAAGCCAGGCGCATCTGGATGTGCACTCGAATCTGCCGCACATGAAGCAATTCTTCGAACAGCGCATGGAGTATCTGGAGCGCGATTTTGATATCCGCCGCATTGACATGCTCAGCGAGTCGTCGGCTAACCGCTGATCAGCAAGTGGGCGCCGAGCGCGCCCATGCCGATGAAGAACACACGCTTGAACAGCGCCGCGCTGATCCTCTGACGCAGCCATTGGCCGAGCAACATGCCGAACACTGCCGGAATCAGCGCCAGCAACGAGGCGCTCAATTCGCCGCCACCGAGCGCACCGCGCCAGAGTAAGCCGCCGGCCAACGCGAGCGTCGAAACGGTGAAGGACAGGCCGAGCGCCTGCACCAGTTCATCACGGTTCAAGCCCAGCGCTTGCAGGTACGGCACGGCGGGAATCACGAAAACGCCGGTGGCGGAAGTGATGACGCCGGTGATCACGCCACAGACCGGACCGAGCCAGGATTCATGGCGAGGTTTAACGTGCAGCGTCGGCAGGAATAACCCGCTCAACGCGTAGAGCAACAGCGCCGTGCCCAGCCCGCGCACCACCCAGTGCCCGCCCGCCATGCCGATCCACACAGTGCCGACACCGGTGCCGAGAAAGATCATCAGCAGCATGGGCCACAGGCGCCGGATCAGTTCTTTCAAATGTCCGCCGAAGGCCAGTTGCCAGACATTGGTCAGCGTTGCCGGAATGATCAGCAGCGCCGCTGCCTGCGACGGTGCCATAGCCAGACCCAGCAACCCCATGGCGACCGTGGGCAGTCCAAGGCCGATGACGCCTTTGACCAGACCGGCCATGACGAAGGTGGCGATGACCAGCAGTGACAGGGCCAGACCGAGGTTTTGGTAGAAATCTGCGAGTGCGTTCATGGCGCTACTGTGCGCCTGAGGCGTCGGGTTGAAAATTTGCCATATACTGAGGCAGCCTCTGCCAATGCAAGAGGCTAAGAAATTCATTGAGGCAACTGGCCCCATCGCTGGCAAGCCAGCTCCCACAGGTTTATGGGTTGGATGCAAAACCTGAGTCCACACAAAACCCTGTGGAAGAGGCTGAGAAATTCATTGAGGCAATTGGCCCCATCGCTGGCAAGCCAGCTCCCACAGGTTTATGGGTTGGATGCAAAACCTGAGTCCACACAAAATCCTGTGGAAGAGGCTGAGAACTTCATTGAGGCAATTGGCCCCATCGCTGGCAAGCCAGCTCCCACAGGTTTATGGGTTGGATGCAAAACCTGAGTCCACACAAAACCCTGTGGGAGCTGGCTTGCCAGCGATAGGGCCTATCCATAAACCACAAAACCAGAGGCTGCCCATGCACTTCGACCTCACCGACCTGCGCCTCTATCTGCACATTCTCGACACCGGCAACATCACTGCCGGCGCTGCCCGCAGCCATCTCTCCCTCGCCGCCGCCAGCGCAAGAATCCGCGCAATGGAAGCGTCACTGGGCACCGACTTTCTCCAGCGTGGCCGCCGTGGCGTCATCCCGACACCGGCCGGCAAAGCCCTGGCGCACCACGCGCGCATCCTTCTGCAGCAGACCGAACGCATGCAGCAGGATCTGGCGGACTACGCCCAAGGTGTCAAAGGTCAGGTGCGTCTGCTGTGCAATACCACCGCGATCACCGAATACCTGCCGGAAGTGCTCGCGGACTTTTTGCGCAGCCACCCCAATCTCGACATCGACCTGCAAGAGCTGCCCAGCGCACGTATCACCCACGCCTTGCGCCAGGGTGCGGCGGATCTGGGGATTGTGTCTGACGCGGTCGACACCAGCGACCTACAGACTCAAGCGTTCCGCGACGATCCACTGGTGCTGATTCTGCCGCTGGACCACCCATTGTCCGACGCCGCCGAAGTCAGTTTCAGCGACGCCTTGCGCCACGAGTTTGTAGGACTGAGCGCCGACAGCGCACTGGCGATCTATCTCGAAGAGCAGGCGCTGAATAGCGGATCACGCATGCAGATTCGCATCCGCGCGGATGGCTTCGACAGCGTGATGCGCATGGTCGGCCGAAGCGCCGGGCTCGCCATTGTGCCGTTGGCCGCCGTTGAACGCGGGCCGTCACGCGCCTTCAAAAGCGTAGCCCTTGATGAGCCTTGGGCCCGTCGCACGTTGATGCTGTGTGCCAGAGATTTCAGCGCATTGCCGGGGTACGCCAAAGCACTGTTGCATGCCTTGACTCTCCCCTAAGGGGCAGACTTCATCCTTGGCTTTTCATCAGCAAGGACAGTGACGATGGGCAAACGCATTCTGCTGATTCTCGGCCACCCTTCGGCGACAAGCCTGTGCGCCGCACTCGCTGATCGCTATGCACAATCAGCGCTAGAAGCCGGACATGAAGTGCGTCAGTTACGGCTTGGCGAAATGGATTTCGACCCGGTGCTGCGCGAGGGTTATCAACAGATCCAGACGCTGGAAAACGACTTGAGTGCGGCACAGTCCGACATCCTTTGGGCCGAACATCTGACGCTGGTGTACCCGATCTGGTGGGGCGGCATTCCGGCGCTGCTCAAAGGTTTTTTTGATCGGGTGCTGCTGCCGGGATTCGCTTTCAAATACCGCAAAGGCAAAGCGTTCCCGGACAAACTGCTGAAGGGCCGCACCGCAGATTTGCTGGTGACCATGGACACGCCGCCCTGGTATTACCGCTGGATCTACCGCATGCCCGGACTGAATGAGGTGCGCCAGACAACACTCGCATTCTGCGGAATCAAACCCGTGCGTACGCTGACGTTCGGCCCGGTGCTTGGCTCCACCGATCAGCAACGCCAAGCCTGGTTGCAACAGGCGCAGGCTATCGCCGGCCGGTAAGTCTGCCGATAATGCCCCGCGCTGTTTCACGTTGAAAAAGGACTTTTATGTACATCGGCCAAGCCGCGCAACGCTCCGGCACCACCATCAAAAGCATCCGTCACTATGAGTCGATCGGCTTGCTGCCCAAACCCCGGCGTCAAGGCAACTACCGCCTCTACGATCAACAAAGCGTCGAACTGCTGATTTTCATCAAATGCGCCAAAGACATGGGTTTTCGCCTCAAGGAGTTGCAAGCGATCTTCGCTGATCACCGCGGCGAGGCGATGCCGTGGGCGCTGGCGCAACAGGCCGTCGAGGCGAAGAAGCGCGAAATCAACAACAACATGGCCGAGCTCATCCGCCAATACGCGCAACTGGAAGGCTTCGAGGCAAGCCTGGAGCACGCCCGGGTCACTTGCCCGCTGGAAAATCTGTAAGCGGTTTGCGCGCTTCTGGGCACTTCGATGTCGAGCACAGACAACTGACCCGAGCCCGGGCGCTATAGGGTGCGACTTCATTCCTCAAGTCCACTGCCCGGAGCCCCCATGACCGCGACCGCCCCTATCACCGTTCTGCGCGACACCCACCCGCTACCGGTACTCGATGCCTGTAAATGGGAAAAACTTGAGGGCGACCCGCACACCGTCAACCTCAACGCCTACACCAGTGAAGACGGCAGCAAGATCATGGGCACCTGGATCTGCACACCGGGCAAGTGGCGCGTCGAATATGTGAAGTGGGAGTACTGCCATTTCCAGGAAGGCTACTGCGTGATCACCCCGGATGGCATGGCGCCGATCCACCTGCGTGCCGGCGATATTTTCGTGATTGAACCGGGGATGAAAGGCACGTGGGAGGTGGTCGAGACGGTGCGTAAGTATTTCGTGTTTGCCTGATACAAAAAAGCCGGGAAATCACCCGACATGATTTCCCGGCAACACCTACTGCAATTTTGTTCAGCACACCCCACAGATATCTGTGGAAATAGAGAACCTGTGGCGAGGGGATTTATCCCCGATGGGACGCGAAGCGGCCGCCTTCATCGTGTCAGTCAAAACGCGGGCTCAGGGTTTACGACTGCTGCGCAGCCGATCGGGGATAAATCCCCTCACCACAAAATCCCAGCTGCCACAAAAGTATTGCTGACCCTAGTTACTGCGGCTTGCGATAGCTGTTGATGATCGCCGAAAAATCCTTGCCGCCATCGCCACGCTGACTCATCGCCTGATACAACTGCTGCGCCACCGCGCCGAGCACCACCGGTTGGTGCGCCTGACGTGCAGCTTCCGTCGCCAAGCCCAGATCCTTGAGCATCAACTCGGCACCGAAGCCGCCGGTATAACCGCGCGAGGCCGGCGCCGTTTCGACGATGCCCGGCCACGGGTTGTACATTTCCGAACTCCAGCAACGCCCGGTCGAGCTGTTGATGATCCCGGCCAACACCGAGGTGTCGATCCCCAGCGCATCCCCCAGCGCCATCGCTTCACTGACACCGACCATCGAAATCGCCAGCAGCAGGTTGTTGCAGATCTTGGCGATCTGCCCGGTGCCGACTTCACCGCAATGCACAATATTGCGGCCCATTTGCGCCAGCACCGGTTGCAGGGTGGCAAACAATTCTGGCGTGGCGCCGACCATGAAGGTCAGCGTGCCAGCCGTCGCACCGCCCGTGCCGCCGGAGACCGGCGCATCGGCCATGGCCACGCCTTGTTTCGCCGCCGCAGCAGCCACATCGCGTGCGGTCTGCGGATCGATGGTGCTGCAATCGACTGCCGGCACACCTTTGCCGATGCCGGCGAGTACGCCGTCTTCACCGAGCCAGACACTGCGCACATGCACGGCGGCCGGGAGCATGGTGATCACCAGTTCAGCGTCTTCGGCAGCTTCGCGAGCCGACGAACGAATGGTGCCGCCCAGTTGTTCCAATTCCGCCAGCACGGTTTTGTTCAGATCAACCAGGTTCAGCGAATGGCCGGCCTTGATCAGGTTGCGCGCCATCGGCGCGCCCATGTTGCCCAGACCGATAAATGCGATTTTCATGGCAGTTCCTCAGCGCAGGTTGATGGTGGTGTTTACGCCGTCGTTGACGCTGTCGTCATCGAACCAGCGCGCCGTGACCGTTTTGGTCTGCGTATAGAACTGCACCACTTGCTTGCCATACGGACCGAGGTCGCCGAGTTTCGAGCCACGGGAACCGGTGAAGCTGAAGAACGGCACGGGTACTGGAATCGGGATGTTGATGCCGACCTGACCGACGTCGATTTCAGTCTGGAATTTGCGCGCCGCTGCGCCGCTTTGGGTGAACAGGCCAGTGCCGTTGCCGAACGGGTTGGCGTTGACCAGCGCAATGGCCTGGTCGAGGGTGTCGACTTCCAGCACCACCAGCACCGGGCCGAAGATTTCCTGGGTGTAGATCTGCATGTCGGTCGTCACCCCGGAAAATAGGGTCGGGCCGACGAAGTTGCCTTGCTCGTAACCCGGCACGCTGATGTCGCGACCGTCCAGTTCAAGCTTCGCGCCTTCCTTGATGCCGCTTTCGATCAGGTCGAGAATCCGCGCCTTGGCCTTTTTCGAGATCACCGGACCGACATCGGTGCCCGGCTCGCTGCCGGCGTTGACCTTGAGTTTCTGTGCCAGCGCTTTCAGGTCCGGCAGCCATTGTTTCGCCGCCCCGACCAACACCACCACCGAAGTGGCCATGCAACGTTGCCCGGCCGCGCCGAAACCAGCACCGACCAGGGCGTTGAGCGCTTGCTCGCGATTGGCGTCTGGCAGTACCACGGCGTGGTTCTTCGCGCCCATCATCGATTGCACACGCTTGCCGTGCTTGCCGGCCAGGTCGTAGACGTGAGTACCAACAGCGGTCGAACCGACGAAAGAAACGGCTTTGATGTCCTTGTGCGTGCACAGGCCATCAACCACGTCTTTGCCACCGTGAACCACGTTAAGCACACCCGCCGGGACGCCAGCCTCGATCGCCAGTTCCACCAGCAGCATGGTCGACAGCGGATCCTGTTCGGAAGGCTTCAATACGAAGGTGTTGCCGCAGGCGATGGCCATCGGGAACATCCACAGCGGAATCATCGCCGGGAAGTTGAACGGCGTGATGCCGGCGCAAACGCCGATTGGCTGGCGCAGGGTGTAGGTATCGACGCCACCGGCAACGTTTTCGGCGAACTCGCCCATTTGCAGAGTGCCAATGGAGCAGGCGTGCTCGACCACTTCCAGGCCACGGAAAATGTCGCCCTCGGCGTCGGCAATGGTTTTGCCCTGCTCGGCGCTGAGCACCACGGCGATGCGCTTGGAGTGTTCGCGGATCAGCGCTTGCAGCTTGAGCATGATGCGCATACGGGCGCCGATCGGGGTCAGCTTCCAGGTTTGAAACGCATGCTGCGCAGCGCTGACGGCAGCATCGACTTCAGCAGCGGTGGCGAACGGGACTTTGGCCAGCACTTGCTGGGTGGCCGGGTTGACGATGTCGTGCCATTCAGTGGTTTGCGACTCGACCCACTCGCCATTGATCAGCAGCTTGACCTTCTGGACCGTGGTTTCGTTGGGCGTAAGCGATGCGTTCATGCTGGTCTCCGAAACTTGTTTTTATCGTAGGAGCCAAGGCGAAAGGTTCGCCTTGAAATGAGGCGTGTGTCACGAATTGGTTGTCGGACTGTTTTTGGAGTATA
>NZ_JBIUVJ010000027.1:49915-62798 GCF_044742875.1 Pseudomonas sp. NPDC087817
TACCGGTGCAAACTTCTAATAAGAACGCACATATAAGCCCGTCCATCATGCAAAAAAACATCACCTCTCTAGGTTCGCTGAACTGGGACGACCTCAAGTTTTTCCTCGAAGTCGCCCGCACCCGCAAGGCCAGCACCGCCGCCAAACGGCTTGCCGTCGACTACACCACGGTGTCGCGGCGGATCAGTTCACTGGAAGCGGCGTTAGGCACCTTGCTGTTCGAGAAGTCGCGGACCAGCGGCTTCGTGCTGACCACCGAAGGCCAGCGTTTGCTCGGCTATGCCGAGTCGATTGAAAGCACGTTGCACATGGCCTGCGAACAGGTTTCCGGCTCCGGCGTGGCGTTATCCGGGCATGTGCGCATGGGTTGCACCGAAGGCTTCGGCAGTTTTTTCATCACGCCGCAATTGAGCCATTTCGTCGACGCCTACCCGGCAATCTCGGTGGATATCCTGCCGCTGCCGCACTTCATAAGCCTGTCCAAACGCGAGGCCGACATCGTCATTGCGCTGGAACGGCCGGAACATGGCCCCTACGTCTGCTGCAAACTCTGCGATTACCGCTTGCAGCTCTACGCCACCCAGGATTACCTCGACCAACACCCACCAATCCGCCGCCCGGCCGACTTGAGCAAGCATCAATTCATCAGTTATGTGGATGACCTGGCGTTCAGCTCGGAGCTGCTCTACTTGGCGAATGTGCTGCCCGGCGCCAACGCGCATTTGCGCAGCACCAGTGTGATCGCGCAGTTCGTCGCGGCGCAGCAGGGGCGTTCACTGGCGATTTTGCCGTGTTTCCTCGCCGCGCAGGATCCACGCCTGCTGCCGGTGTTGCCCGAGGAAATCGACATCACCCGACAGTTCTGGATGTACTGCCGGGAGGACCTGCGCAAGTTGAAGCGGATCACCCTGTTGTGGGATTACATCCGCGAGGTGACCGAGCGCAATCAGGGTCTGCTGATGGGGCAGACCCGTGAGATGCAATTCGCTGATTAGTCGGCGCTGACCACAATCGACACCCGGCGGTTTTCCGTGCGACCCGCCGCCGTGTCGTTGGAGGCCACCGGCTCTTTGCTGCCGAGGCCTTGCAGCTGAATGTTTTCTGGCTTCATGCCGACCGTGCCCAGCACCTTGGCCACGCTTTTGGCCCGGCGCAGGGACAGTTGCTGGTTGTAGCTTTCCTTGCCCGATGCATCAGTGTGGCCATCGACCCGCACTCGCTCGATCCCGACATTGAGCAGTGCCTTGCCGATGCGCTCGACGATCTCGGTGCTTTGATTGTTCAGGCTTTCGACATCGCTGCCGAACAGCACTTTGCCCGACAGGCCGAACTCCCAGCCTTCGTCGGTCAACTCAAAACCTTGCTGTTTGAGCACGGCAATTTGCGCGGGAGTCAGGCCTTTTTGCGGGGCAGTCTGGCAACCGGTCAGGGTCAGTGTGACCATCAACAGCAGGATGGAAAAAATTCGAATGGGCAGTGTGAACACGGGAATCAGCTCCTGGTTTGAACGGGATCGACCGGGTGCTCCGACCCGGCCGTGAATTGGGCGCCGCGTGACAAACGCTTGGCTTGATACATCGCCGCATCGGCGGCATCGAGCAACGCACCTGGCGTGGCGCCATGATCGGGGTAAACGGCGATGCCGATACTGAGCGACGTCACGACACTGGTGTCCCCCGGCAGCGCGATGGGCACGTCCATGCTGGCGAGAATCTTGTCGGCGATGCGCTCGGCGTCTTCGATCTTGTGCAAGGGGGTCAGCAACACGGCGAACTCGTCACCGCCGAGCCGCGCGACCAGATCCTCCTCACGCAACTGGGCGCGCACTCGGTTAGCGACTGCTACCAGCACCGCGTCCCCGGCGGCGTGGCCGAAGTTATCGTTGATGCCTTTGAAACGATCACTGTCGAGAAACAGCACCGCCACGCGCTCGTGAAGTTTGCTGGCGTTGCGCAGCGCACGGATCAATCGGCCCTCGAAAAAGGCGCGATTCGGCAGCCCGGTCAGGCTGTCGTGACTGGCCTGGTGGGCGAGCGTTTCGTTTTCGTTCTGCAGATGGGTTTGCCACGACTCCAGTTCGTCGAGCAGGGCGTTGAAGTCGTTGCCGAGATTGTCGAGTTCGGCGATCTGCGCCGGCGGTACGCGACGATCCAGCGCTCGCTCGCTGCGCGCGGCATGGGCGACGGCAGCGAGTTTGTGCAGCGGGCCAATGATGCCGCGCAACTGGCGCCGAGCCAGAGAGAGCGCGACCCAGGCGCTGATCGCGGTACAGAGGATAATCCCCGCCAGACCACTGAGCAGAAAGCTCATCAGGCTGCCACCATGGCCCATCAGCAGAACGCGCCCGATTTCACGGTCCTGATGCAGGATCGGCAGGTCGATCGGCTTTTCCAGAACGGCACGGGTGATCTGCATTTCCAACCCGGAGAAAAAGCCGTTTTCCGGTCGTTGCCAGCGTGCGAGCAACTGGCCTTGAGCGTCCAGCACCTGGACGTCCGCCACTTCTTCAGTGGAAGCAATCAGCGCCAGCGACTCAGTGGCGGCAGCCTTGTCGTTGAACACCACCGCCGCTTCGACGGTGTAACTGATCGAGCGGGCAATCAGGTGCAAGTTGTGATCGGCGTAAACCCGCAGCGCCAGAACACCCAGCAGGGTCAGCGAGACGCTGGCCATCGTCACGGCCACCAGCGCCACAATCAAGTTGCCGCGACCAATCACCGAGCCCAGCGTGGGGCGAACTTTCGAACCGAACAGTTTCATGGCGCCGCCGGTTTGCGACGCGACAATTGCAGGACGCTTGGGTGAATGCGTACGCCACTGCGGGCGACGGAGTCGAGATTGACTTCAAAAGACACCTGATCGTCGCCAACCCGCAGGCAAAACAGACTGCCCACCGTGCACTGATCACCGCCCTCGCTGATGCTCAGCACCGGATGACCGATCAGCGAGGTAAACAGGCGGCTGCGCTCATCCGTTGTGAGTTTGCCGATGTACACCGCATCGCACTCGCTGGCGATGACCGGGTTATCTGCCAGCAGGCGGCGCACGGTGACGGGTCGGCCAGTGGCCTGGGTCGTGCCTTTGACCAGATCGTCGGTGTACTCGGTAGGACCGACGATACACAGGCGCAACTGCGCAGGTTCCACCGGCCAGCGCGCGTAGCTGAGAATGCCCAGAACAACTTTGGTGACAGCTTGAGCGCGTTGCTCAGCCATGCCCGGCGGCGGTTGCGGCTGCGCGACGGCCATGCCCGCCAGCGCACAGAGCAGACCGACAAGCACTGCGCGCTTGCAGCGAAACACGCGCTCTGTCGCCCAGACAGCCACCTTCATGCAGGGATTCTCTTGGATCGTAGCGAAATGATGCCGCAACGATAGCACAGCGCTGAATCACCAGCGAGACAGTGACTCCTGACTGGCTAGTCAATAATTGCCATCAATCGCTTATTTTTTCACCCTCGGGGCTCAGCACCCTCTTCCAGTTCCAGCATCAACCCGCTCAGGCGCTTAACCTTGCGTTGCACGGCTTCTTCGAACACCCCAGCTCGCGGCTCGATCAGGGTGAACCAGTGCTTGGCCCGGGTGATGCCGGTGTAAATCAGCTCCTTGGTCAGCACTGGATTCAGGGCATCCGGAAGGATCAACGCGGTGTGCGCAAATTCCGAGCCCTGGGATTTGTGCACCGTCATGGCGTACACGGTTTCGACATCGTTGAGCCGACTCGGCAACACGAAACGCACCCCGCCCCGGCCATCATTGCGCGGGAAAGCTACACGCAGCACCGGTTTGCCGGCATCGGGTCCTTCGCGCTCAGGCAGCTTCAAGGCAATACCGATATCGCCATTCATCAAACCCAGGCCGTAGTCATTGCGCGTCATCAGCACCGGCCGGCCCTCGTACCATTGCTGGTCATTGTCGATCAGTCGGGCCTTGAGCAAAGCGGCGGTAATACGCAGGTTCAAACCTTCCACACCCCACGGCCCCTTGCGCACCGCACACAACAGCTGAAAGGTGTCGAACGCTTGCAGGACTTCCCGGGCCCACGTGATCCAGTCCGGATGTTCGAGCGGCCGGCCGGGCGGTGGGCGCTGATCGCGCAGCACACTCAGATAATGCCGATAACCTTGTGGGCCATCGCCATGTCCCTCAAGCAACAGTCGCTCCAGCTTGTGGTCGTGCTCGCCCTTGAGCGGCAACGAATACACATCGTCATAGTGCCCCGCCGACAGCAACTGGCGCGCCTCATCCGGCAATTGCTGATTGACCCGGCGCGCGAGTTGGCCGATCCCGCTACCCTCGCCGAAACGCCGTGAGTGACGCAACATCACCACTTGTTGCGCCAGTGGATGAGTGTCGTCGATGTCTTCACACAAACCGCTGCCCTGCAAGGTTTCACCGCTGACCGACTCCAGCCACTGGCGGGTCTTCGGGTTGTACCATCCACTCTCGGCGTCGCGACACAGATCACCCAGTACCGCACCGGCCTCCACGGAGGCCAGTTGATCCTTGTCACCGAGCAATACCAAACGCGCGTGGGGCGGCAAGGCGTCGAGCAGATTCGCCATCATTTCCAGATCGATCATCGATGCTTCATCGACCACCAGCACATCCAGAGGCAAGCGATTGCCGGCATGGTGCCGAAAGTGTCGAGTGCCAGGGCGACTGCCGAGCAAACGATGCACGGTGGTCACGTCGCAGGGAATTTTCGCCCGTACGTCTTCGGTGACTGTCAGCGATTGCACTTGCTGGCTGATGGACTCGGTCAACCGCGCCGCGGCTTTGCCGGTCGGCGCCGCCAGGCGAATGCGCAGTGGATGGCCAGCCTCCACCGCCGGCGCCTGAAGCAGCGCGAGCAAACGCACCACCGTCGTTGTTTTGCCGGTGCCCGGGCCACCCGTGACGATGCTGAAGGCGCCACGCGTGGCGATGGCACAGGCGAGTTTTTGCCAGTCGATCACATCGCCGGATTTCGCCGAGCCAAACAACTCATTCAACCGCTGCGGCAGATCATCCGGGGTCGCCTCGCGCTGTGCGAGACGCTGGCGCAAGGCGAGATCAATGCGGCGCTCATAGGCCCAGTAGCGTCTCAGGTACAGACGCTTCCCGGACAACACCAATGGCCGTCGCTGCGCCGAATCACTGCCGTCAGCCGACAATGCAACCAACGCGCTCGCCGCCAGAACCTTGCACCAATGCGCACCGTCGAGGGCCTCAAGCAATTGCGAGGGCAACAGCAACATCCCGCCCTGCACATCGCCTTCGGGCGGCAGCGACAAGGCAAAATCCGGAGCCTTGAGGGTTTCGAACAGGTCCAGGCAGACATGCCCATGACCGAGTTGATGACTGGTGAGCGCGGCGGCGAGCAGCACCAGTGGGTCAGTTTCAGGCTCAAGCTCATGGAGGAATGCTACGAATGCTTTGTCCAGGGCACGCAGCCAGCCACGCTCGACCCAACGGGTGAGCAGCACCAGCAGATCATCGGCGCGGGTCAGGGGCGCGAGTGTCGACAGGCTGTCGGCAGCCAGCGGTGTCGGCAGCAGATCGTCCAGGGTGCGGCTCATAACAAGACTCCCTGTTCCCACAAGGGCTCGGCCTTGGGTTCAGGTTTGCCCTGGAACATCCGGTCCAGACGCTCGATCAACTCGCGCGGAGGTCGCACAAAGTAAGCACCGCGACTGGCTGCGCGGGTGCCGCGCAGAAACAGGTACAGCGCGCCACCGACATGCCGATCGTAATCGTAGTCGGGCAATCGTGCCTTGAGCTGGCGATGCAACGCCAACAGGTACAGCACATATTGCAGGTCGTAGCGATTATCGAGGATCGACTGTTCCATGGCCTGCTCGGTGTAGGCCAGGTCATCGATGCCCAGCCAGTTGGATTTGTAATCTGCCACGTAATAGCGGCCGTCGTGCTCGAAGGTCAGGTCGATGAAGCCTTTGAACATGCCATTGAGCTGCACCGGCTCTGCGGCTACCCGAGCCACGCCGTTGTGCGTGTATTGCCGCACCAGTTCATCGAGTTTGAGTACGTCGACTTTGTGGCTGGCGAACCAGAACTCCATCTCCACCCGGTACTGTTTCAGTTGCTCCAGAATGACCGGCGGCTGGCTGTCACCGATCGGCAGCGGTAATTGGAGCAAATGCTGCAACCAGTCACTTAGAGTGATGATCCAGCCTTCCCAACCGCGCAGATTACAGCGCCGGGCAATCGCGTCTTCCAATGCCTCACGGGTAACGGCGAAACCGTCGTCACCCGCCCATTCCAGCAACCCATGGAGAAAGGTTCCGGGATTGGGGCCACGCGGGAAACGATGGATGTCGGCGCCACCGGTGATGATTTCTCGCGGCGCGTCGGGATCGAGTCGCTCGTCATCGAAAAGCTTTTGTGCTTGAGGACTGTCCGGTGCTTCATCACTGCCAACACTCAATACGTCGCTGATACGCAGCGCACTGTAAGACGCGATCCACCAGTTTTCGCTGGCCTTGCGCTTGGGCAGCAGAGTGGCACTGAGGATGGCGTCATTACGCGGTGGCTGATAGTGCTCGTCGGTGGGCTGCGGCATTTCACCGACACTGATGGCAGGGCAATCTTGTCGCAGGTCTTGCAGCCAACGATCAAGGGCGATGGACTCACCCAGAGAGGCGCCACCGCCGAGCAAGTAGCCAAGGGCAGAAAGGTGTAGCACCGAGCTGTTGTTATTGCCGCGTTTGAGATCCGTCACCCCCAGCCAGCAGGCATGTTGGGCGCGGGTGAGGGCGACATAGAGCAGGCGCAAGTCTTCGGCCAGACGCTCTTCATCGGCTTGCGCAATCAGCTCGGCGGTGGGCTTCAGGCTCAATTGGGCCTTGCCCGAAGCGTCGTGGTAATGCAGCGGCAATCGGCTGCCATCCACCGGTTTTGCTGAACAAATGAAGGGCAGGAACACCAGTGGATATTCGAGGCCTTTGGATTTGTGGATGGTCACGACCTTGACCAGTTGCTCGTCGCTTTCCAGACGCAGAATCTGCTCTTCACCGGCCTGACCTGACAACGCCAGCAGTTCCGCCAGATGACGGATCAGCGCTTGCTCGCCGTCCAGTTCGGCAGCGGCTTGTTGCATCAGCTCTGACAGATGCAGAAGGTTGGTCAGCACCCGCTCGCCGTCGCTGCGGGCGATCAAGGTCTGCGGCAAGCGGAAGTCATGCAGCAGGCGCCGCAGCATCGGCAGCACACCTTGTTTGCGCCATAGTTCACGATAGCCACGGAACTGCATGACGCGGGTTTCCCAAACCAGTTCGTCCTGGTTCAGACGCTCCAGCTCAGCCAGTGGCAAATTCAGGGTGATGCAGGCCAGCGCGGCTTTCAGGGAGCGCTCGACATCCGGCTCGGCACAAGCCTTGAGCCAGGACAGCAAGTCGTGTGCCTCCTGAGCTGCGAAAACCGAATCCTTGTCGGACAGATAAACGCTGCGGACCCCGCGATTGGCGAGCTCACCGCGCACCGCCTGAGCTTCTTTTCCGTCACGAACGAGGATTGCGATATCGGAAGGTCGCAGGCCTTTGAAGTCCTTGCCGTCCTGAATAAACCCAGCGCTACCGTTTTGGCCGCCATTGAGCAGCGCGGTGATTTCGCTGGCACATGCAGCCGCCAATTGCTGGCGATAGACCGCGCCTGACAGCGGCTGATCGGTGGATAAGTGCCAGACATTCAGCGCCGCGACGTCCTGCCCGGCAATCTGCAGTTCTTCTTTACGGCCTTGGGATTCGACAGGTTGGAACGGTACCGGGTTTTCACCGTTCTTCTCCCGGAACAAAAACGCGCCGCGGCCCTGCTCACGGGATTCGGCGCGCTCGAACACGTGATTGACCGCTTTCACCATGCCATGGCTGGAACGGAAGTTGGTGCCCAAGGTATGCAGTCGGCCGGTGGTGGCTTGGCGAGCACGCAAGTAGGTATAGATGTCCGCACCACGGAACGCGTAAATCGCCTGTTTGGGGTCGCCAATCAGAAACAGTCCGGTGTCCGGATTGTTGTGCTCGATGCGGTAAATGCTTTCGAAGATCCGGTACTGCACCGGGTCGGTGTCCTGGAACTCGTCGATCAGTGCAACCGGGAATTGCTCGCGGATCAATGTGGCAAGGCGTTCGCCGCCCTCTGACTGCAGCGCAGCATCCAGACGCAAGAGCATGTCGTCGAAGCCCATCTCGGCACGCCGGCGTTTCTCTTCTTCGAAGCGTGCACCTACCCACTTGGCGGCGTGTTGCAGTACGGCAGCATCGGGGGTTGGCAATGCATCGAGACTCGACTTGAGCCCCGGCATGGCGTCCAGCCCCGGATGAGCTGGAGCCTGGCCTTTCCAGGCTTCAGCCATTCCGTCGGGCGTCAGCCGAGTGAATCCGGTGCCGATGTCCAGCTGTTCGAGGGACTCGTCTTCAGCCCAGTTCTTGAGCTTTTCGAACCACGGCTCAAAGTAGCGGGCCTGCATCTTGCGACCATCGACGCTTTTACTCGCAACACCTTGATGACAAATCGCAAGCAACTCATCAGCCCACTGCCGCCACGGCATTTTCAATTCGATCAACGCAGCGCGCCGCTCTTGCAGACAATCATCGATCAACTCCGCCGGGGCCTTGCTTTCGTCGCTCTCGCGCTCGCTGGCGAACAAGCCTCGCACCCGAGGCAGCAACGCCGCAGGTCCACCCCAGTTGCTGCGAACCCAATTCAACGCATCGCCCTGCATCGGGTAACAGAACAGCCGCCAGTAATCGCGCAGCACTTCGCCGAGCAAATCGCTGTGATCCGTTTCCAGGGATTGGGTAAACAGACTTCCGCTATCGAAAGCATGTTCGCGCAACATGCGCTGGCACCAACTGTGGATGGTGGAGACCGCGGCCTCGTCCATCCACTGTGCGGCGATGTCCAGGCGATTGGCGCAACCTGGCCACTGCTGCGGATCGAATTGATCTCGTAGTTCGGCAATCAATCCGTCAGGCGCTGGCGTCTCATCGCGGAAGAATCGCGCGGCCTCGGCGAGACGCGTGCGAATCCGCTCACGCAGCTCCTTGGTTGCCGCGTCGGTGAACGTCACCACAAGAATTTGCGGCGGCAACAGTTCGCGGGCGAACCCGTTCGATTCGCCGCCATGGCCAAGAATCAGGCGTAGGTAGAGCGCAGAAATGGTGAAGGTTTTGCCGGTGCCGGCGCTGGCTTCGATCAACTGGCTGCCACGCAGAGGGAATGCCAGCGCAAGGGGTGTCTTCGTACTCATGCGCGCGCCCCTTCATTGGACAATGAGCGCCAGGGCGCTTCCAACAGAGGTCGATAAAGAGCATCGCACCAGCCGGAAAATGTTTCGTCCGCGAGTAATGCAGCGAAGTCGGCAAATTGGCGGGACAGCGCCGGACTTTCGCGGCGTTCGCCTTCACTGGTCTGTCCGTCACCTTCGTAGGCTTTGCGAGCAGCCGCTTCAGCTTTGAGCGGATCGGTCTGAGATAACCAGGCAAAAGCGGTCTTCACTGCGATCGGCAGAGGCTGACGCATGCCAGCCAGCCAGGCGAGAAGAAGGTCGCCAAGAAACCGAACGGCTCTGTCTTGTTCCATCGGCTCGAGCAGCAATGTGTCGTCACTGGCCACCAATGCGGTGGTCAATGAGAGCCCGCTGGCGCAGGCCACGAGATGATTGACCCAGGGTTTGATCAGTCGATGCCATTTGCGGCTTTTGATCGAGCCGATGCTGTTGGGAATGGTCGTGACCGACAACACGCCTCCGTCGGCGCGTTGATGCAAACCCGAGAGCCATCCTTCAAGACGCAACCCCTGCAACTCGAGACTGATCGGGATGGCACTGGCGAGCGGAGTCGGCCAAAGCGTCAATAGTTGCTGATAGCGTTGTAGCAAGTCCGGCAGTGGCTCAATCAATTCCCTTTGCAGGCACTCGCCGAATCCGGCCATTGGCAACAGGCCGCTATTTTGCAAACGTCGCGCCTGCGCCTCGAGCGCTTGCTCGACATTGTCCGGCTGCCTGAGCGCTGCTTCCAGCAGGCTGTCGCTGAGCGTATATCGCTGCAGGGCGTCGAGTACAAAAGGCTCTTCATCGGCTAGCGGTGCATCGGCGGCTTCGAAGTAGACCTTGAGTCTCTGGGTGAAAAAATGCCGAACCGGATTACGTAAAAAGTCCTGCAACAGAGCCAGGCTCAACGGTTCCTCTTGTACATAGGGGGCGAGTAACTCAGCCTCGTTTCGTAGCTCATGAGGTTGATGCAGAACCTGCCACTCGCTGGCATAGCTGAACAGTTGATCTCCCTCATGGAAATAGCGGGCACTGAAGGGTTGCAGTGGATGCTCTTCGGTCATGGCGCTCAACAAGTCCTGACTGTCATCGATCAATCGCCAACCACTGGCGAGGTGATCGCGTAACTGGCCGATCAGCACCGAAGCAGGTCTCTCGCTGTTGTCACGAATGCTGCGACCGACCCAACTGATATAGAGCTGATTACGTGCAGAAAGCAGCGCCTCGAGCAACAGATAGCGATCATCCTCTCGCCGGGAACGGTCGCCCGGACGATAGTCGCTACCCATCAGGTCAAAATCGAGAGGCGGTTGTGCACGGGGGTAATCGCCGTCGTTCATCCCCAGCAAACAAACGAGTTTGAAAGGAATGGCACGCATAGGCATCAGCGTGCAGAAGTTCACCGCGCCGGCAAGAAAGCGTTGAGACAAACGGCCCTGATCCAGCCCCGCGAGCCAGGCCTCGCGAACGACAGTCAGGGGCAACTCATCCTCAAGGCCAACAGCCTCGCAGGTCTCCAGCCAGGTTTCACGAAGCTCTTCCAATTGGGTCAGCAAGTAATCGTCGTGTTCGTTACTGGCTTTAAAGAACAGCTGCATCAACGCTTGCAGCCGATGCCCCCACTCCTTGGGCTGTGCCGGCCGGGTGAGTTCCTGATGTGCGAGTTCCAGAGCATCGAGCAGGGCCACCAACGGCCCGATTAATGCGGCATCCAGTCCCCCGATTTCATCATAGGGCTCGATACCCGCACAGTCAGTCGAGCTGCCGACAGCGTAGCCAAGAAGCATTCGTCGCAGGCCGAAATGCCAGCTGTTCTGCTCCAGTTCATCCGGCAGACCTAGCCCGGCACGCTGCTCCGCGTTCATTCCCCAACGCACACCAGCGCCTTCAATCCAGCGGTGCAACGTCGGCAAGTCACGCTCCTCCATGCCGAAACGAGCGCGTAATGCGGGAACGTCGAGCAAGTCGAGAATTTCACTGACAGGGAAACGACTGTCCGGCAGTTTGAGCAGGTGTTCAACCGCAATCAGCAATGGATCACGACCACGTTGGCCCTGATCTGCCAATGTGAAAGGAATAAAGCGTGGATCAAATCGATCAAGCTGACCAAACACCGCGCGAATATGCGGCGCATAGCTGTCGATGTCCGGCACCATCACGATCACGTCGCGAGGGCGTAGATCCGGATTGGCACTGAAACGTGCCAACAGCTGATCATGGAGAATCTCCACCTCACGTTGAGCGCTGTGAGCGATGTGAAAACGGATCGAATTGTCGTGTGCCAGATCAACGGCCGGCCAATGCTCGCGGGTCTCCTCGAGTGGGCGCAATTCGAGAATGTCGTCCTGGAGTTGATTGAGCAGGTTATGCGGCTGATTTTCGCTGAACAGGTCGATACGCCCATCGCGAAATGCCGCTCGATAGCTGTTTGGGTCGTCATAGCTATCGAGCAGGTTGATGTAGTCACGGCCTTGCTTACCCCATGCTGCCAATAGAGGGTGGGCGTGTTGATGCATTGTCTCGGGATCAAGTACGACAGGCATGCCGCTCTTGCGCGATTGCCGCTTGTATTGGTGACGCAGCAAATCTTTGTCCGCAACGATGTCGGCCCAGTGATGCCGACATGGGTTGTGCACACACAGCAAAACCTGGCTGAACCGGGCGAGGCCAGCCAAAGCTTCAAGTACTTGAGCCGGAAGCGAAGAAATCCCGAAGACGATCACTCGCGAAGGCAGCCCGGTAGGTGCGTGCTCGATGCTACCGATGCGCTCGATAAATCGCTGATGTACACCGGCGCGGCTTTGCGCCATACCTTTTGCACCTACATCTTCCAGGAGCGCGCGCCAGAGTTCAGCCTGCCAGCAACTGGTGGGCGGTAGTGGCTTTACTTCGCCTCTGACATTGCGCAGTTGATGCCGACCTTCCGCCCAATCCTCAAGCCAGTCGGCTCGATACACCTGATATTGGTCGAATAGATCCGCCAGGCGCTCGGATAGCTGATAGCGCTTGCGCAAGTCGGTGTCGTGAGTGAGGAAGCGTTGCAACGGTTCGAAATGCGGACGGTCGATGACCTGAGGCAGCAGACGCATGAGGCGCCAGGTCAGCGGAGCTTTATCGAGCAGGGATTTGGCTGGAATTTCATCTCGGCCCAAAACCATACGGTAGAGCTGCCACATGAAACTGCCGGGCAGTTGAACATCTATCGCCGCTGCGATACCACAACCACCGAGGTCGTTTTCCTCAGGATCTTCAGCCAAGGCCAATTTAAGCCACTGCGCGATGCCATTGCTCTGCACCAGGGCAATTTCGTTCTCCAAGGGAGCCAGCGGATAGCGCCGCATTATGCTGACCACCAGGCTGCGCAGTTCGTCCAGGCTATTGCTCTGAACCACCATGAATGCAGCGTTGAGGGACTGGGCGTCCGGCATAAGACTTCCTTGGGAGAATAAAAACAGCCAGGTCAGAACCTTAGCATTGTCGGCAGATGATGACAGCCGGACGGCGTCTATGAGTGCTGTAAGAACTTTCCTGCGGGCAAAACAAAACCCCAACTGCTTTCGCAATTGGGGTTTCGGAATTTAATCTTGACGATGACCTACTCTCACATGGGGAAACC
>NZ_JBIUVJ010000028.1:0-62792 GCF_044742875.1 Pseudomonas sp. NPDC087817
GACGGTAGGCAAGTGAAATCTCTGTAAGAACAAGCGTCAATGTCCATGGGGACGCCATCTAACTTTGGACGTCCACGGTATGCAACTTATTCTTATCAATGCTGTAAACCTCCACAGCCGGCACCAACGACTCGATCACACTCATCACTGGCTGGCTCATGTCCCCGTAAAGGGCATAGTTGATGAAAAACGCCACGATGCTATCAGCACGACACGAGCAGTTAGTGCGCTTCAACATAATGATTCTAAATGACATTAGTCAATTACACTTTCTCCCCTAGAGTACCAAGCTCACTAAATAACGACTTTTGGCCAAGGTGTACCGCTGCAGAGAATGGGTACGATAAACCCGAATTTGCCGATCAGCGCCCAAAGTGAGCGGTCGTTAGCACAAAATGATCAGACACGCTGGAGTTAAATCTAAGGCAGGGAGGATGAGAGAAGCGAGCCCATTCGGAACCTCATGTAGTTGGTGCTCCATCACCCTAACCGGCTTCTTATTGCGATTTGCTATTGATTTCAGGGGATAGCTTACCCTTAGTTAGGAATACTTAGCCAAGCTAACAACTCCATTAGCGCGACAAGCATCAATCAAATAGTCAGTTTTTTCAATAAGTTAGAAAACTCTACACCTAGCCTACATCTCTGCGAAGCGTAACAGCTTGATTTTTTTTTCTGATCACACGAGCTTTCGGCCAACAGGTTTTATTTTTTGGTCTATAACAAAGCTTACAAAGCATCCACCAACCCGACACAACGACATCAGGAGGCGGTATTTAACACATAACCGTGTTAGCAAGACTCAGCATTACAATGCAACAAAAAATTTGGCAGCTCAGCCGGAAAAACATAAGCGAGACTTCCACACATACAGGAGTTTGAAAATGTCCAAAATAAACCTCAATGACATTGCTGAAGCTTGGGAAATTCTTCATCGTGCAAGAACCACCATCAGAGATGTTAAGGATGAAGGATTTCCCGAGGGCTCTGAGTTGAGAATCAATAAAGCTTTACATCATTTAGAAAATGCTCAGTCCTATCTGGGAAAATACTTGGCATCCGAAAAAATCGGGCTAGACAAAATGGCCGGTGCGGGTGCACTTGGTTATCCGAGTGATATGGCAGACAAAAGAGCTGACAAGGGAGAGTAGCCCTTGCACATAGATGCCTTTACGTCAGTGAATTTAGTGCTGACCTCATCATGCAATTCAAAGTGCAATTCGTGCTCATATTGGTTATGTGAAGCAAAACATCTTCCTATGGAGAAAATTTCATTAATAGCAAATGAACTTTCTAAAAGTGACATCAAATCCATCCGCTTGACCGGGGGAGAACCGACCTCACACCCACACTTTATTGAAATAGCAAAGATACTTAAATCTCGACAAAATGCAAAAATAATACTTAATACGCACGGTCACAATTTAATTGAAATTTTCCCAAAAATCAAAAACTACATTGACGGATACATCATCTCCCTTGATGGCAGCACTAGAGAGACGTATAAATCAATTCGCGGCGTAGATTGGTTTGATGAAATAGTGCGCATCCCCAAAGAAATCCATCTATTTTCTGAAAGAATATTTGTTGGGTATACCTGCGTAATACAGAATAAGAATTTACATGAGCTAACAGAAATTCTGAATATTGGAAAGAATTCAGGCGCAGACATGATGTCATTTACTCTACCAACCTTTAGCGAAGGAGTCTTTAACAATGACAGTGGAAGAATACTAAAACAACAACGTGGGTTATGGATAACAAGCGAACAAGATGTAAATTTTAAAATTCAGCTCGAAGCTTTAAAAAGCAGCCGACTACAAAATGGCAACAACTTCATACTTCAATCTGACGGGGTACTGGATAATTATTTTGAAATACTAAAAACTTGGAGAGAAGGAAAAGCCCACACTCTCCCTGATCACAAGTGTCACGTCCCTAAAAGCTCAGTTGTATTCAGTGAAAATGAGCAGATAAAACCATGTTTCATGCTAAAAGCGGCCTGGGCTCTGAAGCCTGACAACAACCTAAATTCTGAAAATATTTTGATTTTTCGTGAGAACTTCTATAAAGCACCGACGCCAACCGAATGCAAGTCCTGCTATGTATATCCTCATGTAATGGAGAACGATATATGACAAGAAATGTTTCTCTTATATCTTTACCGTGGCCAAGAGCAGAGCACCTTTCTATTCAACTTGGCGTGCTTGCTGCCTATCTACGAGAGCGAGGCATTTCTGTAATTCAGAAAAACTACGCAAGAGAACTGCCAGCAATTATTGGCATTGAGCAATATAGATTAATGCTTCAAAATGAGCTACAAGGGTACGAGGCTGCAACAATACTTTTCCCCAGCAAACGCCGAAGCATTAAGAAATTGTTCAAAAGCGTAATCGGTACCGATAACGACTTTAGGAAATATATTGCAGACTGTATTAAATACTATAGATTAACTCACAATGATTTACTTTTAACAAATAGTTTTATATACGGTTTTACGACATCATTTTTACAGCTTTTACCTTCCCTGCTAGTTTCTAGATTATTAAAAAACTCCAAACCTGATTGTTTAATAGTTTTCGGTGGAGCAGGAATTACGAAAGAGTTTGGAGTGGCCATTCTAGAGCATTTTTCTTGGGTTGATATAGCAGTGTTCGGAGAGGGTGAAGAAACCTTATTAGACATCTACAACGCCACGAATCAAGATGCAAATTTTGACTTAAGCAAAGTAGATGGCATTGTCTATCGCGACAACTTTCGTTGCATAAAATCAAATACCCCTCGCAGGAGATTGGAAAACCTTGACACGCTTCCAACCCCCGACTTTAGTGGGCAAGAGCATCAATGGATTTCTGAAGCAGAAAGTATCAATTTAATGCCAACCATTACAATAGAAGGATCAAGAGGTTGTTTTTATGGCAAGTGCACCTTTTGCAATCTAAATATGCAGTGGGATAACTCAGCGAGAAAAAAAACCGATGAAAAAATTATAGATGAAATAACAAAAATACTAAAACAGCAGGACAGCTTTAGAATATTTATGTGTGACACAAACGTATCGGACAGAAAAAGTTTTTTCGAAAAACTAGCCAAAAAACACTCTGATCTAGATATATTCGTAGAGGTGTCTGGACACAAAGACGGCCGCGATTTCGAGTTCTATCAAACACTAAGGCGGGCAGGGGTATCTCAGATACAGATTGGAATAGAAGCGCTAAGTACCTCTCTGCTAAAAAAAATACGAAAAGGAACTACCGCCATTGAAAATATTCAGCTACTCAAATGGTGTGCAGTGGCAGGCATACGCGTCTATTACAACATTATGTATTTGATACCTGGAGAGTCTCAGGAGGAAATCGAAGGCACAGCATTAGCTATAGAGTTTGCAATGCATTATGAGCCACCCGGAAAGCTTTGTCGCTACATATACTCGCACAATAGCCCTGCAATGGAAAATCCATCTCTATTCTCTATCAAAGGAGGAGAATTGCCAAGCGAGATTAAAAGAATATTTAATGATGAGTGGGCTAAAAAGCTGGCGCCACTTCTAACTCCTATTGTAGGCCTTATCCCCGACCCTACAGCTCCGTACGGGGACTGGAATCATGTAAAATACA
This sequence comes from Pseudomonas sp. NPDC087817, assembly GCF_044742875.1. Classification (NCBI taxonomy): domain Bacteria; kingdom Pseudomonadati; phylum Pseudomonadota; class Gammaproteobacteria; order Pseudomonadales; family Pseudomonadaceae; genus Pseudomonas; species Pseudomonas sp. NPDC087817. The sequence goes on from NZ_JBIUVJ010000028.1 coordinate 3,618, forward strand.
AAATAGATGCTTGGCGCAAATTGTTTGATTCCAATAGCAAGATGCCAAGTGTTTATTATCGTGACATGGGGCAGCATCTAGTAATTGAAACACTATCCGGAGAGGATTCAGATTACATAACTCTGAGCGAGCCGTACAGATCAATAATACTTATGTGCGATATGAGCATTCGCAAAATCGACTCAGTGCTAACGTCAATAAGTGGCCCTACTGACTTCATCCAAAGCGCCATTGATGATCTATTTGAAGCACGTCTTCTTTTCAAAGAAAATGGACGCTTACTTTCAATTCCTATAAAGCGAGATGTAGGAAGGCATGGATACATAAGATCTTCGGCTTTTTAACTTATTACTACAAACCACTCGGCAGGATGAATCGTCCCAGGTTTCATAGACGAATCGACCGACAGGTTTGTGCCGGTTCAGCTGGTCGTGGACGGAAGAAATTAGCCACCAATCGACACGGAAGGTCGAAGGGCGAGCGGGGTCAGGCGGTGCAACAGTACCTCGAACGCAGGCCACCAGATGACCAGAGACAGCAACGCAAGTCCGCGCCCCCTGCCATTATCATGCACATCCATTCCGCCACCGTAAGACGAAGATCAATAATCGCCTCTCCATCTTGGCGGGTGTATCCACAAAGCCACCGATCATGTCTGTCCCGTGAGCGCGGACGAGGCTGGGTTGATTTCACGTCTTCTGCGTCTGAATCTTCGGTAATCACCGAATGCTCTTCGCATATCTTACTGCTCTCTTTAGGGCTGAGGGTCATAAGGCCCAGATGATCAGCTCATCGGATGTAACGCAGCCGATTGCCTGCGTTCTTGGACATTAGGATGATGCTGGGGCTATACGTGCAAAGACGCGTGCACACCGGTTCCGAATTCACTGCAGCGATCACGATGCCGTGTTCGGCTGTTATCGAGCGATCAACAACACCCATATCACCATCGAAGATTCCAGCACCCTCCATGCTGCTCCCCTCGATGCGCACCAGGTAGATATGGGGAGTCCGAATGTCCAGCAGTTCATCGATTGATATGTGCCGCTCGAGATGTTCCGCAGCCGGCGATGGGAATCCCGCAGGTACTTTGAATGAATAAAACGGGAGCTGGACTCCCCCTTCCGCGAGGGGGCCAAGGATGGTGACGCTCATGGAAATGGTGTCGCATACAAACTGTATATACATACAGACAACGTCGAAGCACGCTTGCGGTCATTCTCGCGCTTGGGAAATTGCGACCGATGGATTTTCGAGGAGCGTAACTACCGGGTCGGCCGAGTAAGATGAGGCACTGCATTTTGATTCGACCTGGGATTTGTCAGTCGTCTCCCCTGGGATCGAATTTGTCCCCATACTTAGCGTGCAACGCGCGATTGCACTCGATCCTCCTTATCCACGGATCGTAGTCTTCAGGCAATGCGGCGAGCCTAGCGCTGATGATCATTTGCACTGTTTCGTCACACAGTAACCTGCTGGTCAACTCGCGATATTCGCCACGCGTAACCACACCATAAAAGGCGTGATTGTCTTTGACGTATAGGTCAGTCATTCCCACCCGCATATGGCCATACTTTTGTACGTCATCCGGGTAGATGTCCTCTAGACTGAGGTGCCCCATATCGAACTCCAGGCTTCAAAGGCTCCATCGAACGCCTGCGCCATCATTGAAATCGTTCCTTCGCGCCAGCGCCTACTAAAGCCAGCCAACAGCAAGCCATTAGATATGCGCATGATAGCCTCGGCACAGACATCACTGCTCTGAGAGTCCGCTTTGAGCACACCTGACGCACGTGCCGATTTCAACACCCTGATCAACGCACCAAAATTTTCGGACGACCCAGTCGGGCAGCACCAAAAGAAACGGTGGCGACTGCTGGCTGAAGACATTTACCAAAGCACCACAATCGAGGCACTCCTGGAAGCGAGAGGCAAAGCTGAAGGCTACATCCATGGCCTTGTAGATGCCGGACACCTGTCGACCAAGGACTACGAGCGTGATTACCTAATTCTGTGTATCGCTCAAAGGCGGCGTGAATTCCTGCGCAAATTGCTGAACGAATACGGTTACTGAAGTAGTTACCTCACGACTTAGCAGCAATGTCAAAGCGTTTCGGGGAATGTTTTTTTCGCATCCATCAAGGCTTTCAGCTTGAGCCGTAGTTCCTCCTGGATCGTCACTGAGCTAAGGCCCAAGTCAGGATCAGTGCGTATCAACCGTCGATCGTGATCTGGCCAACTTTCAAAAGGATCATCATCCAGGGCGATCCAATTCGTCAGGCCTGCCCTAGTTACTGCAGCACGGATCTGCTGATAGCGACTGTACATGTCATAGCCCTCAAGAGGCGCCTTGGGCATCCTTGAATGCCATGTACTGCTCACGGTAAGAGTCTGCAACTCGGGTGGCAAGGCAGCGCGTGCACGGCGGTAACCGAGGATGCGCACCCAGCTTGTCGATAAGCTGATTTTGACTTGAGGAAATTCCTTCAGTATCTCTACCAGGATTCCGGCATGCATCATGAGTTGCCCGGGTGCACGCAACTCCAAACCACTCCGGGTACGGTATACGTCGTCCGGGTGCAGCACCCCGTCATAATCGAGAAATAGAACTCGATCATTCGGCGCCAGCCGGCTGCTTGTCTGGAAGTTCGAATCAAGCATGGTAAAGATCTCTCAAAGCCGGCCTTCCTGGGAATTAGCTGCTTACCGTGGAGAGCACTGCCGTAGGCACGCAATCAAGTCCGTCAGTAGCTCGTCAAGACTTACCAGGCCATCCGCATATCGCTGCATCTCAGCAAGGTGCGAAGAGGAAGGCCTCACACCATCGACTACCTGACAAGCAAGAACCTCAGCCACTGCCTTGCGACGTCGTTCGCGCTCGAAATCATCGGTCTCCACGTGCCACCTCTCCTTCGCCTACAAAAGCCTCCACCACAGGGGAAGCCTTGCTTGAAGCGCTTACTTAAACGCCTTACTGAAGCGCTGAGAAAGCGTCGTAGCATCGATCACCGCCCAGCTTTCCGGTTGGCTACTTTTTCGAATAAAGTTAATCGCACATCCAACCATGAACGCCCCAGCAGCGACTCCTTCCCAAGCCGCAGCCTTAAACGTCGCCGGAACGAGATAACTAGGGTTGACGCTACCCGTTACGAGGTGGATCGGATAAGGCGAAATGAAGCAACCAGCAACGGCCACCGCAATCATCAATGGTACCGCTGCGACTAGCATTAGAATCGGTACTTTGATCTGGTACTGTTTCGCCGCGACAAGCTTGCCGCTCGAGCCCTTTACTGCGTAGATGATGGCTTTGTTTTCAGTCTTGTCTTTTTTCTTCGTGAAGATGCCGTACAGGGTCACTCGCTCCCCCGCCTCAATCTCTTCAAAAATCTTTCCTGGCAGCAAAACACTCGGCAATACCTGCCCATCGATAACGATGCGCGCGGTCACAGTCCCCTGCTCTGTAGCAATCACTCGTGGCTTCTCGATCACTCCAGTGACCCGCCGGCAATCAAATCGAATCAAAACGATGCTCCTGCAATTTTTTAAGGCGTAGCTAATCGCACTGCCTGAATGGCAGCGTGGGTGAAAGTGTTGAGTCAGTTACGCTCGAAACGAAAAAACGGTACTAAGTGCTGCTGGCTTCCTTAAACCATCACCAAGCAATAGGTAGACCGTGCTCTTAGTTTCAAACATGTACGGGTGGTCATGCGAAACTCCGAAATTGGTGCGCACCCAATGCCCTGGTTGGAAGCGCTGTCGGCTGTCCTGGACGACTTCGTGGGAGTAGACAGCTTTTGGTAGCAGCCCCATTGATGCGAGTCGATCCTGCTCCGCCTGAGTAAGTTGGAGATCAGCGATGATCCATTGCTTCACTAGGCAGAAAGGCTTCCCCGGAAAAGTCTTTTCAGCAAGCCCTATTATTTCTTCTTGCGCGCCATGCCAACCAAGAACGACTTCCCCACTTCCGTAAAAAAACTGAGCAATCTCATCAAGTGTTACTGACATGGCGCCTCCAGTGTTTGAACCATCATGTGCGTGCACTGGTGTAGATATGGCCCGTTCCGGTGATGAACTCGTATACGGGGTTTTCCTCGGTGCCAAGCTGGATACGAATTTCAGAGAGAAGCTCCATTGCGTATGACCCCTGCTCGCTCTTTGTGGGTGGCAGTATGAGATGGATGTTCGTCACGATCAGGAACTCACCCTGCTCAGCTGCACGCATCATCTCAACGGTCTCCACATCTGTAACGAGGTGCGCAACCGGGCTAAAGCCACCATCCTCCAATCCCATTCCCTCAATCAGAAACGAGTACTCGCACCGACTGATGTCGACCGACTTCCAGAGCATTCGAGTGCTGTCCGGAGTTCTAAATTGCCCCTGCAAATTACTGCTATTGGTTACAAACACTGCGGATAAACCCTATTTCAAACCCTGCCAAGCTCTGAATAAGCTCAGCGTAGGCAGGCCTTCGATTGACCCTGCTCATGCTTCTGGCAACCGGATAGGGATGCTGCCGAAAGGCACGCGATTCCTTGGCGCTATGAATCCTGTTGAATGGCCATCATAAGCAAATATCCCACCATTAACAATTAGAGATATTTGGTGGGCCATTGCGAGTATGGCTCTATCCTTCATTTTGAGAAATTGAACGTGAAGGAAGAGCTAGCCGTCACGCTGCGCGCCATCCGGCAAATGAAAGGAGTGGGTTATGAGGCCCTGGCGGGAACCATCAGCCAGAGCAACCTTAGCTTGCTCGAGCAAGGGAAAATCCAGGCGACGCTACCGACCCTCGTCAAGATCGCCGAAACGCTCGACATCAACCTTCTGACTCTATTGGCGTTGTGCTTAGCGATCCGTGACAAAGAGGCTCCTGAACATTTGATAAAAAATGCGCAAAAAGAGCTTCAACGCTTCATCGACTCTGGTGGCCTTAAAGTCATGGAGGATCAGATTCAGGACGGAGCATTGAAAAAACGATCTCGAGGAACTCGAGCGGATGCTCAGAGGGTCAGTGCGGTTGTTGAACTGAAAAAGCAGGGCCTGACGCAAGCTGAAGCTGCGCGTGAATTGGGGCTGCCTACATCAACGGTTCAGAGATATTGGCAGAAGGACTGATACCTTGAGAACAGACCTTCCGCCTCGCTGCGCTCCGTCACCAAGCTTATGGCATTTCGCTAGAAAGGCCGTCATCAGGGACAGCTAACGACGAGGACGACGCTGGCCGTTCAATGCGCTGATAAACGCTCAAGATATTAGGAAGACTCCATGCTCGATATTGGTAGTGACCCCGCAATCAATCTTTGAAATCACCATGATGGAGTGCTCAGCACATGCCCATTGATCTGTTTTCCCCTCAGGTCGCTACCGCTGCGCAGCATCCGATCTTCCAGATGATGACAGCAGACATCTATGGCCCTGAGCGCGCTGTGTTGTCTGAATGGGCCGAGGGCTTCGAAGATCGTGATGGAAAGTTTGTAAAAGAACTCCAAACCACCTTCGAGTCCTCGTTTTGGGAGCTGTATCTGTTCGCGGCTCTCAAGGAATGGGGGCTGCCCATTGATCCTCGTCACCATGCGCCCGATTTTGTCGTTGAGGGCGAAGTCCCATTTTGCCTGGAAGCGACGATCGCAAACCCGCCAGCTGGAGGGCAGCCCGCTTACGGCTTCTCCATGGCCCATCCACCGAAAGACTTCACAGACTTCAACATCGAGTCCACCTTGCGGATCTGCAACAGCTTCGATGCGAAGGTTAGAAAATATAGGAACAGCTACTCAAAACTTGCGCAGACTCAGGACAAACCCTTCGTCATAGGCATTGCATCATTCGACAGACCGCACGCGCATTTTGCGGCCGGACGCCCGATCATGGCCGCACTCTATGGCCTCTATCACGATGAAGCCGCGACCAAATCTGGCGATACACACGTCGCCTCTTACAACGTTACAGCCGCCCCGAAAAATGCCAACACCAACATCGAAGTCGGGTTATTTTGCGATGACTCGTATGCCGAGGTCTCTGCTATCGTTTACAGCAGTCTCGCGACCTGGGGGAAATTAAGGGCATTAGCAGAGAACGCTGATGCCCTCTCCGTTTACTGCACGCTCCACCCCAACCCAGGAAGCCTGCATCCGATCATGCGTTCCGCGATAAAACGAGACTACAGCGAACATCTGATGGATGGATTGTATGTACTCCACAATCCCTTCGCTCGGCACCCCATGCCACCGGGATTGCTGAGTCACCCTCGTTTGTGTGAAGTAAACGTCGCCCCGGACGGAGAGCTCATCATGAACGCGCCGGACGATTTTTTGCTATTGAGGATGCTGCAAACGGTAAAACTCACTGACGCTCCGGAGCAGGTCTAAAGACCGTATTTTCTTGCAGGTAGGGATGGAAAGATTTGATTGAACTACTGAAGTCCAAGATCGGGCTGCTGCACGGCGCAGAGCTCGAAAAGTTCGTGCGTCGACTGCTGCCAACCGTGTCCAGCGATTACGAGTGCTTGACCGATACGCTGAATTACCTGGGTCGGGTAACAAAGGGCCCAGTTGATCTGCTGGCCTACAAGAAGGCTGGTGACCGTTACATAGCCGTACTCTGCAGCGGTCAGGGCCCCGGCCTCAAAGCAAAGATCTTGGACGACATTGAAAAGCTTCACCGCAAGGATTGCGAAATCCGCGACATGATCGACGAGGTCGTTATCTGCGTATCGGCTTCAGTGGGCACGAGCGAGGCGAGTTTTCGCAAAGCATGTGCTCGCCATGGCTGGGCATCAACGACCTACGCCCTCGATCGGCTGGCTTACCTTGCCAATGAAAGCCCTGAGATCACCGAAGCCCTTTGCGCTGTGGAAATCTCGGCGGTGAGAAAGAGGCTGGATGCGGAGCAAAAGCCGCGCCCCATTGCAAATCCTAGCGAGACGAAAAAACGCTTCTACAACTGCGGTAAACGGGTTAGCGCCGTGAGAACGAGTCTGTCGATGTCCCCAAGTCAGTTCGTCGACCTGATCGATTACGACAGCGAGCAGCGACTCGGTTATTTGGAGTCTGAGACGATCGAGATGAGCCAGGCAGAGATCGCCAGTGTCTGCAACGCCACGGGCGTCTGCGCCGAATGGCTAACCCATGGAGAAAGGGATATGTTCCCAGTAGAATCCATATCTACTTACCACTGGGAACAAATGAAGTGGCTGAAGGACGCATGCCCAGCATCGGTTCACGTGCTGATCAACGACAAAACTCAGCAGCTGGTAGTGCTGGCTCACTTGCATTCAAAGAACTGGAAGATCTACAGCGTAGTGTTCGACATAAACTTCGCGGCCTGGTGGGGAGATCACTACCAAATCCCAGAGGTGTACGACATGCTCAAACAGCTGGCGGACGACTACCGGGGGCGAATCTATGGCAGGGTGATTGGCCCCAAGGAGCATGCCGACATCTTATCAGGGCAAATCCACCCTGCACTTTTCATGAAAAAAACCAACGCTGCCGGTACTAACTGGTTTGACGACATTTTCGACTATGACCACAAGTATCCGATCGCCGAAAACTACGAGGGTTGGTACGGGTCGTGGTTTACAACGGCGCAGGATTATTTCAGCCGGTTAGTACCGAGGACGTAGCCATCGATCCTAGCAGAGGCCGATGGCAGTAACGGAGAATGGCCAAGCCATACCTAGAATCCCGCTAAGTTCAGGGCGATGGCACGCACGAGGGGGCAGCGGTGAGGACGAAAATCCGAACTACAAAATCATAGCTGCGTAGTTCAAGTCGGATGGACGCTATGGGCACGGCGCTTTTATGAGTCCGTGCTCCACTCTCTTTGACACCACCCTAGGTTCGATTGCGTTTTGAGCCACTTCGTTTGGAATCAGTGATGCTTCAGGATCTTTGTTAAAGCATCCAGCGTTCCCGGTTTGAACACAACTTTCCCTTGCTCATCGACCACTGTTCCCTTACCGCCCACCTTAAGATGCCAAGCTGTGAGGAAGTCTTCTGACATCAAGTGCTCTATCGCACGACGCTCCACAGGCGTGAGTCGATACTCCGACTGACTGCCGACTCTATCGTCGATACGAATCTCCATCCCAGGCAGTATCAGCTCCTTATTCAGGCGTTCAGCTTCTGCGAGTTTAGAGAGTGTAATGTTCACCATGAGCCGAATTCTTGGGTCTTCAATTTCATCAACCCAAGCATCAGCGGACTTCGCCTTAGGTACGCGCCTGGGCACGCCTTTACTACCTTCAAAACACTTAATCAGCGCCCGGTAGTTTTCACCGGTCTTGTTTCGGATGCTTTGTACTTTCGGAACGCCCCGCCCAGCCCCTAGCCGAGCAATGGAGGCAAAGGAAAAGTCTGCTACTCCCCGTTCAACCTGCTCCTGGCACACAGCGAACACAGCATCAAGCGTCTCCCGCTGCCGTGGTGCCTTTTCCTTCAAATGGGCCAACATCTCGTCAGGTGTCACACCATCACCTCTCTCAAATCCAACAGTCGTGGCGCCTTCGAAGCCAACAACCCGATAAACTCATCGTTCGTAATTCTCTCTTCATCACCCAAGTCTTCCAGCAAAACCTGCCCAGCTACCACTTGGTCGACGCGTTCCCAAGACTTCAATCGCTGCAGCAAGAACTTCGTCACTTGGTTCCCCACCACCAATTGCTCCTTTTCACTCAGGCTGCACATTGCCGGCCGGATCCTGTTGATCAGAGACATGTTGTCAATCATCTGTGACCTGCGAGGTGTTGCAAAGTCAGCAGAGGCGGACTGGAAAATACTAGCGTTGACGCACACTTCATTCAGTTGTTGGAACAACGACGTTTGCTCGATCTCGACTTTGAATTCGTTCTGATCATGCACAACAAGCTGTACCTGGCCATCACGCTCACTGTCCTGTTGAGCAATCACAGCTTTGCACTCATTGATCTGCTTGGTCAGCATCTGTATGTCACACAGAAACATGTCCATCTTTTTGGCCACACTCTCCTTCTCAGACTGCAGCTTGCCCTTCTCGAGTTCAGTGCGGTTACGTACGCTTTGATCAAAGAAGCCACCGATCTGCTCCATGTCGTACTCAAGATCGTCTTGCTCCGCGATTTTTTCATCGCAGCCTTCGATTTCTTTCTCGAAGTCAAAATAGTGCTCCGACAGAAAATTGAGGCGAAGGGAAATTTCATTCCATAGCGAAAGCAAGCCCCCTAAGAACATTGGCCCGGTGATGAAATGCCTACAACGGATGCAGTTTTGCATACCCAGATATCCCGCCGGAGTAGCATGCCACACCTGTGTCGCACCTACGGCAGGCCCGCCGTCATCGCAACGCGACGCTGCATAAGGACATAAACCGTAGTCACGAACCAAGGTGCTGCCGACGTTCCCTGCTCGCAGTGCCATCAAGGCTTGCTCACTGTTGGCGACCATCTGGTGAGTCAGTTCATCAAGTCTATTTTGCGCGAGCATATCCTGGGCCGCGTAAGCCTGATCCCTCAATGCTAGCTTTTCACCCTCATCCATTCGACGACGCAAGACAGCAGCACCCACCTTCACGTAGTAGATACTCATCACGATCGAGGCATGCCCAGCTAGCTTCATGATCACTTCAATCGGCAGACCGAACTCCATCACATAGGCAGTGATCAAGCTGACACGCATGCTATGCGGAGTGTACTTGGAATCGTAACGGGACAATGTGCTGTGGCTTCCCCCCTCAGCAAAGGTCGCCAAAGTCATGTTTTTTGGCTGTGTAAAATACATAGAGGCGGCTAACCGCTCAGCAAGACGCTGGGAGTAAATAGGAGGTTCCTCCTCTTGGAACGCCCTGAACAGAAAACAGTTGCTCCCCTTACGCTTGAGCTGCACCTCGTTCAGGTTTGTCCGCCTGCATTCCAACCACGGCATCGCGCGGTTGATAGGGTTGTACTTTTCTTGCCACCTCCGCAGCTTAATCATCCAGTAAACCAGCTTCTCAGGCACCCAAGGAACGTCGTATCCTTTGCCCATAAAGCTGGTCTTGTTAGAAGTGAAATGCATACCCCACGCTTCATCGTCGCAGCGTTGAATGAACGCATGCTTGTTTTTGCGTTTGGCTAGCGGGTTTTTATTCTTAAGCCATACAATTTTGTCGCCTTCGATCTCAGCAATGTACTCGTCGGATTCCCCAGAGTCGTTATAGGCAATTTGACGTCCGCGCGCAGGAATTGAAACAAGTGCATAGGCGTGCATCCAGAATCCAGGATACCAAAGCAAAAACTTATCGCCTTGGGTTTTAAAAACACAATCTGGGTCAGAGCGATCAATTAAACTTTCATCGACTTCAAAATAGTCCGCATCAAACTGATGAACGCCAGCTAAATCTGAAAAGGTAGTAGCGTTTTCAGAAACCATCCACTTCTTCATCGCATCAACATACTGAAATGCTAACGCAGGCTTTGTCGACTCGCTAGGCCCGGGCGTACCATCACCTTTGAATTCTAAAGTTGTGAATGGATTGCTCGCCCCTTCCACCCTGACTAACTCACCTGTATCTTCATCCTCAATTGTTAGTTCACTTTTTAACACTGAATCTAAATAGGCATTAACAGCCAGCAGCATAGACCTCCCAATCTGCCTGCTGGTTTGACTTTCCATTAGTGCCTTAAAAGGTTTAATGTCGGTACCTTTTCTTGTTAGAAACTCCCGAGGAGTCCTACCCAAGTCATAAGGCTCGACAAAGTGACGAATAAACCGGCAAATATTCGCTTCTTTACCAGGCTGAGCTTTCACATTTCTCAACCAGTTCTGGGCACTCGGAATCCAGCCTATCCCGCAACCTTTAATATAACTAAATGTATAAGGCTCTGGTTTATCCAAAAACACATGCCAATTTTGCCACTCAGAATAAACTTCTTCTGGCCTGCTGGGCATTCTAGGATCTTGGAGTTTTGCCATTAGATCCTTGTAGTCCCTTATCGTTGCACACTCGTGCGAACCGACAAGCTCCTGAAGTTCATTATAAATGTAAGGGCGCGGAATTTTACAAAGGTCGTACCACTCTACCCACTCATCAGGAAACTTCCGATCCGGATGTGCTGGCAACATCGGATATTTCGAACGAATATCCTTGTATTTAACACTGCTCTTGATGCCGAGGATCTTCACTGCACAGCGGACGTCGTCCAAACAATTGAAATTTTCAGGAAAAAGAAAGGTGGCCCAGCCAGGGAAATCCTTGTACCTGACCATAGGATATTTGGGTAGCCGATCATCAGCCGAACAGCCTTCTTGATATTCAGCACTAGTGGCAAATCGATAAGACGCCGCCACTACCTTGGCTTCCTGCCAAGTTGAACATCTTTTAAGATAGGGGCTAACCCCAAAAACTTCAGGCCAGCTGATCCAGTCTTTTTTATAAATCGCTTCTGGGTGCCCGGGAAGCTTAGCATCCTCTTTATAACGGGCTTTGTACTCAGCGAGACTAGTAATATTCAGATTGCGTACCGCATCCACAAATTTTTTATAGGTAGCATACTTGCCCTTACCAGCTCTCGGAGTGTTGTCGACTTTCAAAAAAAACGCCCACCCCCTCCACTGATCGGAGTAGTAAGACGGAGGATCGCCGGGAAGTAAGGGATTTTGGTAAAAGCGTGTCCGATAATCCATGCTGCTTTTCATTTCCAAGCGCACGGCAGCCGCAGAAGCTTCCGACATTGTGGCATATCGATCTGCCTTAGTCTGGCCGCTGTATTCGGTGAATCCTCTATAATTTTCTCCATAAAATATCGCCGGATAGCTAGGGAGCTTCGGATCTTCTTTATAGCGTTTTTTATATTCTGGCCAGGTCTTAACTCCCAACTTAATTACAGCCTGCCTAGCTTCATCAAAAGCCCGATAGTATCGTGAGTGGCCTGTAAAATCTTCCCATCCTTTATATTCACCCCCATAAGATTTATGCGGATTACTAGGAAGCCCCGGATACTGCTTGTATCTCGCCGTATAATCTTGAAAGGAAGTAACCCCCATTTTCGAAACAACCGCTGAAGCTTCTGCATAGCTCAGAAACTTATTTGAATTCTTTTTCACGCCCCACCCACCCTCATCAAATTACGCCGCGACCTTTAAAGCACCGCACTTCTTTATTTTTGCATTTTTATTGTTTGTTATTTTGCAATCGAGCCTTGGCTAAGTTCTCAGCATGTTCAAAGCTAGCCCTGAGCTCCTCGTCCGTCTGATTGATATAAACCAAACATGAATCCGGATGTTTATGATGCATTGCCTTTTGAATTTCGAGTTGCGATAACCCATAGGCATGCAATCGAAAACCATAGGCATGCCTATGACCATGCTCCGTAGTCCCCAAATGTTTTTCATGCTCTAAACCAATGCGGTTAACGGCGTTCTTGTGCTGGCGCGTAAAATTTTTCAGTGTTTCAGGCTCACCTTTGCTATTGGTAAACGCGTAGGGATGTTCCATACCTACAGGCGCATCGACTCGCTGATGCGCCAAGTAATGCTCGAAGGTATGCAGAAATTCTTTCGCCATCGAAACGGGCGAAAACTGAACCTGAAAATACCCTTGAGTACTGTCATTCAATAAGGGGGCTTTCCAACCCGCATGCAGTGCTTCTGATCTTGGATAATCAGTTCTAGGCTTTAAGCGATACCGGCGCGCCAGGAACTCTCTCCTAGAGCTATATCGTTCATCAGGAGATGCCCCGAATGAGGGATGGTAGATCCTGACCACCGCTTCGCCTCGTTTTTTATCAACGATGATGTCCTGAAGATAAAGCTGAAATGCCTCACTTTTTCTGATACCCCCATAGTGCATCAATAACGTCAGCGCTCGCCCTTTGTAGTCGATGAAAGCGTGCTTGCCGGCATTAGGGTCTTCGTGACGGCGCACCCAACCATTAACTAATAGGTTGTGGATCTCATTCTCCGGAAATCGCTTCGTCACGCGCCCACTTGACTTCGGTGTTCTGCTCGTCCGAATCTCCCGAACCAGCTCGTTCCTCTTGGCCGCCTCTTCGGGATCGCTCAAGTGAGACAGGAAGACACCTGCCTCCTTGTTGTAATAGGCGCACCAATTCATCCTCTCCTCTGCAGAGCTCGCCTTGCGGAAAGGATTCGCGCGTTTGGTGTGGTACTCCGGACGCCCTGCCAACCAATCCGTGTATTTGGTCAGGTGGTACAGAAGCGTGCGGAAGTCATCGGGCTTTCGAGGTACCCAATACAGGCCACTCGGGTCGTTCAGAGTCTCGGTGTTGATCGTCCCAAATTCGATCGCTTGAGCGAAGGCAGCCAACAGCTCTCTCGTCTCCTCGAATCTGCCCGTATTCGCATTGAGATACTGGATCAATATCCTTACCGCGAACACGCTCCTTTCCCTCCACGACGCACTCTTAGTTGGCTCGCTTGCCAGGTATCTCAGGTGCGATATCAACACTCCCCCTTCCGTTAGCACACCGGGCAGCTGGATCTCACGTCCCGTATCGTCATTCCGGTACCTAACCTTCACTTTGGCTACGTAAGCCATTCTCATCTCTCCCAGCGGCTCCTACGCACTCATAGTACTCAGTACCTATTATGCGAATATTGCACATAGCTTAAGAAGGAGGAATGCAGAAAGCCACCCCCCTTTCGAGAGAGGATCGGGCTAATTAGTATGTATTTGGTAGGAGTGCTAATACACCTACGGCAAGAAAATGCTGCGCGAGATCGACAGTCGCGTGCGCTTTCTGACCAAACGCCTGGAAGCATTGAAAGTCGTCAGTGAAAAACCCAGCGATCCGAACAAGGTCTACTTCGGCGCCTGGGTGACCATCGAAGACGAAGACGGCAAGCAATCGCGCTACCGCATCGTCGGCCCGGATGAACTTGACCTGAAACTGGGCCTGATCAGCATCGACTCGCCATTGGCCCGCGCCTTGATCGGCAAGGCGCTGGATGCAGAAGTGCGAGTGCAAACGCCCACTGGCGAGCAATTCGTCTATATCGTGGCGATCGAATACCTGTAAGGCGTATCAGCGGCGAGTGATCAGGCCCTGTCGTGCAACGCGGGTCAGTTGCTTGATCATCTCCGGCGCATCTTGCGCACACGGCGCCTGAATTACCGCCAGATCAAAACTGTCACTGGCAAAGCGCGCCAGCGACTCACCGTCTTCAACAAACTGGATCAGGAACGCGGCAGGACCGCCACTGCGACGTGGCCAGCCATCGAGATAACGCAACAGCGTCGGCTGATGTTTTCCGCCAAGGAGGATTTTCGGGTTGCGCTGGGTGATGTGTGCCGTGATCGGCGCGGGACGTGCTGGAGGGCGTAGTGCATTCATCGTGTCGTGTCTCTGCCTCAAAAGTCTGCATGGCAGGTGAGAGGCAACACCGAACCAGCGCTTTAGCGGTATTTCGAAGCCCTGTTCCGGCTTCTGACGGCAACTGTTGAAGTCACCTGGCGCCCCGCAAGTAGCTGTTTAAATCGGCGCATGGGCAACATCCTAGAGAACGTGACCGATCAGTGTCAAGAATCAGCCGCAACAAAAAAGGCCCGCACAATGCGGGCCTTTTGGCTTGACCTAGAGCGCTCAACCGGCGATGGCGCGATCCACCGAAAGCTTGCCGGCACCTTCGATCAGTACGGCGAGGCTGCCACCGAGCAGGGCCAGTGCGAACTCGTAGCCGTTGTTGGCCATGAACAAGCCGTTGCTGATGTGCACGGTGAAGATTGCCACCAGCGACAGGAAGGTCAGGCCCAGCGCGGCCGGACGCACCAGCAGGCCGATGATCAATGCCAGGCCAGCGAAGAATTCAGTGCCGCCAGCCAGCGTAGCCATCACGTAGCCCGGGTGCAGGCCAATGCTGTCCATGTACTGCGCGGTGCCCGCCAGACCGTAACCACCGAACAGACCGAAAAGCTTCTGCGAACCGTGGGCGGCGAAGATCACGCCGACAGCAATGCGCAGAATGGTCAGACCGTAACCAGCGCGGGTGAACAGTACTTTGTTGATCAGAGAGCTCATGGGGCGTTCCTTGTTTTTGCGAGAAGTTGTGTGTGTTGGTTGGCCGCTATATTAATCAGTTAATTTCATGTTAAAAGCGCAAATATTCCGCCATAACAATCAAATTATTCGATCATTTTCGTGAGACGACTTTCTGCGCCCCGGGCTCCAACGACTCCCGCTCCCGGTCGAACGCCAAGTAATACTTGTTCACGCTATTAACATAGCTGACGGGCCCCATTCCCACCTGCTCCATGGCGATGCGCTCGACCTGGAAGAACCACTGGTTGGGATTCAACCCACGCCGGCGGGCCTCGGCACGCATGCCCTGCACTCGCTCGGGGCCGATGTTGTAGGCCGCCAGCGTGAACGCCATGCGCTCGCGCTCATTGAGTTTTGGGCTGTTGAAGAATTTGCGACGGATCATTGCCAGGTACTTGGCTCCGGCCTGCACGTTTGCATCGAGATTCTGAATATTGTTGACGCCGACCCGTTGCGCGGCGGACGGGGTGATCTGCATCAGGCCGGTCGGGCCACTGCCGCTGCGGGCATTGGGTTGCAGCGCCGATTCCTTGAACGCCAGTGCTGCCAGATTCAGCCAATCCATGCGCTGTGCTTCGGCATGCTTTTGCAGGGTTGGCCGCAGTTTTTCCAGACGCTGGCGATCAGCCTTGGCCAATGGATAGTGAACTTGATAGAGACGGCGATAGATGCGCAGGAACGCCGCGTCTTCGTTCGCCGGTTTCTTGTAACCGGAGAGGAAGCGATCAATGCTCGCGCGCAGCATCGAAGCATCCCGGCGCACGAACCAGTATTCCTCGCCCGGCTCGCTGATCATCACCTGTCGATCAAATCGCAGTTTTGGCAGGATCTTGCCCCAGCGCTCGGCAATCGGTTGCTCGACGATGGTCAGGTGAAAGATTCCGCCCTGGACCATTTCCAGCACGTCTTCGACCGCCAGTGTCGGGTCGACCCATTCGATCTTGATCGGCGCCAGTTTGTGCAAGGCCAGTTTCTGATTGAGCTGGCTGACCGCTTCGCCCGCCGCACTGCCGGTGGGCAGCGCGAGGGTTTTACCGGACAGTTGCTCGACCTTGGTGTAGCGCCGCTCGCCCTTGATACCAACCAGCACCAGCGGCACGTTGCTGGCGATCGGCTCACTGCTGGCTACCGCGTGCCCCGGTTGCAGCTCAAGCAATTCACCCGGCGCGACCAGATCGCCTTCGCCGCGCTGCAATGCACCGAGCAATTGATCCTTGGCTTTGGGAATGATCTTGAGAGTGATTTCCTGACCGTCACGGGCATGACCGTTGAGGTATTGCTCGAAGGCGCGCAGGCGATGGTATTCGATACCGATGGACTGACCCTGGACTTCGCCGGAGCTGTTGCGGCTCTGGTTGACCAGCACCCGCAGCACGCGACTGCTGCGAATTTCCGCCAGATCGCGGACTTTCGCTGCCGGCACGGCTTGTAGCGGCCCGGGCAGGCGCGCAACCGCCGTCATCGGCAGTAGCAACGATCCACACAACAGCAACAAAACCGAGGGACGAACCATCCACTCTCCGAAAAGAATACGGGGCGATTTCACCGCTGAACGGTCGAAATCACCGACGAAAACAGAGCGCCATGAGCGCTGGCAAAGTGCGAGAGACTGGCACAGTAGTGGCAACTTTGCCAAACCGGGCTGCGTCGCGGCATCAAAAGACAGCTATAACTCGTTGTAGTTCTTGGCTTTTCTTATGAATCTACAGCTCTGGTATGCTTTCCGGCCTTCGGCCCGAGGTAGCAACCATGCAACTCATCGATATCGGCGTCAACCTGACCAACCCAAGTTTCGCCGACAAACACCAGGCCGTCCTCGACCGCGCCTATGCGGCCGGGGTCTGCCAATTGGTGCTGACCGGCACCAGCGTCGAGGGTAGCGAGCAAGCACTGGAGCTGTGCCAGCAACTGGATGACGGCGGGCAACGCCTGTTCGCCACCGCAGGGATTCATCCGCATTCGGCCAGTGACTGGAATGCTGACAGCGCCCGCCGTCTGCGCAGTTTGCTGAAGGAAACCAACGTGGTGGCGGTGGGTGAATGCGGACTGGATTTCAACCGTGATTTCTCGCCGCGCCCGCAGCAGGAAAAAGTCCTCGAAGAACATCTGGCGTTGGCCGTCGAACGGCAACTTCCGGTTTTCCTGCATGAACGCGATGCCAGTCAGCGCCTGCTGGAAATTTTGAAAGACTTCCGCGATCACCTTCCCGCCGCCGTGGTGCATTGCTTCACAGGCGAGCAAAAGGCGCTGTTCAGTTATCTCGACCTGGACCTGCACATCGGCATTACCGGCTGGATCTGCGACGAACGCCGGGGCACGCACTTGCATCCGCTGGTCAAAGAGATCAAACGCGGACGGCTGATGCTGGAGAGCGATGCGCCGTACCTGTTGCCGCGCACCTTGCGCCCGAAGCCGAAGAATGGTCGCAATGAACCGGCGTATCTGACCGAAGTGCTGCGCGAGGTGGCGTTGCATCGGGGTGAGACCGAGGAAGATCTGGCGGCGCATTCCACCGCTTGTGCTCGCGCATTCTTCAAGCTCCCCTGTCTCTCCTGACACACCAGAATTCTCCCTGTAGGAGTGAGCCTGCTCGCGATGGCGGCAGCTCATTCAACTTTGAGGCGACTGACACACCGCCATCGCGAGCAGGCTCACTCCTACAAGGGCGGGACCCCATCGCATGTTGACCCATATCAAGATCTGCAGACCTGCGTAGCGGCACAATGCTTGCACCTTGCCAAAACTGTTTCCGCTATCAGAGAAGACCTCCATGGGTGCCTGGCTTAGCAATATCTCGCTGAAATACAAATTCTGGGCGGTCAACGCGGTCGCCTTCGTCACCACCCTGCTGCTGGTGTTGTACGCCGTGCAACTTGAACAGCAGGCCCGCAGCCACGCGGCGCGGGCGTCCGCTAAGGCTCAGGCGCAATTGCTCAAGGCCTGGCCAGTCGGCCAAGCCTTGCCCAAGGCCGATCAGGTGCTGACTTTCAAACGTGGAGAAGCGCCACGCCTCAACGATCAACCGCTGCTGGAGATCACCGACAACCACGGCTGGAACGAGATAAATCACATGCCACTGTTCGGCGATAACCCGTTGATAGGCGCCGAAGTGTTCAGCCGCGCCGATGGTGAGCAAGTCGCGGTGATCGCCTACGGCCCAAGCCTGACGCAGGTATTCAGCGAACGTTTCGCCAATTACGCGGTGGCCGTGCTCATCCTGATGCTGGCGATGCTCGGCGCTTCGCAACTGTTGATCCGCTTCCTGCTCAGCCAGCTCAACACGTTGAAAGATGTGATGTTGCATGTCGAAAAAAGCGGTGACCTTTCCGCCCGGGTGCCGCTGGCCTGCAAAGACGAAGTCGGGCAGATGGCCAATGCCTTCAACGCGATGCAGGCTGGTTATCAACGCGTGGTCACCACTGTCGCCAACACCGCGCAGCAACTGGATGTCGGTGCCGCGCGCCTGGCATTAAGCATGAACGAAGTGCGTCACGGCATGCTCGGCCAGCAAAGCGAAACCGATCAGGCCGCCACGGCGATCAACGAGATGACCGCCACGGTTTATCACATTGCCCAACACGCCGGCGCCACCCGCGATCTGTCGCAGACCGCCGACGGTCTGGCGGGCAGTGGTCAGCAAGTGGTGGCCCGGGTGCAGCATTCGATTGCCGGGTTATCGAGCGGCGTGCAGCAAACCGCCGAGATGATCCAGCGTCTGGCCGAGGACAGCCAGAAGATCAACGGCGTGGTCAGCGTGATCCACAGCATCGCCGAGCAGACCAATCTGCTCGCGCTCAACGCCGCCATTGAAGCGGCCCGGGCCGGCGAGATGGGCCGAGGCTTCGCTGTGGTCGCCGACGAGGTACGCAATCTGGCGAAACGTGTGCAGACCTCCACCGATGAGATCACCACCATGGTTTCGGCGTTGCAGGCCGGCACGCGCGATGCGGTGGATTTCATGCAGGAGAGTTCGTACAAGGCTGACGACTGCGTGCAGCAGGCGCAAGAGGCTGGCGAAGCGCTCGCGGAGATCACCGGAGCGGTGGCGCAGATGCGTGAGAGCAACACGCAAATTGCCGTAGCGGCGGAGCAGCAGAGTCAGGTGGCCGAAGAGATGAATCGCGCGGTGGTGAGCATTCGCGATGTGACCGAGAACACCGTGCAACAGACGGTGGATTCGGCGACCACGAGTAATGAGTTGGCGACGTTGGCCGGGGAATTGAGCAAGGCTATCGGGCAGTTGAAACTTTAAGGGCCCTATCGCGGGCAAGCCCGCTCCCACAGAATCACTGGTGTGCACAAAATCTGTGTTCGGTGGAGATCCCTGTGGGAGCGGGCTTGCCCGCGATGGCGTCAGCCGAACCAGCATCAAATATGACCATTGTCCCTATCACTGCAATAGCCAAGCTTGATTCGCCGCCCTCCCCGCCCCGGCCTATTCTTCAACCCATGTGTTCAACATGGATCGAGGAGTAGTCAACATGGGCAAACGTCACCCCAACCTTCCCGCGTGGCAATGGCGCGCTTACCCGGGCAATCATCAGCACCCGACCAATCTGGTGCTGCACCTGATTGCCGTGCCGTTGTTCATCGTTGCGTTTCTGCTGATCGTGTCCGGGGTGTTCAGCCTGAATCTGGCCAGCGTGGCCATCGGCGTGATCGGTATCGTCGCGGCGCTGGGTTTGCAGCGTCACGGTCACAGCCTGGAGGCGCAAGCCTCCGAGCCGTTCAGTGATCGCACAGATGCCGTGTCACGGTTATTGGTTGAACAGTTTCTGACTTTTCCGCGCTTCTTCCTCAGCGGCGGCTGGTGGCGCGCCTGGCGTGAGCGCCACCGTCGGCATTGAGTCAGGCGAAGATCGTGACAGTCTGGCGGCTCATCGCAATCAACTGACCTTGCGCGCTCCACAACTTGGCGGCGACGTGGCCGTAACCGTCGGCGGCGTATTCGATGTCGGCGAGGTATTTGCACCAGTCCAGCGTGCTCAGATCATGTAACGGCTGAACAAACTCAATGGTCCAGGTCAACGTGCTACCCGGTGCCGGCTTCTTCAGGTACGGCAGCAACGCCGGTGGCCACGCATCGACCAGCGCCAGCAGATGCGCCTCACTGACCGGCTCTTCCTTGACATCCCCGCGCAACCGCACCCAGCCGCCCATCAGCCGTGATGGAGTACCGGTGAACGGCATGCCGCCTACAGTCCAGCGCATTGCCAGATGGCGCATGAACTCAGGCGTTACGCCTTTGATGTAGGGCAACTCCGGACATTCGTCCCAGTGTTTCATTTCTGCTGCCGGATAGGCTTCAACCGCCACCTCCGAAGGCCGCGATGCACCGAAGCTGCCTTGCACTATCGTCACCACCTGACCGTTCTGCATGGCGCGCCCCAGCACTTGGCTGACCGCTTTGCCTTCACGCAGCACCTCCACCTCGAAGCTCACCGGGACTTCAGGTTCGACCGGGCCGACAAAGGTGATCGCCAGCGAACGCACCGGGCGATCTGCCGGCACCCTGGCGCGCATGGCTTCGTATTGCAGCGCAGCCACCAGACCACCAAAACTGGCGCGGCCCTGACCCCATTCGGCGGGAATGGTCAGTTGCGGATCGCGGCGGACCGCCTCGAGCAGATCACAAAAGCGCATGGCAACCTCGGAAAGCGAAAAGTGAATGCGGGGATCTTAACCAGCCAAAGACAGCGCCGCAGCGTCTATTCCGGTCAAATGCGCTGACAGAAAGGCCTTAAACCCATATCAGCCACACTGAAATCCCTTGTAGGAGTGAGCCTGCTCGCGATAGCGGTCTGACAGCCAACACAGTTGTTGAATGTCAGACCGCTATCGCGAGCAGGCTCACTCCTACAGGGGTTTTGGGGTGATTCAGGATTATTTGAAGCAAGTCGAACTGAGTTTTTCGAGGACGCGATCGGCTTTGCTTTCGGCCTTGATCATGGTCGCTTGCCACGTCGCGACGCAGGGCTGCAAGTCCGCTTCCTGCTCGGCTTTCGCCAGCCACTGCCAGCAATCGTGCCAGTCACCGAGCGCGCCTTGGGCTGACTTCAAACGCTCCAGCGCCGGTTGCGGCAAGCGATCCAGTTCGGGATAGGCTTCGATGCCATAGCGCACGCGCTTGATCAGCAGACGCAGACGATGGCGGTCATGGGCCGGATCGTGCAGCGCCTCGTCGAGTTTCTGCCATTGTTTGCCGAGGCGTTTTTCGATGCGTTTATCCAGCCCCTTGAGCAAGCCTTGACGCTGGGATGCGCGCAGAAAACGCGGGAACGCATCGAGCATCATCAACAGCGAAGCCACCTCCTGACTCGCCGCCAGTGCCGGATAGGCCTCGGCCATTTGCACCAGACGCCGTTGCGCGGCTTCAGGCTGATCGTGTTGAAGCAGATACGCCGCGAGCACTTCGCGATCACGCCACGGCGTGGTCAACTGGCCGACCGCCGACGCCGCGCCCTCCAACTGCTCGACACCCGGCAAACCACGCAACGGCCGCAACAGGCTGCGCAAGCGCCGTACCGTGGTGCGCAGATCGTGCAGCGCTTCGGGGTCGGTACGTGCAGTCAATCGCGCCTGACAGGCCAGCAGCCGCACTTCCAGGCTCAGGACATGGGCCACCAGACGATCAACCAATGCAGACATCACTTGCTCCTGATTCAAATGGCTTTGCGGATGAGTCTGCCGTTGTGTCGCAGCCGCATCCTTGCGCTACGTCAGCAGCTTAGCGTCCGGCGCGGGATTCGCGAATGTAGAAACGCGCCTTCTCGGCCTTTTTGCTGCACCCTTCGAAACCCTCGAATTGCTGTTGGGTCTTGGCGGCCGTCAGCAACGACAGGGCCTTGGAGTAGCTGACCGTACCGGCGAAACCTTCGGCCTTGGCCAGATCCAGTTCATGCCACGCCGCATCGAGCTGGCTGCCACAGCTGTCGCGGTAAGCGGTTTTACCGGCGCAACCGGCCAATGCCAGAGCCATCAACGGCACACAGATCCAGGCTTTCATCACTTACACCTCAAAATAGGTCAACAGTCGTGCAGGTAAGACGGTCAGGCGGCGAAAAAGTGCCTTGCCGGCGCTTGAATCCGCGCAACTGAGAAGGATAGCGCTGAAGGGTCATGCAGTATCGAAAAAACGACGTCAGCGGCGCACTCAACGACTTCGGCGATTGAGCCAGCCCGGCGATGGGTGCATTGTGGAACCTTGTCGGGAGGAAGCTGGATGAAAAAACGAGTCGCACTGGTGCTGGGCTCCGGTGGCGCCCGGGGTTATGCCCATATCGGAGTCATTGAAGAGATCGAGAAACGCGGTTACGAAATTGCCTGCATTGCCGGGTGTTCGATGGGCGCGGTTGTCGGCGGGATCTACGCCGCCGGCAAACTCGACGTTTACAAAAACTGGATCGAAAGTCTCGATTATCTGGATGTGCTGCGCCTGGTCGACGTGAGCTTCCGCCTCGGCGCGATTCGTGGCGAAAAGGTCTTCGGCCAGATCCGCAAGATCGTTGGCGAGATCAACATCGAAGACCTACGCATCCCTTACACCGCCGTTGCTGCCGACCTCACTAACCAGCAGGAAATCTGGTTTCAGGAAGGCTGCCTGCATCAGGCGATGCGTGCCTCGGCGGCGATTCCCAGTCTGTTTACTCCGGTCATGCAGGGCAATCGGATGTTGGTCGACGGCGGCATCCTCAACCCGCTGCCAATCGTGCCGGTGGTGTCGAGTCACTGCGATCTGATCATCGCGGTCAATCTCAACTCGACCAACCAGCGCCATTACAAATTGCCGGTGATCCAGCGTCCTGCGGCATTTCGCAGCCGGTTCGACAGCCTGATCAGTTCGCTGGGTTCGAAGATGCCGTTCCGCCGGACACAAGCTGAACAGTTACTGCGACTGGAACAGGAAGCCTTGCGCGCCGAGGCCGCCGACATCAACCCGTGGCTCGAAGGCGCCGAACCCGAAGCCCAGCAACCCGCCGCCGCGCCCGAACGCGAAGGCGCGCCGAAATCCGCCACCGGGTCATTCATCATCGATAACGTCGGCCCGGCCTCGCTGCTGGATTTGATCAACCAGAGTTTCGAGGTGATGCAGACCTCGCTGGCGCAGTACAAGATCGCCGGCTATCCACCGGACATCCTGATCAATGTGCCGAAGCGGGTTTGCCGGTTCTTCGAGTTTTACAAGGCGCCGGAGTTGATCGCGTTGGGACGCGAGATTGCCCGGGATACGCTGGATCGGTATGACAGCGAACAGAGCAGAGAGCCCTGAAGTTTTCCGCTGACTGCAGCGGCCCCATCGCTGGCAAGCCAGCTCCCACAGGTTTCAGGAGTGTGGCTCAAATCTGTGCATCGCACCGACCACTGTGGGAGCTGGCTTGCCAGCGATGAGGCCGGAAAAGACAACACAACATTCAAAGATTGTTGTCGCTGATCAGTCGATACCCGACCCCCGCCTCCGTCACGATAAACCGCGGCTGCGTCGGATCATCCGCCAGTTTCTGGCGCAAATGCCCCACCACAATCCGCAGATAGTGACTGTCCTCGGTATGCGTCGGCCCCCAGATATCCTTGAGCAATTGCTGCTGCGTGATCACCCGCCCAGGATGCCGCGCCAGTTGCGCCAACACCGCATATTCCTTGCGGGTCAGCGCCACTTCGGCGCCGTCCAGCAATACGCGCCGATACGCCAGATCCACGGTCAACGGGCCGAAATTCAGCGCTGCCTGCTGCGCCTCGCCCGCCGGTGCCTGGCGCAACAAGGCGCGCACCCGGGCAAGAAACTCCTGAATGCCGAACGGCTTGGTCACGTAATCATTGGCGCCACCATCCAGCGCCTGGACTTTCTGCCCTTCGCTGGCGCGCACCGACAGCACCAGTACCGGCGCCGTGGCCCACTCGCGGAACTCGCGCAGCACTTGCTGGCCGTCCATGTCCGGCAGGCCCAGGTCAAGCACCAGCAAGTCCGGTTTGTTCAGCGCCGCTTGCGCCAAACCCTCGGCACCGGTACCGGCCTCGAGCACTTTGTAGCCTTGTGAAGCGAGGCTGATGCGCAAGAACTTGCGGATCTGCGGTTCGTCGTCGATGACCAAAATGGTCGCAGTCTGGCTCATGAATTCACATCAACAGAAAAGATTGGCAAGAGAGTAGCGCACACGGATTCAGGCTTCATCGTCCATCCCCGGTTGCGCCTGCAACGGCAGGTGCAGGGTGATGCAGGTGCCGCGCCCGTCGATGCCGTCGGCAACGCTGATCCGTCCGCCATGCGCACCGACCATGCCCTGACAGATCGCCAGTCCCAGCCCCGTGCCCTGGCCGCCGCGATCTCCGCGTGCAGCGGTGTAGAACATGTCGAAAATCTTCGCTCGCTCGTCCTCGGGAATCCCCGGTCCTTCGTCACTGACCGAGAAGAAAATCTCTTGATCATTCGCTCCCGCGTTCAGTTGCAAACGACCGTGAGGGGGCGAGAAGCGCGCAGCGTTTTCCAGCACATTGACCAACGCCTGCTCGATCAGCGCCGCATGCACGAACAACAATGGCAACTCGGCCGGCACATCGGTGCTGACCTGCAACGGTGCGAGCACCGCGCGCAGGCGATTGAGTGAACTGCCGACGATGTCGGCCGGCGACACCCAATCCCGCGCCAACTTAAGCGCGCCATGGCCGAGCCGGGTCATATCGAGCAGATTCTGGATATAACGATCAAGACGTTCGGCCTCATCGCGGGTGCCTTCGAGCAGCTCACGACGATCCTCCAGCGGGATCGCTTCGCCGAGGGCCAACAGACTGTCAATGCTGCCGCGCATGGAGGTCAGCGGTGTGCGCAAATCGTGGGATACCGAGGCAAGCAAGGCGCTGCGCAGTTGCTCGGTTTCGCCGTGCAGGCGCGCCGCTTCCAGATCGTCCGCCAGTTGCGCGCGGGCCAGTGCTTGCGCCAATGGCTGACTGAGCGCGGTGAGTAAACGACGACGCTGGCCACTCAGGGTCTGGCCTTCTTTGGCGCAAACACCGAGCAAGGCCAACGGCCCGTCTTCGACCGACAGCGGCCACCACCACCAGCGACCGAACGGCAACGTGCCCGTGCCCATGCCGGCCGGTTGATCGTGCTGCCAGGCCCAGTCGGCGGCGGCGCGTTCGGACTCGGTGAATTCCAGTGGCCCGCCGGTCTCGACTTTCCAGCCACCCTGGCCGTCGCGATTGAGCAGACACAATTGCAGATCGCTCCAGCCATTGAGGTGCTGCGCGGCGGCGCTGACCACGGCTTGCCGATCAGTAGCAGCGGTGAGTTTGCGCGACAGATCGAGCAGTTCAGTGGTTTCTTCCTGGGTGTCGCGCAACGCTTGCAATTGCCGACGCTGACGTGCCGCGAGATTACCGGTGAGCGCCGCCATCAACAGGAAGAACAGCAAGGTCAGCACGTCTTCTTCGCGCTGGATGCTGAAGGAAAAATTCGGTGGGATGAACAGAAAGTCGTAGGTCAGAAACGACAACGCCGCGCAGGCCAGCGCCGGGCCAAGACTGCTGCGCACCGCCACCAGCAACACTGCCGCGAGGAACACCAGCGAGATATTCGGCAGCGGCAACACACTCGACACCGCCCACGCCAGGGCACTGGCCAACACCGTGGCGACCAGCGCCAGCGCGTAGTCGAACCACACCAGTGTCGGCGTTGATCGAGGGCGCGGTTGATGCTGCTCCTGATCGCTGTCGAGGACGTTGATTTCCAGACCATGAGCCTGACGCAACAAGCGTGCAGCCAAGCCGCCACCGAACAAGCGACGACGCAGACGCGGTCGCGATTGGCCGACCAGCACCAGACTCGCCCGGCGTTCAGCGGCATGCTGGATCAGGGTTTTCGCCACTTCGCCGGCACGCAGCAACACCACTTCGCCGCCGAGGCGTTCGGCGAGTTGCTGGGCACTTTGCAGACGCAGACGCGATTGCTCGTCACGCAACGTGCCGTTGTCGACGTGCACCAGACTCCACGGCAAATGCCGACGCTGCGCCACCCGACTGGCGTGACGCACAAGGCGTTCGGCCTGCGCATCGCCATCGACACCGACCAGCAAACGTCCGCGCACCGCCGGCGCGGCCTGACCGAGTTGCCGATAGCCCTGAGCGAGATCGTTATCGACCTGTGCGGCAGCGGTTTGCATCGCCAGCTCGCGCAGTGCGGTGAGATTGGTCTGGGTGAAAAATGCATCGATCGCAGCGCGGGCCTGCTCCGGCACGTAGACCTTGCCTTCGCGCAGTCGCTCAAGCAATTCGCGCGGTGGCAAGTCGATCAGCAGCAGTTCGTAGGCTTCCTGCAGCACCCAGTCGGGCAGGGTTTCGCGCACTTGCACACCGGTGATGCCGCGCACCTGATCGTTGAGGCTTTCGAGGTGCTGGACGTTGACCGTGGTGAACACGTCGATGCCGGCGGCGAGCAGTTCCTGAATGTCTTGCCAGCGTTTGGTGTGGCGACTGCCGGGAGCGTTGCTGTGTGCCAGCTCATCGACCAGCACCAGTTTCGGTTTGGCGGCGAGGATGCCGTCGAGGTCCATTTCTTCCAGCATCACACCACGGTATTCCGAGCGCACCAATGGCTGCTGCGGCAAGCCGCCGAGCAGCGCTTCGGTTTCGGCGCGGCCGTGGGTCTCGACGACCCCGGCGATGACTTTTACGCCCTGGCGCAGTTGGGTGTGGGCGGCCTGGAGCATGGCGTAGGTCTTGCCGACGCCGGGAGCGGCGCCGAGAAAAACCTTGAGTCGGCCACGGCCGTCGCGGGGCAGGTCAGCTAACAGTGCGTCGGCGCGGCCGGAGTCGCTCATGCTTGATGCTCTCTCTTCCTGATTGATCGTTCCCACGCTCTGCGTGGGAATGCAGCCCGGGACGCTCTGCGTCCCACTAATGCAGACGCGGAGCGTCCATTGATGCATTCCCACGCAGAGCGTGGGAACGATCATCTTCTACAGTTTTTCCAGTGCCATGTTCAGCTCAAGCACATTCACCACCGGCGGCCCTACCAACGGCTGTTCGATGTGCGCATCGAGCAGTTGCTGCAAGGTCGACACCGGCAGATTGCGCGCTTGCGCGACACGCGCCAGTTGATAGGCAATTGCCGCTGGAGGCAAGTGCGGATCGAGGCCGCTGCCGGAAGTGGTCAGCAGCGCCAATGGCACTGGACCTTGCCCGGGAACCTGCAATTTGTTGGCGTCGTCGATCACCCGTGTGGCCAGTGCCGGATTGCTCGGCGCCAGGTTGCTCGCGCTGCTGGAAACCGTCGCAAACGCACCGGCCGATGGCCGTGGGTGGAACCAGGCATCGCCGACAAAATCCTGGGCGATCAGAGACGAGCCGCGAACCTTGCCATCGGCGTCGTGAACCAGACTGCCGTTGGCCTGTGCGGGGAACGCGACTTGCGCGACGCCAGTCACCACCAGTGGATAGGCAACGCCGGTGACCAGGGTCATCAGCACCAGCAGGCTCAGGGCCGGACGTATCATTGTGGACATTTCAGAATCCTCGAATTCGTTGGGCAAACTTTGGTGGAGTGTCAGGAAATTCTTTTCCCCCTCACCCCAGCCCTCTCCCCCAAGCGTCGAGGGGGAAAGGGAGCCGAACATCGCATTGTTCAAAACCTGAGTTCGACTCGATCTCTCAGGTCGGTGCAGCCCCAAAAAACACCTCGGTCAGTCCCCTCTCCCTCCGGGAGAGGGTCAGGGTGAGGGGCTCTTTGCAGCCTCACACCAGATGCAACGCCGTCAGCAGCATGTCGATCGCCTTGATCCCCACGAACGGCACCACAATCCCGCCCAATCCGTAAATCAGCAGATTGCGTCGCAATAACGCCGCCGCACTCGCCGCCTGCACTCGCACACCACGCAACGCCAGTGGAATCAGCACCACAATGATCAAGGCGTTGAAGACGATGGCCGACAGAATCGCGCTCTGCGGGCTGGTCAGGTGCATGATGTTCAGCACGCCCAGTTGCGGGTAGATCGAGGCAAACAGCGCTGGCAAGATCGCGAAGTATTTGGCCACGTCGTTGGCAATGGAAAAGGTCGTCAACGCACCACGCGTCACCAGCAATTCCTTGCCGATCTGCACCACGTCCAACAGCTTGGTCGGGTCGCTGTCGAGGTCGACCATGTTGGCCGCCTCGCGTGCCGCTTGCGTACCGTCGTTCATCGCCATGCCGACGTCAGCCTGAGCCAGCGCCGGAGCATCGTTGGCGCCGTCGCCGCACATCGCGACCAGGCGACCGTCGTTCTGCTCGTGACGAATACGCGCAAGTTTTTTCTCCGGGGTCGCTTCGGCGAGGACGTCATCGACACCGGCTTCAGCGGCAATCGCAGCAGCGGTCAGCGGGTTGTCGCCGGTGACCATCACCGTGCGAATCCCCAGTTTGCGCAGTTCGGCAAAACGCTCGCGGATACCTGGCTTGACCACGTCCTTGAGATGGATCGCGCCGAGCAATTTACCGTCGGCACAGACCAGCAACGGCGTGCCACCGCTCTGCGCGATCTTGTCGATTTCCCGCGACAGCGCCGGGGCCAGATCGGCGCGTTTCTGGCCGAGGAAATTCAACAGCGAATCCACCGCGCCCTTGCGATACACGCGGCCCTGATAGTCGACACCGGACAAACGGGTTTCCGCACTGAACGGCACAGCGGTCAGGGTTTCCAGCGACGGCTCAGGTTGCGGATGCAGACCGCGCAGGTACTCGACGATGGATTTACCTTCGGCGGTGTCATCTGCCAGCGAGGCAAACAGCGCACCCTCGGCCAGATCACGACCACTGACACCCGGCGCGGCATACACCGCACTGCACCGACGGTTGCCGAAGGTGATGGTGCCGGTCTTGTCCAGCAACAGCACATGCACGTCACCCGCCGCTTCCACCGCACGCCCGGATTTGGCGATCACGTTCAGGCGCACCAGGCGATCCATCCCGGCGATACCAATGGCCGACAGCAAGCCACCGATGGTGGTCGGAATCAACGTCACCAGCAGCGCCACCAGGAACACCAGCGGCAAGCTGCCATTGGCGAAGTGGGCGAACGGTTGCAGGGTCACGACCACCAGCAGGAAGATCAGGGTCAGGCCGATCAGCAGGATATCCAGCGCCACTTCGTTCGGGGTTTTCTGGCGTTTGGCGCCTTCGACCAGCGCGATCATGCGGTCGAGGGTCGACTCACCGGGGTTGGCGGTGATCTTCACCAGCAGCCAGTCGGAGACCAGTCGGGTGTTGCCGGTGACCGCCGAGCGATCGCCGCCGGACTCACGAATCACTGGAGCGGATTCACCGGTGATTGCCGCTTCGTTGACCGCCGCAATACCCTCGATGACTTCGCCGTCACCGGGGATCATTTCCCCCGCTTCGACGCGCACGATATCGCCTTTACGCAAGCTGGCTGCGGGCACAACCTGGAAGCTGCCATTGGCCTGTTTGCGTCGAGCGCTGAGGCCTTCGCTGCCGGCCTTGAGGCTGTCGGCGCGGGCCTTGCCGCGACCTTCGGCCAAGGCTTCGGCGAAGTTGGCGAACAGCACCGTGAACCACAGCCACAGGGCGATTTGTGCGGCGACGAACGTCGGTACGACATTGTCCGGAATGAAGCACAACACGGTGGTGAAGATCGCGGTCAGTTCAACCACCAGCATCACTGGCGAGCGCACCAGCTGCCGAGGGTCGAGCTTGACGAAGGCTTGCACCAGCGCCGGTCGCCACAGGGCCGAGATCGCGGTTTTCGCTTGTTCCGGTGCCTTGGCGGCAACGGGTTTGATTGCGGGCATATTCATCATTCAGTCCTCAGAAGCCCATGCTCAGATGTTCGGCGATAGGGCCGAGCGCCAGGGTCGGCAAGAAGGTCAGGCCGCCCACCAGCAAAATGGTCACGGTCAACAGGGTCACGAACAGCGGGCCGTGGGTCGGGAAGCTGTTCTGGCCGATCGGTGCGGTTTTCTTCATCGCCAGGCTGCCGGCCAGTGCCAGTACCGGAAGGATGTAACCGAAGCGCCCGATCAACATGCCCAGACCGAGCATCAGGTTGTGGAACGGTGTGTTCGCACTCAGGCCGCCGAACGCCGAACCGTTGTTCGCGCTGGCCGAGGTGTAGGCGTAGAGCAATTGGCTGAAACCGTGCGGGCCGGGGTTGCTGATGGTTGCCGCAGGGCCTGGCAGAACGGCAGCAATCGCGCCGAGCACCAGCACGCCAACCGGCATCACCAGGAGCGTGACGACCAGCAATTGCACTTCCCGCGCCTGGAGTTTCTTGCCGAGGTATTCCGGGGTGCGGCCGATCATCAGGCCGGCGAGGAACACCGCGATGAGTACGTTGAGCAACATGCCGTAGAGCCCGGCACCGACGCCGCCGAAGATCACTTCGCCGACCATCATGTTGACCAGCGCCACCATGCCGCTGAGCGGGTTGAGGCTGTCATGCATACCGTTGACCGAACCGTTCGATGCGGCGGTAGTGGTCACCGACCACAGCACGGTGGCGGTGGTGCCGAAGCGTGCTTCCTTGCCTTCCAGCGGTGCAGTCTGCTCGACGGCAACGTTGTTCAGCGCAGGGTTAGGCTGATATTCGGCCCACAGCGAGGTCGCGCCGCCGATCAGGAACAGTGCGAGCATGCAGGCGATGATCGCGCGGCTCTGACGCAGGTCCTTGACGTAGTGGCCGAAGGTGAACACCAGCGCCACCGGGATCAAGATGATCGAAGTGACTTCGAACAGGTTGCTCCACGCGGTCGGGTTCTCGAACGGGTGCGCCGAGTTCACGCCGAAGAAGCCACCACCGTTGGTGCCCAGTTGCTTGATCGCAATCTGGCTGGCCGCAGGCCCCAGCGGGATCACTTGATCAACGCCCTGCATCGTCACGGCATTCACATATTGCGCGAAAGTTTGCGGCACGCCCTGCCAGACCAGATACAGCGCCAGCAGCAGGCACAGTGGCAACAAGCCGTATAGGGTGGCGCGGGTCATGTCGACCCAGAAGTTGCCAAGGGTCTTGGCCGACTTGCGACCGATACCGCGGCACAGCGCAACCAGCACAGCCAGGCCAGTCGCGGCGCTGACGAAGTTCTGCACGGTGAGGCCGACCATCTGACTCAGGTAGCTGAGGGTCGCTTCGCCGCTGTAGGACTGCCAGTTGGTGTTGGTCATGAAACTGACGGCGGTGTTGAACGCTTGCGTCCACTCCTGACCCGGCAGGTTTTGCGGGTTGAGCGGCAGGTGATCCTGGAACAACAGGATCGCAAACAGCAGCAGGAAACCGGCGAGGTTGAACGCCAGCAGCGCCAGCGTGTACTTCTGCCAGCTCTGTTCAGCCTGCGGATCGACCCCGGCAATGCGATAACAGCCGCGCTCGACCGGGCCCAGAATCGGCGTCAGCCAGGTGCGCTGACCTTCCATCACTTTGTAGTAGAAGCGCCCGAGGAAAGGCGCCGGCAGCAAGACCACCGCGAAGAACGCGAGGATCAGCCAATAGTCATAACTGTGCATAGCCGCTCCTAGTTCCGGTCCGCGCGCAACAGCGCAACCAACAGATAAATGAACAGTCCCACTGCCAGCAGCAGGGACACCCCGTCCAGAACGCTCATGGAAGATCTCCGTGTTACGGCGTATTGCCGCGTGTGGAGGCATTGTCGGAAAGGAGGCTGTAAAGGAACGAGACCGAGGGGATTGGCTGGGCATAAAGAAAGCGTAAAGAGTCGGTTTATGCGTTCGTTACAGCCAGGTTTTGCGCTGGCTGGGCCGGCCTCATCGCGGGCAAGCCCGGCTCCCACAGGTTTCGCAGTGAAAGCAGATTCTGCGATCGGCACAAAACCCTGTGGGAGCGGGTTTGCCCGCGATGGCGGCAGTACAGACAACATCGCACCCAACTGGCGCACAGAAATGTGCTGGTCAGGCGGCGAACATCCTCGATACGACAGCTTTCAGCACATTACGACCTGATTCCCCGCAATGGCACGCCCGCTGCACACAGCCTCCCCCGAGCTTTCCAAACCTTCAGGGAGCAAACACATGAACACACAACTCAAACCCACCCTGGGCACCTTGCATCTGTGGGGCATCGCTGTCGGGCTGGTGATTTCCGGGGAATACTTCGGCTGGAGTTATGGCTGGGGCGTGGCCGGAACACTGGGTTTTCTGGTGACTTCGTTCATGGTCGCGACCATGTACACCTGCTTCATTTTCAGCTTCACCGAACTGACCACGGCGATCCCTCACGCGGGTGGACCGTTCGCCTACAGCCGCCGCGCCTTCGGTGAAAAAGGTGGATTGATTGCCGGGCTGGCAACGCTGATCGAATTCGTCTTCGCGCCTCCAGCTATCGCGTTGGCCATCGGTGCTTACCTGAATGTGCAATTCCCCGCACTTGATCCAAAACACGCGGCGGTCGGTGCTTACATCGTGTTCATGGGGTTGAACATCCTCGGCGTGAAGCTTGCGGCAACCTTCGAGTTGATTGTCTGTGTTCTGGCCGTCGCCGAGTTGTTGGTCTTCATGGGCGTCGTCGCACCGGCGTTCAGCTTCAGCAACTTCGCCCTCAATGGCTGGGCGGGTTCAGATGTGTTCGGGGCGCCGGCGATTGCCGGAATGTTCGCGGCGATTCCGTTTGCCATCTGGTTCTTCCTCGCCATCGAAGGCGCAGCCATGGCCGCCGAAGAAGCCAAGGATCCAAAACGCACGATTCCCAAGGCCTATATCAGCGGCATCCTGACCCTGGTGTTGCTGGCGATGGGCGTGATGTTCTTTGCCGGCGGCGTTGGCGACTGGCGCACCCTGGCCAACATCAATGACCCACTGCCGCAAGCCATGAAAACCGTGGTCGGCGACAACTCCGGCTGGCTGCACATGCTGGTGTGGATCGGCCTGTTCGGCCTGGTGGCAAGTTTCCACGGGATCATCCTCGGTTACTCGCGCCAGTTCTTTGCCCTCGCCCGCGCCGGATACCTACCGGCCTCACTGGCCAAGCTGTCGCGCTTCCAGACCCCGCATCGCGCGATCATTATCGGAGGCATCATCGGCATCGCCGCCATCTATAGCGACGGCCTGATCAATCTCGGCGGTATGACCCTCACGGCGGCGATGATCACCATGGCCGTGTTCGGCGCCATCGTGATGTACATCATGAGCATGCTCAGCCTGTTCAAACTGCGTAAATCGGAACCGAATCTGGAGCGTACTTTCCGCGCGCCGTGCTATCCGTTGATTCCAATGATTGCATTGGTGCTGGCGGTGGTGTGCCTGGTGGCGATGGCGTGGTTCAACGCGTTGATCGGGCTGATTTTCCTCGGCTTCATGGCCGTAGGCTTCGGCTACTTCCTTCTTACCGGCCAACTGCGCGCCAACGCACCAGCCGATGCCATGCTCACCGGTCTTTAGAATTTGCTCGCATGCAACAGGCATAACGGGCCTAGAATGGAACCACTGCGAACTGATCTCGCTCAAAAGTTATATGCAGCGGTTCACGGCGAAATCCTCGCCCACCGATCTGCCTTTAAGGAGAGCCGTTATGCCTTGGTATGCCTGGTTGATTCTGGTCGTTGCAATCGGCTCGATCGTTGGCGGGTTGATGATGTTGCGAGACACCGCCAACAAGGTCGAACTGACCGATGAAGAACGCAAGCGCGTCGCGCAACGCAACGCGGAAATGGACGCGAAAGAAGCGCAAGACCGCTAAAGAAAACCCCGCCTGAATGGCGGGGTTTGTTTTTTCAGATCCGTTCGGACCTGCCTGCATGCTTTTTAGAAGTAGAAGTACAGTCACCATCTAATTTTCCTTGGTTAAGATGGGGGCATTGTTGCGGAGAGCTCCAAATGCGTTACTCGCAAGACCACAAAGCCCAGACCCATCAGCGCATCATCAAGGAAGCGTCGGCACGATTTCGCAAGGACGGCATCGGCGCGACCGGTCTGCAGCCACTTATGAAGGCATTGGGTTTGACCCACGGCGGTTTCTACTCGCACTTCAAATCCAAGGATGAGTTGGTCGAAAAGGCACTGCAGGAAGCGAGTGATCAGGTTGATGGGCTTTGCGCGGAAATCTTTGCGCAAGAAAATCCGCTGCACGCGTTTATCGACACCTACCTGTCCGAATGGCATCAGACCTCCCCGCATGAAGGCTGTCCTCTCCTGACCATCTCCTCGGAACTGGGACTGCGCGGACAACCCAGCCCGACCAGCGATGCCGTACTCAGCGCGCGACTGGGGCAGATCGATAACACCCTTGAAGGTGACAATCGTGCCGACCGCGCCATCGTCATCATGTCGACCTTGGTCGGCGCTCTGTTGCTGTCACGCAGTGTCGCGGATGCCGAGTTTGCGCAGCGCATTCTTGACGTCACCCGCGACCATCTCAAACAGACGGAAGACTAATCCTGCCAACGCTTGAATAGCACGCTGGCGTTTACCCCGCCGAAACCGAAGCCATTGGACAAGGCATATTCGATCGGCATCACCCGGGCCTGGCCATGGACAATGTCTACCCCTTCGCTCGCAGGGTCGGGGTTTTCAAAGTTGAGCGTTGGCGGTACGACCTGATCACGAATTGCCAGTAATGTGAAGATCGCTTCAAGCCCGCCGGCAGCGCCAAGCAAATGTCCGGTGGCGGACTTGGTTGAGGTCACAGCGATTTTGTTTTCCTTGCCGAATACGCTTTTAATCGCCGCCAGTTCCCCCAGATCACCCACCGGTGTGGACGTGGCGTGAGCATTGAGATGCTGCACTTGAGCCGGCTTAACGCCGGCCTGAGCCAGCGCCAACTCCATTGCGCGCCGTGCACCGCTGCCGTCTTCAGGACCCGCTGTCAGGTGATAGGCATCGGCCGTGGTGCCGTAACCTACCAACTCCGCCAAGGGTTTCGCGCCACGGGCCAAGGCGTGCTCCAGAGATTCGATCACCAGCAGGCCCGCGCCCTCGCCCATGACAAAGCCATCACGACCGCTGTCGAACGGTCGCGAGGCGCGCTGCGGGGTGTCGTTGTAGCCACTGGACAGCGCCCGAGCTGCCGCGAAACCGGCAAGGCTGACCCGATCGATCGAAGCTTCCGCTCCACCGCACACAGCGATGTCGGCCTCCCCGGCACGAATCAATCGCGCAGCGTCACCGATCGCTTGAACCCCGGCGGCACACGCCGTCACCGGCGCGCCCAGCGGACCTTTGAGGCCATGCTGGATCGATACGTGACCGGCCGCCAGATTGACCAGAAAGGAAGGAATGGTGAAAGGCGACAAACGCCGCGGGCCTCGACTGTCAGTCGTACGCACCGCATCGGCAATCGCCCCGAACCCGCCCACACCCGAGCCGATAATCGTCGCGGTGCGCTCGCGGCTGGTTTCTTCAGACGGATGCCACCCAGCCTGCTCCAGCGCCTGCCGGGCGGCCTCCATGGCAAACAGAATGAAGCGATCCATCTTCTTCTGTTCTTTGGGTGGTGTGGCGCGATCCGGATCGAAACCGGCTTCGGCGTCCTCTTCCACGGTTGGCACCCTGCCGCCGACACTGGTGGGCAAGTCAGCGACCACAGCTTCAGGCAAATTGCGCAGGCCCGAACGCCCTTCCAGCAAACGCTGCCAGACAACTTCGACACCGCTGCCCAAGGGCGAAACCAGACCCATGCCCGTAACGACTATTCGACGCTGATCCATACCGCGTGTACCTCTGACCGATTGAGGAAAACTTACTTGTAACGACTGGCTGCCGAGCTACGGGAAAGGTTCGGTACCATGACGTGCCGCGCAGCGACAAAGGCTTGCCACTCGCCCGCATCCGGCAGGGACGGGATAGTAATGAGTTCCCCCTGATCCAGACCTGCCAGCGCGGCATCGACCATCTCGCCGGCCTCCATCACCATTTCGGCCGGGATAGCGCTGGCGTCGATGCCTGATCGCTCCCAGATTTCCGTACGGGTAACGCCGGGCAGCACCGCTTGCACTTTGACGCCGGTGCCATCGAGCTCGGCATTCAACGATTGTGTGAGGCTCAGCACATAAGCTTTGCTGGCGCTGTAGTTCGCATTGAAACGCTCCGGAAACAGCGCCACTACCGAGGCGATATTGATGATCGTGCCGCGACCGGCCTTGGCGAAACTCGCTGCGGCCGCAGAGGCCAGCAACGTGACAGCGGTAACATTCAACTGGATCAGACGCTCCAGCTGTTCCGCATCGGAGTTGGCTAACAACCCGTCTGCCGCCACACCGGCGTTGTTCACCAGCAAACTGATGCTTGAGTCACTGCGCAGTCGTTGCTGGAGTTTCAGCACATCGTCTTTCTGCGTCAGATCCGCCTTCAGTACCTCGACCTGAACGCCATGGGCATCGCGCAACTTGCTCGCTGCACTTTCCAGACGCACCTGGTCACGGGCGACCAATAGCAAATCAAAACCGCGAGCCGCCAGGCGCTGCGCGTAAATCGCACCAATACCGGACGATGCGCCAGTGACGAGCGCTGTACCTTGGGACTGAACAGAATTCATGAACGTGCTCCTGACATGCATAAGGGACATGGCCTCCAGTGTGATCGAAGGCAACAGAAATTATTATAGGCATAATTTTTAGGTAATATGATAGCCGTAATTTTCAGTTTTCCGATAAACGCCTCAACACCGTCTCCGCCTAGCCTTGTTCACCTGAAAACAAAAAGGCCGGTCAATGACCGGCCCCTTGGCGTTGAACAATCAGCTTAGTTCACTTCCAGCTTATCGCGATTGCGATCCAGGATCGCCTTGCCGATCCCCTTCACTTCCAGCAACTCATCCACCGATGCGAACGGCCCGTTTGTTTCACGATAAGCAACAATCGCTTTGGCCTTCGCCTCGCCTACACCGGACAGCTCCTTTTGCAGCGTTGCTGCGTCGGCACCATTGAGATCGACTTTTGCACTTTGAGAAGGTGTCGCAGCGTCCATCACCATCGGCGCCTTCGCTGGCTCGGGGGGTGTGGCAGGTGCCGCAATCGCTGCAATCGACGCGCTGGTCAGGAAAGCAAATATCAGGGAGTAGAAGTAACCGGTACGCATAAGTGACGCTCCATCATCATTTGAGAAAGCAGCTTTTCCCAAGCTGCTATTCAAAAGTAGGTCATGGATGGAGCATGTCAAAAATGCGTGCGTTACAGGATGTGAAACAATCAGGGTTCGAGACGGCGTTGCTGGTAGATCCAGTCGACGATCTCGCCGTCGGGGGTGTAGCCGCTGACAGTTTCGCGCAGGAGTTGGCGAACGCGGGAATAATCGTCTTTCTCAACGGCAAAAAGCAGATCGCTCAATCTGATTTTCAACACATCCCAAGGCAGATGATCCTCGTTGGCCGTCATGATCATCGGGTGTGGTGTAGCGGCTACGTTATCGCCGATCAACAATTCCTCGTAGAGCTTTTCGCCTGGGCGCAAACCGGTGAACGCAATGGAGATATCGCCTTGAGGATTACGTTCAGAACGAATGCTCAGACCGGAAAGATGAATCATCTTCTCTGCCAATTCGACGATTCTCACAGGTTCTCCCATATCCAGAACAAACACATCGCCGCCCTGACCCATTGAGCCAGCCTGGATGACCAGTTGCGCAGCTTCAGGAATGGTCATGAAATAGCGGGTGATCTTCGGGTGAGTGACCGTGAGAGGGCCACCGGATTTGATTTGACTGTGAAATAGCGGGATCACCGAACCAGATGACCCCAGCACATTGCCAAAGCGCACCATGGTAAAACGCGTCTTGTTGACCCGAGATACTTTGTCGTTATCGCCAAACAACACGGGGGCAATTTCACGGCTGAGAGCTTGCAG
Source organism: Pseudomonas sp. NPDC087817 (assembly GCF_044742875.1). Classification (NCBI taxonomy): domain Bacteria; kingdom Pseudomonadati; phylum Pseudomonadota; class Gammaproteobacteria; order Pseudomonadales; family Pseudomonadaceae; genus Pseudomonas; species Pseudomonas sp. NPDC087817. The sequence goes on from NZ_JBIUVJ010000028.1 coordinate 41,399, forward strand.
GGTCATCTCGGCCAACCGCTTCGTGCTGCCCATGACATTGGTCGGACGTACGGCCTTGTCCGTGGATATCAAGACAAAATTGGAAACCCCGGACTGCAACGCTGCCTGAGCAGTATTAAGCGTCCCGATAACATTATTGAGCACACCTTCGGCAATATTGTGTTCAACCATGGGCACGTGCTTGTAAGCCGCCGCATGGTAGACCGTTTCAACTTTCCAGGTCTTCATTACATCCAGAAGTTTGTCCTGGTGCCGAATGGAGCCCAGGATCGGCAACAGACGGACAGTCACCGACTCCCGACAGCCCCGCTGCTCCAATTCAGACAGAATGCTATAGAGATTGAATTCGCTGTGCTCGAACAACAGAAGTGTTGTCGGACCAAGTGAGAAAATCTGTCGGCAAAGCTCTGCACCAATCGAACCGCCAGCGCCAGTGACCATCACTGTCTTGCCTTTGATACACCGTTCAAGCAAGTCCGCTTGCGCTGGTACCGAATCGCGTCCCAGAAGGTCAGCAATATCTACTTCCTGAATGTCTTCGACCTTTACTCGACCGCTGGCAAGGTCGGTGAAGTTGGGTACGCTTCTGACGTGCAGCGGGAAACGCTCCAGAATAGTGAGGATTTCTCTACGTCGCGCACGGGTAGATGAAGGTAAAGCCAAGAGAATTTCCTGCGCGCCCGTCACGTCGATCATCTGCTGGATATGTTTGGGCTTGTACACTTGAAGACCCGAAATTGATCGGTCGGCAATGCTGGCATCGTCGTCGATAAAAGCCACCGGGCGCATCACCTTGCCCATACGCAGTGCTGCCACAAGCTGGTTGCCAGCAACACCGGCCCCGTAAATCGCAACTTTGGTCAACCCGTTGTCACGGTTGGCAAACGGCACGTGCTGAGCCGCACTGAACCAATCGCCCATAAAATACTGGCGCATGCACAGTCGCAATCCACCGATAATGACCAGGCTGAGCCACCAGTAGTTGAACACGATGGAGCGCGGTACCACAGACTCATGATTGCTGTACCAATACACCACGAGCGCCAGAATCAGCGAAGACAAACTGACAGCCTTGATAATGGCGATCAAGGCATCGTTACCGAAGTAACGCATGACCGCCCGATACATGCCGAAGCGGATAAAAAGAGGAATTGCGACGACAGGAGCGCAGACAAAAAGCCAGAAATGCACCCTGAACGGGTTGTACATATCATCAATACCCAGACGAACGATGAACGCCAACCACAAGGCAGTCCAGACCAAAAAAATGTCTGTGCCGACCTGAATCAGTCGTTTCTGACGCCGGGGGAGCGCTAACAGACGCTCTCTGACCTTGTCCATAAACTCTTCAAACACCTCAGAATTCTCCCTTCAGCTGCGCTCAAGCTAGTGAAACCTTATAAGCCCATCCCACTCACTTTAAAACCAAAAAAACAGATTTGGTGACCCGTCTTTTTTCGTCAGCGTCACCGTCGTCCCTTCAGAACCCGATCCTCGCCACACCCAAAATAAAAATTCATTGGCAAATGCCCCCGGCCATCCGGTCGAATCCGAGCAAGTGAGCAGCCTTAAATCCTACAAAGAAAGGTAGATTGACGCAGAAAAGGTGTGGGAAATGCAAACGTATGAACCGTCCTTATGGTGAACCGAAGTGGAGGCTCACGGTATAGGTGAAAGCCAAGCGTACACAACAAATCGATTGGTACGGTATCGCACATTCGGGCTGTCAAAATACCTTTGTTGCTGTTTACTCGAAATATCTGATGTGTGTTCAGGAAATAATCGATTCGGCATTAACCCGGTCAACACCACTTCATCGAGAAGAAACCAGAACGTTATCATCGGAAGCGACGCGCTCTATTCGCGACTCACCGCATTATATCCTTAGAGTTTTACGCCCAGCCTCAGATATCGAAGAAAATTAGCCAATGACGCAAAAGCCTTGCATGAAACTTAATAAATGCGGTAAAGCTCACTGCAACTAAAGAAACAAAAATCAATCGGGATGATGAGATCACCCCGGATAGACCAAAGCCAAAAAACATATAACCCAAAACTACAGCCCCGAGGACTTTATCCAGTTATAGGTTTCAAGTATTCCATCCTGCCAAGCAACCTGAGGACTCCACCCCAAATGGGTTTTGGCGCGATTAATGTCCAAAATGCTTACAGGAATATCCATATTCCGGCCAGGCAAATAATTAACAGCGATCGACTTTCCGACCGTATGTTCTAGTGTCGAGATAATCTCATTGATACTGATACCCGCGCCAGAACCAATATTGAAGACCTTATAAGGACTACTATTACTAAGTGCCAGTTCAATAGCATTGACAACGTCATCAATGAATACGTAATCCCTTACAACTCCACCATCCCCCCAAACATCTATTGGCTCATCGTGTATGGCGTGTTGAAAAAACGCCGAAATGACACCCTGATTCTTTTTGTTGGTCTGATACGGTCCATATGGATTGGCAACACGCAGAACACAATAGTCAAGTTTGTACAGGTGATAATATAGAGAAAGGTACTTCTCAATGGTGAGCTTGCTGACGCCATAGGCGGTTATTGGGTTGTTTTCGGAGGCTTCGGGAGTCGGAATGACTGATGGAACGCCATACACCGTTCCACCCGAAGATAAAAATACTATCTTCTTCACCCCGGAATTTACGCATGCATCTAACAGATTCAGCGTCGATACAACATTCGCCTGAAGATCAGCAACACGATTAATATTTGCACTTGCTGGCGTAGAAGCGTTAACCAGATGAATCACTGTATCGCAATCACCAATTGCGTTCGCAATCTGGTTGGCGTCGGCAAAATCACCCTCAATCCACTTGCATTTCTTGAATGCATCCTTATACATGGGATTTCGACCGAAGGCTTTGACATTGGGGTATTTCTCCCCAAGCTTTTCGCAAAGACGGGAACCAATAAATCCGCTGGCGCCTAAGACTATACAACGAGGATTGTTATGCATTACCGGGCCCTGCAAATTAGTTATCAATTTCAATTAACGCATTCTTGAGCTTTTCAGCTTCTAATTCCCAACTGGAAAAATTCGCAGTCTCCAGTCCCTCAGAGCGAATTGCAGCATGCGTCTCTGGGCTCTGTAACAGCTCACAAATTGCGTCAGCGAGACGTTCAGGTACTGCTTCAGTCAGGATGGAATTACGATCATTCAACAGCCACTCAGTGCAAGGAGCACGATTGCTGACAACAGGCACCCCACACGCCATCAACTCTAGCGGAAGCAGCGACAGATTCGTAAACGAGAGCACAAGAGCCACATCGCACTGATTGTAGAGATCGGGTAGATCACTAACTTTCATGGTCCCGGCATTCACGTGAGCGAACGGTATTTTAAAGGACGAAACGTCCCAACCGGCAAATATAACCTCCACATCGGGAATTCGCTTGACTACTTCATTCAACGTAATCAACCCAAGCTCAAAGGCGCGCCGCGGAGTAGGAGGACGGGCATAGAAGAAGACCTTTTTCCCAGTTGTTCTTTTCGCCTCTTTGACTTTATACAAAGCACGATCATATGAAAAACCAATAGGATATGCATCAGCCCCATATTCCGCTCGAAGCTTGTTTGCCAGCCAATCTCCGGCAGTTATACAGTTGAATCCGAAAGAATATGTAGCTTCGGCCAGCGCAGACTCCGATCCGACAGCATAAAAATAGGGCTCAAAATCCTGAACAAAATAACATTTATGCTTGGCATTTTGAAAGTTGCGAACATAGTAAGCGGTCTGCCAGGATGTTGCCATCATGTAGTAAGAAGCCGGAACAGAAGCCAGACCATCATACACTTGAGCTTTTAATGGGAAAAACCAGTCAGAGATCTGTCTCTTTGCTTGTTTAATGTCGTATTCCGGGTGAGACCCGACGATTACAACCCGACACTCGTAGCCGAGCTTCTCTAGCAGGAACACAAAACGGAAAATATTGAGGTGCCCGCCTGATCCTTTGCCATAAGCAGGTACAACCCATGTAACCGTGTTTGCTTCAGCACTCCCTTCCACATAGGTCACACCTGAAGGTTGGTAGAGTGCAAAATCATAAAAACCAAGAACATCATTCTTTGTAAAAATCGCCGACTTGTTTGACTCGATGCTTTCAATCGTTTTCTTTACCAGGGGCAGCAGTCCGTGCGTACGATAATAGCTTATCGCTTGCTTGGCTTTGTTCTTCGCGACTGTAAAATTCATGGAAATCCCTACTGAGCAAATAACTTTTTATCGCGAGATATACGGCTGACAATTGCGGCGGGTATTCTGTCACCTCGTGCTCCCAAGTAATGTCCCAAAACCCGCATCACATTATCCACCAACGCGTGAAGGACGATTCCGGGGGAGCCTTTCAGTAATCCTGTTTTTTTGGCGAAGCTGATGTCTCTCCGACTCAGTGCGGCAACAGAACGGATCATGGACTTGAGATCTGGAGAAAGAACGTATCCGAAAAAACGCCGAAACGCATAGCTCTCATCGAAGCTGCGCTGGAAGCGCTCGAACAACGTGTAGTCATGAGAATGATAAACCGCGCCAGCTTCGGAGTACGCTTTGCGATACCCAGCCTCGATAATAAGCTTGGCCCATGCCTGATCCTCAGCAAAGTCAACATCCGGATAGGGTATGGACTCCCATACCGAGCGCCTGATCAACGCATTATTGTCCGAAAAAAAATGTAAAAACTGCCTGTATCCAACATCATTGGCATAACGACTTTCATCTTCCATATGAACGATCGGAAAGGAGTCAAAACCGCCGAAATGAAGTTCCAGTTCTCTTTTTGTGAAAATTGACGCGTTTGGGTAAGCTATATGGCGACCAAATACTCCAGCAATTCTTTCGTCGCTTTCTGCGCAAGAGACCAAGTTAGCCAACCAGTCATGATTAACAGGCTTGGCGTCATGAGTAATAACCGCGACAAACTCACCCCTGGATTTCGAGATAGCAAGATTGCGTGTGCGGCCATGGCCAAACTCAATGGAAGGAATCTCGATTAGCGATGCCTGAGGAAAACTTCGTACAAACTCAACCGTGCCATCTTTAGAACCGGAATCGATAACTATTATTTCAAATGGCCAATCGGTTTTTTGCGCAACAACCGCGCTGAGAACGTCCTGAAAAATCATCCCAGGGTTCTTTGTAGGTATTATGACGGAGGCTTTTATGGTGTTCATATTAGGCTCTAATAGCAACGGACATGCTATTCAGTTAATTTTCATCCGTGCATTACGTATTTGTATCAGTTTTCGACCATTTTCCGGGAAATGCACACCTGAATACGGCCATCCAACAATTTGTACTCCGCCCTGGGCAAAAACGAAGTTGTTTCCATATGATTGAGCCAAAAAATCTATGGATTTTTCAGCGCTCCATATTTGACGAACACAATGAGAAGATTCCAGCAGGCTCATTGTGGCAACGGTATGCGCAGAAAAGGATTCGCCGAGACGTACCCTGGTACAGGCGAACAATCAATTTGCTCAGATCCTCGCGCCAATGCTGAGCGATCCAGTGGGTGCCGCCGCGGTTGACTGGCATAACCTGACATTAATGGCCGCCCTCATGAGCAGAAAACTATTGAAAACGCTTGTACATTATCATACGCAGGCCAGAGAGGCATTCGGTGAGGGCATGCAGCAGCTCGGCGAGACAGCCATTCCCGTGTTTGACGCAGCGCACACTCTTGAGCCTTCATATTTTCCCGAGGCAGGCCGCGACGATCAAGCTGATGTTGGCCGCGTGCGTCTGACGATAGATACCAGCCCTGTAGAACTCACATAGCCGCCCTTTGAAGCCCAGGGTACGCCCGGCTTCAAAGTGTTCAAGCGTTGCTCGGGCTTCTTGAGTCAGCAATGGATAAAAGGCCCTGAGAATTTCGAGATTCGCGTCATTCCACTCGACAAATCGCCCCGAGAGCATATTGCGGACCCTAAAGAGGCGATCTTTGTAGCTCGCATTCGCCCCGATAATGTTACCCCCATGCTGCCGATAGTCCAGAGTTGCTCCAGAGTCGTAGAACGTGCAGCCACCGCACGCAGTGACCAATAAATACGCAAGCCAATCATGCGCTACCACCGTGGAATCCTCAGGAACGCTCAAAAGGAATTCCCGAGCAGCCTGATTGATCAGCATGGTATTCGCACCCGCAAGGCTCTGGACGAGTGCGTTCTGAAAAGATGGCGGACGAGCGAAAAGAGGGGAGAATCCGATCGGACTACCCTCGGCATCAGTCAGCCTGGTTCTTGAACAATATAATGCCGGCTTCTGCTCTGGCATGGACGCCAAACGGACCACGCTGCGCTCAAGCTTGTCATCGAACCAGACATCATCCTGATCGCTAAACGCGTAATAACGCGCTTGCACCTCAGGTCTTTTGAGGAGCGACATGAAGTTCTTTGCGAAGCCTTGGCAAGGCCCGTCAAAAACGAATAGCTTGCCGCTCCCCCAGCGACGCTGATACTCATCAAGTATATCGCGCGTCGAATCAGCAGACGAATCGTCCGAAACGTAAAGCGTCCAGTCACGATAGGACTGCCGACCGAAAGAGTCTAACTGCTCCCGCAGGAATGAAGAGCCGTTGTAGGTGCACATCAGTATTGCGACATCGGCGCGCTCTTCATCAGCACCTGCGCCCTGCAACTCAGGTAAGTCGCTTACCAACCCAACGCCGCGACCCTTATTTTTTTCTGTAAGCTGGATTTTCAAAGATTTATTCGCTAGCAAATTGCCCATTGTAACCCTAGCGATGACGGAGGTCGAAGCGGATATTTGCTTCCCATTGATTTAGCCAAACCGAGGCATCGGTAAAGTCTGCTTTGCGAACTGATCATCACTTTTTTGGAGTCAAGCATGCCGTCGTAGCGCAATGGGTGCCTCGCCCGCCATTGGCATTTGAGGTTCAGCCTGGGGGGAATACCCCTTCCGTCCCAGCTGAAAGCCCAAAACCAGGCTTCTTGAAGCTGCCGCGTGCCATCCAGGGGGGTGCCCACGCCAATCAATGTGGACAGGCAACCGCGCCGAACTGATGGCAATAGAAAATTCACCCACTCTAGATTACAATCTGCGGCGCTATGGCCAGCAGCTACTTTACAGGAGTCAAAGGCGAGCGCCGGATCGGATTCAATGAATACGAAAATGAAAACACAACCCTACCCTTAGATAACACTTTAGGGGAGTAAGCCAAGTTTCAGGAATAGAGAATGACGTCGGTCACAGGCGGTGGAGGGTTGATAAATGCAAAACTTATGCAGGACTTTCAGCCTGTATCTGATCGAATGGTCAAATTCATCAAGGAAGTTAACTATTCGGATAAACGCAAGAACGAACTCCCACAACATCGGGATGAAGCACGTTTTTTCATGCGAATTTTGATCAATTACTCCCTGTTTGTTGCTGCTATTCCTGACCGCGCGCAGGCTGATTTCCTTAGCCATGTGCAGGGCAACAGCGCCTTGCGAAAATCTCAGGATGGAAAACCTGGACCTCTCGCCACGCTTTCCGACTCCTTGGCAAATACAGATTGTCGTAAGCGCCTTGATCAGCACTTAGCGAGCCACATCTAATGCAGGCCCAGTCTACCTGTGACCGCGGCCCGCACCTCAAGAGGCTAAAGCGCCTCTCACCCCCTGAAACACATTTGGCTATCAACATTCGCGGCTGCAGCCAGACTGCCTCGGACCAGAGATGACCAGCCAGATGTGATTTTGCCCTTGAGGAAGACAATGTGACACCTCCTCGCATACTTAAACATGACGTTACCGCACGCAAACTAGCGAGCACAGCGTGGACACACAAAGAGGTATATCTATGATTTTAGTTACAGGTGGAGCAGGCTACATTGGCTCGCACACTGTCATAGCTCTTGCTCAGGCGAGCTGTAAAACGCTGATTCCAGACAATTTTTCCGACAGCCATCACTCTGCTCACGACATACTGGAACCCCGTCCGAACTTCATCGGAGGTGACATCCGGAATAGTGTTTTGCTGGAGAGTGTTTTCAAGCAGCACCTTGGCTCCTCCCATGCAGAAAGTGTTTGGGGCTGGAAGACGAGCCGTGGCCTAGAGCAGATGTGCGCAGACAGTTGGCGCTGGCAAGAACGAAACCCAGAGGGATACCAATGAACCCACACGCCAATCAACCTACCTCCATCTTCGCGTTGACCCGAAGCCTTTGTACCAATCGTCGGTTGATCATGCAGATGATCAAGCGGGAGGTGGTAGGACGCTACAAAGGGTCTATGATGGGCCTGCTTTGGTCATTTTTGAACCCTGTTTTCATGTTGCTTATATATACCTTCGTTTTTTCGGTAGTATTTAAAGCACGCTGGAATGTTGACACTGGGGAAACCAAAACTCAGTTTGCTGTCGTCTTGTTTGTCGGAATGATTGTACAAAGCCTGTTTGCCGAAGTACTGAATCGAGCACCAGGGTTAATTATCGGCAATACTAATTATGTAAAAAAAGTAGTGTTTCCTCTGGAGATACTTCCGGTGATCAGCTTGGGGGCCGCACTGTTCCACTGCGCAGTTAGTTTCATTGTGCTGTTGGGAGCCTTTGTTATTTTGAACGGCTTTTTACATTGGACAGCTATTTTTGCACCACTCATTATCGTGCCATTGATAATCATGACACTAGGGTTTGCATGGATGCTGGCGTCGCTCGGAGTTTTCCTACGCGACATTGGGCAAACCATCGGCGTACTAATGACGGTTATGACCTTTCTTGCCCCGGTTTTTTATCCTGTCAGCGCCTTGCCTGAAAACCTCCGACCTATAATGAACGCCAACCCATTAACGATGATCATCGAACAGCAAAGGGCGGTGTTGATTTTTGGGCAAATGCCGGACTGGTATGGGTTAGGAATATATACGCTAGTGGCGATCGCCATTGCTTGCCTGGGCTACGCCTGGTTCCAAAAAACGAGAAAAGGATTTGCTGATGTCCTCTGATGTCGTAATTTCTGTAGAAAACGTTTCCAAGATGTACCAGGTGTACAGCAAGCCGAGCGATCGGATGATGCAAATGATCTATCGCGGTCATCGCCAACTGTATAAGGAGTTCTGGGCTCTTAACGACGTTAGTTTCGAAGTTCGACGCGGCGAAACAATTGGCGTGATTGGACGTAATGGGTCAGGAAAATCAACGTTACTCCAAATCCTGGCGGGCACCTTGACACCCACATCAGGCAAGGTAGCTATCAACGGACGCGTAACTGCTCTTCTAGAGTTGGGCTCAGGTTTCAACCCTGAATTTACAGGCCGTGAAAATATCTTTCTGAACGCTACAATCCTGGGCGTTTCGCAAGAAGTCGTAGAGAACAAATTCGATGAAATCGCTGCATTTGCCGACATCGGAGATTTTCTCGAGCAGCCAGTGAAGACATACAGTAGCGGGATGTACGCACGTCTTGCTTTCGCTGTCGCAATATCCTTCGAGCCTGAAATTTTAATCGTCGATGAAATCCTGTCGGTCGGTGACGTATTTTTTCAAGCCCGCTGCATGCGCAAGCTAGATGAGTTCCGAGAAAACGGGGGTACTGTGTTCTTCGTTACTCACGACACCCATGCGGTCGAGCGAGTATGTACACGAGCCATCGTTCTCAGTCACGGGAAGAAAGTGTTCGAGGGCGGTACGGCCGATGGCGTGACGGTGTACTACAAAATGAGCCGGGAAGAGGCAAAAGCCCCGACCAAGCAGGTCGATTCGAGCACCGTAACAACCGCTCAATCAGAGGAAAAGCACTCCCAGCTGGCCGAACTTGAGTCTATTGACATTCGGCGAGACCATGTCGTGGGTGATCACAGCGCGCTCATTGAAGAAGTGTATATAACCGATGATGAAGGCGTTCAGCGCTCGAATTTTGGTATAGGGGAATGGATGACCGTTCGCCTGGTCGTGAAGTTTAATGCAGCCTTTGACTCGGTGGATTTCGGTGTCGGCATTCGCGACCAGTCGGGCACATTGATTGGGGGGGCACACTCAATGTATGAAAACTCATCGATTGGTCCAATAAAAGCTGGAGAACGACGCTGCCTTTTAACCAAGATCAAGCTTGACGTGGCACCACGCGAATACTTGCTAATCGCAGGAATAGCGCGACACGACTCCCTGCAAGTTTACCAAGAGTGCTATGGACTCTACGATTTTTGCGCTATCAGCGTGACTGGCAACAAGAAGTTCTGGGGAGAGGTCGCGCTGCCAAGCAGCACGGCAGACGAAGGCGAGCCGACCTCCTCGCCCGAATCAACTGTGTAAATATCGTTTAAAAACATCGTACCTTACATTCGTAGAGATATTTTTCAGGCCTATGTCAAAATTTAACTTCGAAAACGAACTAATCGCCACGCAAGAGCATGAATTACCAGCGATTGGTCTGCATTTTACAACGCCTGAGCGTAATTTTTCCTCCGAAGGTGAGGCACGCTCCGTTAACGTCATTTACGAAGACGCCCAGAATAACGACGTAGTCTGGCAACCGGATGTTCTCTGGGAGGCGAGAAATATAGCTGATCGCCAGGGAATCACCCATGTGATCGATATCGGGTGCGGTGGCGGCCATAAGCTCGTTCACTATTTCCAGGGTGGCGGATATGACGTCATGGGGATCGACTATCATGGTTCCCTATCCCTAAGCCGCGCCGCCTATCCTGAATGGCAATGGGTAGAATGTGACCTGACATCCTGGGATGATCTTTCCCGAATCTCACTGGAACTGACGAATACAGCTCCAGTCGTCATGATTTTGTCAGATGTAATCGAACATTTGACCGACCCAAGACCTCTGGTCGCATGGATGCGCGCGCAATTAATCGCGCGCCCTGGCAGCCGTCTAGTTGTATCAACTCCTGATCGTACACTTCTCGATTATGAAGATGTAAATAGCCGACCTGAGAACAAATCACACGTCCGGGAATGGTCCTTTACGGAACTTGAACGTTATTTCGTCTCAAGTGGCTTGGAGATCATCCGATCAGGGCATACTCGTGCGAATCAATACGATCCGGTTATCTCTACGATTTTCATTGAATGCGCTTGCTCCGAAGAGTTCTACAAAGAATTCCTTATCGACGTTGGCTTACTGCATGGCGATGAGTGGCCACAGCATCTTCTAGTGACTACGGAATACGCCGGAATTCACAACACTGGAGGAATTGGTACATTCGTTCGAGAGCAACGAGAGTCTTACGGCTACGACAAATCACTTTGCTTGTTCGGCGGCGTAGCTAACGGACTCACCCAGGAAATTCTGCGCGCTGAAAAACTTGTGTCCACTTCAATGTTATTGGTTGAATCCGACATACAGTCCTTACCTTTAGAGGATCAATTTCTAAAAGCAGTGCAGCAATTTCTATTTTATTTTCCTGATATTTCGACAATTCAATATGGCGATTATCAAGGTATCGGCTGCCGAATCGCTCAGGCGAAACAAACAGGGTTGCTGCCGCAAACGATCAGAATTATCGCCCACTGCCATGGCATAACCCATTATCTTGAGAATGCGCATGAATCGTGGCTCGGACTATCCCATTCGGGTACGGCCGAAAAAGAAAAAATTTCTGTGGAAGGTGCTGACTTAGCAGTCTTCCCTACTACCTTCCTGCGCGAGCTTTATGCTGAAGCCGGCATTAACGTCCCAGCGGAAAACAATGTCCTGCTGCGCTACCCTCTTCATAGCCCAGTCTCTGAGCTTGACGCATCGACCAAGATTGATACGTTGATTTTTTACGGGAAACGTTCCCGTATGAAAGGCTATGACTTGCTCCTGGACTCCCTTGCTGGCGTGGATGTAGAGCAATGGAAAAAAGCCGGGATTACCACCATTTGCCTGATCGGGCCTAAAGTTCATGGCAACCCACAAACAGATTCCATGCTTGAGGTATTGCGAGAGCATTATCAGGTTGAGGAATTTTGTAATTTAAGTCGGCAGCAGGCGATTGATGCTTTACACGAGCGAGCGCACCGCGCGATTTGCCTGATGCCCTATCTTGGTGACAATCATCCCTACGCACTACTTGATGTTGCCTTCTCCACAACTGTCCCGTTGATGGCCAACGCCGGCGGGGTTCCTGAAATGATCCCCGAGGAATTCCGAAGCATTTGTTTAGCCGACCCCAATGCTTTGAGCTTCCGCGCGCGAATTCATGGCCTCCTCTCATTGTCGTCAGCTGCATTTCATGATTTGCGAGAGTCCTTCGTTTCGACGATGGCTCAAACTCAAAATGATATCAATGAGTTGGTCAAGGCGTTCCCTGGAGATCAGCAGCCCAAGCTACTTGCAGAGAACACAGGCGAAGCCACGATAATTGTTCCTGTATTTAATACACCGCTTGATTACATCGAAGACCTCATTTTCGGAATCAACAATCAAAGCCTGAAACCAGCAGAAGTTGTTTTCGTGGATGACGCGTCAGAGGAAGATTACGTTGATGGATTGCAAAGTCTGGTAAAAGAACATCTGCTATTACCATACCGGATAATACGGCACCCCCAAAACAAGGGCTTGGCTGGGGCGCGAAATACGGGCCTCGCGGCCGCACAAACTGATTTCATCATCAATATCGACTCAGATGATGTACCGTTGAATGATTTTGTAAGAGATATCGTTTTCTCTCTCAGATCAAATCCGCAGCACGCCGCGGCCGTTCCTTATCTTTGTGCTTTTGATGACGGTACTGATTTCAACATCGTGCGATCTGGCATGTATGTGTACCGCCCTCTTGGCGACGGTGTAATTGCGTCGCAACTGGATAACCAGCTTGGGCATGCGAACGCAGGGTTTAGAACATCCACGCTGAGAGAGTTTGGTGGATGGGACGAATCCAGCAAGGCCATGTGGGAAGATTGGGCGCTTTACTTGAAGTTGACGGCAGCGGGTCGAAAAATTGCGATTATTCCAAAGATTGGTTGCCTTTATCGTGTCCGTCCACAGTCAATGCTGCGTACATATAAGACCTGGCCTGCGATGCGTCGACTGGCAAACAACATGCTCGGGCTGCCTAGATATGAAAATTTCCGCCTGCAGGCAATGCTCCGTAGCTATCGCGACGTCACAGCGCAGGAAGCGGAATCTCGACATCGCTTAGCTGCACTTCAGGTAGAGTTCAGTATCCTTCAGCAAGAGATTAACTCTAGTCGCCAGGAGCTAAACAGAGGCGGAGTCAGAGCGGTGCGCAGCCTGGCCAACCGGCTCGCACAATACCCTGCGTTGTTTGATGCAGTAAGAAAATGTGGGCGTACCGGGTGGAAAATCTTACGCAAACTGGCTCATCTGGGCCGCCGACTCAGAGGATGAGCCGGCGCCTAACAGGAAAACAACTCAACTGAATTGAGCCCAATGTAATCTAAACAGCCCACCGTTTTTTGAACGCCTACGAAGTTGCTTTCAAAAAACGGCGGGCTGTTAACTATAAGATCTCAGCCACCTTGATCGCGGACTGGCTAGCTCGCAAAACATCGACAGATAGGCTTATTAAAAGGAAGCCCTGGAAACTCTCTTTCCCTCGAAAATTTTAATATCCCTTCAAATATCTCCGACTACTTGGATGCCGCCACTCCAGCATTAAACTTCCATGCCAGCACCATTAGCGGGGAATAGGCCAAGAGCGCACCGAAAGCACCATTTAACCAACTGTTTCCGACCATCAATGCCAGTGGAAACAAGTAACACACATTTATTATCACGACCCCCGCCGTTACCAGTCCATGACTACCCCACCGATCAGTTGCATGCTGATATCCGTGACTACGATGGGCTTCGTATACTTTGTCGCCGCGCAAGAGACGCCGAATTAAAGTCCAGGTTGCATCGACAATAAAGACGCCGAGCATAATCATCCAACTCCACAGCATTTCCGGTGAATTTCCCGAAGACTGGATTGCCAACCCCCCAAGCACCAACCCCAGGAAACCACTTCCTGCATCTCCCATAAAAATCCGTGCGGGTGGAAAATTCCACCATAGAAAACCTGCTACTGCCCCTGCCAGAATCAAAGGCATCCAAGCCAAGTCACTGCTCCCGCTGATCCAACAAACCAACCCCATTCCAAGGCAAACACTGATAGCCTCGGCGCTGGCCAAACCATCAATCCCGTCCATGAAGTTATACAGATTCAACATCCAAACCAAATACACCACACCCAGGATGTCACCAAACCACCCCAGATTAATAACGACGCCAAATAAATCGATTGTGGGGAAACCGTTAAACCAGAACAGAGCCCATACCGCCGCAATGAAATGACCCAACAAACGCCACCTGGCGGCAATATGGCCATGATCATCAGCGAACCCTATCAACGCGACGAGTAGACCCGAGCCAAAGACCCCATACAGCGTAGAGGCGCTTATCAGATTAAGACCCGCAAGCACGGGAAGCGCTAGAAGGAAGGAAACTACAATGGCCACCCCGCCCCCGCGCGGCGTAGGGACCGAATGAGAGCTACGCTCGTTAGGTATATCCATCAAACTCTTCGTCAGCGCATAACGGCGCAAGACAAACGTCGATGCCCATGAAATGGCGAAAACTGCGAATAGAAGCCACCAAACAGTCATTTCGATTGTTCATCCAGATAATAGCCAGCGGTCTGACGCATGGCTTTGTCCATATTGACGGAAGGACTCCATCCCAATAAATCACGATTTTTACTAATATCGACTTGGAGGGAACCGCAGACTCTCTGCGCGATAGCCTTCCTCCCCAGCGCTGATGCCATTAGCGTTAATAACGTCTCAGGGAATGGCACAAGCCGCGCGGAGTTACCCAACGCCTTAGAAAGCCGACGGAGCAGTTCAGTTGTAGACAAGTCTTCACCGTCGCTCACCAGAAAGATCTGATTGGCGGCTGCGGGATGATCAATGCACGTAACAATAAGACTCACCAGATTTCCGATCGAAACCAGACTTCGTTGATTGCTGATAGCACCTAGAGGCAAAGGGATACGTCTGGCCAGCCAACTCAGCATGCTGCGAAAGTTTGCTTTCACCCCTGGACCATAGACCAGTGGAGGGCGAATGATCACCACTTCCATGCCGGTGTCTCGACTTAATTGCTTTAATCCCTCCTCAGCCTCGTATTTGGATACGCCGTATGGATCCTGCGGATCGGGTCGATCATCGGCTTTGAACGGCATACCCAAGCATGTACTTTCGCCATTGACCTTAATTGAACTAACGAAGATGAAGCGTTTAACCCCTGATGCAGCAGCATGCTCCGCCAACCTGAGGGTGCCGATCACATTTACTTTACGGAACTCGGCCAAAGCGTCCATTGAGGCCTCATTCATGACATGCACTCGAGCAGCGGCATGAA
This sequence comes from Pseudomonas sp. NPDC087817, assembly GCF_044742875.1. NCBI lineage: Bacteria > Pseudomonadati > Pseudomonadota > Gammaproteobacteria > Pseudomonadales > Pseudomonadaceae > Pseudomonas > Pseudomonas sp. NPDC087817. The sequence continues at coordinate 56,729 of NZ_JBIUVJ010000028.1, forward strand.
TGACAACTTGTACATCATCAAGGACGGGCAAGGCATCGACGCGGGTCAAGTCGAAGATTTGGGTCGGGCACAGTCCATTCAGGCGCGTGATACCGCGCGCAGATGCAATTGGGGAGAACTTCTTGTCCACTAACAGCTTGAAAACTACCGCTTCGCCAACAAAACCAGCCCCCCCTGTAACTAATACCTTCGGGGCCATCATCTAGTCATCTTCCCTATCAACGCAGTAACCCAGCAAATGCAAAAGAAAAAAATCTTATCGCGCATCCGGCGTCGACAATGGCGGGCGCTGAAGGACAGCCTCAAAAGGTGCCTGCGCCGCAATTTCAGCCAGGTTCGTACAAAGGGGTGTGAGTCATGCCCGATCAAGTGCGCAATCAGTTGCACCTGATTAAACCACCAACCATCGTGAATGGTTTTGTAGCGGGCAACCAGTGGGCTTAAACCCTTGTTGGCGCCCACTTGGTTACGCTCGTGTTGGCGGTAGTTCATGGATGGTTCAGGATCGATGTACCAACGATAATCATGGCTGCGGGCAAATGCATAGCAATACCAGTCATGCAAACTGACATCTTGTAAAAGCCGCCAATTATCGAGCATCGATTTTTTTAGAGAATCCGCGAGGCTCTTACTCATTACGTACGTACAGCCGGGCCCCGCAGCCTCGAAAAGAAAATCCCAGGCAACCTGAGGTTGTGCCTTGTCCAGAAAATGAGTTTTGCCATTTGGCCAGAAAGCCGTGACGTTACTGGAGTAGGCATCCACCTCACGGGTTTGGAGGACATGCGTCGCACGCTGAAGCTTGTTCGTGTGCCAGATGTCATCCTGATCAGCGAAGGCAACAAAATCGTAACCGTCAAAGTCAACATCGCGTATGAGTCGAAAGAAATTTCGAGATGCTCCACCGAAGCTGCCGGCAGCCGGCAAGACTAAAACTTCAGGATGCTCAGCGGCGTAAGCAGCACACCACCCTTCGGTACCATCAGTGGAGGGATCAATACTGATATAAATAGTTACGTCGATAGCTAACTGGCCGAGGATCGAGGCCAATTGCTCCTCGATCCACTGCATACCATTGTAGGCAGCCAGCAAAACCGCGACCTTGGGATGTTTTACTGGCATGCCATTCCTGCTTGCACCGGTTAAAACGCTTCGACTCGAAAAGGCTCGGCGCTCGAATCAGCGAGATGGTGAATCCAGCAGCTTCTGCAGGTACTGACCGTACCCCGTCTTCTTTAGTGCATCAGCTTGAGCGCCCAACTGCTCGGCGGTAATCCAACCATTGTGATAGGCAATCTCTTCAAGACAAGCCACTTTCAGGCCTTGGCGTTGCTCAATGGTGTGCACAAAGTGGCTCGCTTCGAGTAGAGAATCATGGGTCCCGGTATCGAGCCAGGCGAAACCACGCCCTAGCATTTCAACATTGAGTGTCTTGCGCTCGAGGTACGCACGGTTAACATCGGTGATTTCAAGTTCGCCACGATCGGAGGGTTTGATATTTTTAGCGATCTCGACAACATCGTTGTCGTAGAAATACAGCCCGGTCACTGCATAGTTGGATTTTGGCTTCAGCGGTTTTTCTTCAATACTTAGCGCCCGGCCGGTTTTGTCGAACTCTACAACACCAAAACGCTCGGGATCGGAGACGTGATAACCAAATACGGTCGCACCATGCTGCTGAGAGCTGGCAGAGCGCAAATTATCCGAGAAGTGCTGACCGTAGAAAATATTATCACCGAGGATCAGGCAGCAAGGGGATTCGCCGATGAACTCTTCACCAATAATAAAAGCCTGTGCCAGGCCATCCGGACTTGGTTGCTCGGCGTACGTCAGCTTGATGCCATACAGGCTGCCATCACCCAACAGTTTACGGAAACATGGTAAATCTTCAGGCGTGGAAATAATCAGGACTTCACGCATGCCCGCCAGCATTAGCACCGACAGCGGATAAAATATCATCGGCTTGTCGTAAATCGGCAACATCTGCTTGGACACCCCAAGAGTCAGAGGATGCAGACGAGTGCCGGAGCCACCGGCTAGGATGATGCCTTTACGATTTGTCGTGGTCATTTGTTCAGAACTTCCCTAAGCATTCGGGTTACACCACTTTGCCAATCCGGCAAGTGCAGAGAAAAATTGTCGCGCAACTTCTGAGTATTCAGCCGTGAATTGAGTGGGCGACGTGCAGGCGTTGGATAAGCAGTCGTGGCTATCTCGTTTACAGACGTCACGGCGAGCGCTTCGCCGTTGTCTTTGGCGAAATCGATGACTTGGGTGGCATACCCATGCCATGAAACCTCTCCACGGGCGGCCAAGTGATAAACACCCGCCAATTCGGGACGCTGCATCACTTTGAGAATTGCAAAAGCAGTCACGTCGGCAATCAGATCAGCACCGGTTGGCGCGCCTACCTGATCGGCAATAACATCGAGAGACTCACGATCTTTCGCCAGTCGCAACATGGTTTTTGCGAAGTTGTTGCCGCGAGCAGCATATACCCAACAGGTACGAAAAATCAGATGCTTACACCCCGAATCGACAATCGCCTGCTCGCCTAGAAGCTTGCTGGCACCGTACTGATTCAGGGGAGCGACCGGATCATCTTCCCGCCAAGGTGCAGAACCATCCCCACTGAATACATAATCAGTCGAGTAATGAATCAGCCATGCATCGCAGGACAGCGCTTCCTCTGCCATCACACAAAGTGCCTGACCATTTACTCGCTCAGCGAGTTGCGGCTCAGACTCTGCCTTATCCACGGCAGTATATGCAGCGGCGTTGACGATAACATTCGGGGCTACCTGACGAATGGTGGCGCGTAACGCGTCCAGGTCAGACACGTCGCCGCACAAGCCATCGACCGTATCGCGATCAAGGGAAATCAACTCACCAAGCGGCGCCAAGGAGCGCTGCAGCTCCCAACCAACCTGGCCATTTTTTCCCAACAAGAGAATTTTCATACCTTGTTCGAGCGACCTGCGTAATTCTGATCAATCCATTGCAGGTAGCTACCACTCTTTACGTGCTCTACCCATTCGGTGTTACTCAAGTACCATTCGACGGTCTTGCGAATACCGGTTTCAAAAGTTTCCTGGGGAGTCCACCCCAGCTCGCGCTGGATCTTGCTCGCATCGATTGCGTAGCGTTGATCGTGACCAGGGCGATCCTGAACATAAGTGATCAAACTTGCGTGCGGACGGTGAGCGGAGTCAGGGCGCAGCTCGTCCAGCAATGCACATAGGGTATGCACCACTTCGATATTCTGCTTCTCATTATGACCACCAATGTTGTAGGTCTCACCGATGTCCCCCTCCGTCACGACCTTGTATAACGCACGAGCGTGATCCTCTACGTACAGCCAGTCACGAACCTGATTGCCCTTGCCATAGACCGGCAGCGGCTTGCCTTCAAGTGCATTGAGAATGATCAGAGGAATCAATTTCTCAGGAAAATGACAGGGGCCGTAATTGTTCGAGCAATTGGTGACCAGAGTAGGCAGGCCATAAGTACGGGCCCAAGCGCGAACCAGATGGTCGGAACTTGCCTTGCTTGCCGAGTAAGGCGAGCTTGGCTGATAAGGCGTAGTTTCGGTGAAGAGGTCTTCCGGACCTTCAAGATCACCGTAAACCTCATCAGTAGAAATGTGGTGAAAGCGGAAGTTGGCTTTACGCCCATCCTCCAATGCAGCCCAATAGTGGCGCGCGGCTTCCAGCAGGGTGTAAGTACCGATGATATTGGTTTGAATGAACTCGGATGGTCCGGAAATCGAGCGATCGACATGAGACTCTGCGGCCAGATGCATGATCGCATCTGGTTGATGTTCATGCAGAACACGGTCGATTTGATCGCGATTGCAGATATCAACGTGCTCAAATGCATAACGCGCGTCCTGGCTAACCTCTGCCAGGGATTCCAGATTACCGGCGTAAGTCAGTTTATCGACGTTAACGACTGAGTCGGTTGTATTGGAGATGATATGACGGATGACTGCCGAGCCGATGAACCCGGCGCCGCCGGTAACTAAAATTTTCACGCGAAACCATACCCTTGAGCTGCGGACAGTGCCATCAACGAGCACCATCTAATCCATGAATTCAGAAGCCATCAATTATGGCCTCCGTCAAAGTCAGTCTGAATCGACGTGCGTTAAAGGCGTTGTCGAACAAGGGCTGCATTTTACAGCTTAACGGACGTTTTACGAATGGATATAGGCAGGTAGAGACGCAATTCGACAGATGCCCTGCATCTATCGTTTCAAGTAAGACGTTTGCGCGCTGCTTTGGACGAACGTCCTAGAAACCAGCCGAGAATCGGACCAATCAGCATGCCGATGAGCAACGCCAAAACCGCAACAAGCGAAACCGGCAACTGCGGACCAGACAAACCCAGAAACACTAACGATACCGACCGCTGGTTCTCCAGCACAAATGCCAGAATCAATAGCACCAATAAAAGAATGAAAACGCCAAGAAAGATACGCTTGAGGTTACGCATGAGCCACCCCAGGAAAAATAGCGATTGTCAAACCCCCTCCTCCTCTTCCTCGTTCACTCGATCACGCAGCTCTTTACCTGGCTTGAAATGCGGAACGAACTTGCCATCCAGACTGACCGACTGACCGGTCTTCGGATTGCGCCCAACGCGCGGCGCACGATAATGCAGAGAGAAACTGCCAAACCCACGGATCTCGATGCGATCACCGGTGGCCAGACATTGGGACATTTGTTCAAGCATGGTCTTGATGGCCAACTCCACATCCTTGGATGAGAGCAGCCCTTGATGGGTGACAATTCGTTCGATCAACTCCGACTTCGTCATATTTTTCCCTTCTTTTTCAAGCAGCTAGATCAGCGCTTGAAAGGTTTTAGCACGCCCGGAAGATTTTGAACAGCCCATGAATTGACATATCTGAGCCGGCGTTGAAACGCCCAATTTCAGGGCACGAACCCCTCAAACAGGAACACAGCGGCTAGCGGCACATCACAAGCATGGTTCGCGTCAGGTAGCCCGCAGGGTTAAAGCCAAAAGGAAACTCGTCTTCATCCTTGGCATCATCAGACCGAGTGATCACTTTGTAACTCGCACCCTTGCACTCCTTGGTCGCACGCTTTTGGCACTTCTCCCAGCCGGAACCCAACCCAGAGCAGTCGATCTCTATGCCACTCACGCCACGCACAGCATGAGTTTTGGCGCTTGTCGTGCAGCCTGCCAAAACCAATACAACCATGAGGACACTAAACTTGTTCATCCACTTCCTTATGCCAGGCAACGCCCGACCACTACACGCTTAAGACCAAGCTTAGTCGCGAATAGGCGATTGATCCGATTAAAGAAACAGACAACCATTAAAAAGGATTGGTTTCACCAAAAGTGCCAATTACCAAGGGGAATCCGCCCACTACCAAATCACAGGCACAAAAAAGGGCGACCGAAGTCGCCCTTTTTAATGATCAAGCAGAACTTAGTTCTGTTTGGCCAATGCCTGGCGCATCAATGCCGCCATGGTGGTCTCGCCGGTAGCAGCTTCCGGAGTCTCTTTCAGGCTCTGGATAGCTTCTTTCTCTTCAGCATCATCTTTCGACTTGATGGAGAGTTGGATCACGCGGCTCTTACGATCAACGCTGATGATCTTGGCTTCTACTTCTTGGCCTTCTTTCAGAACGTTGCGCGCGTCTTCAACGCGGTCACGGCTGATTTCGGAGGCTTTCAGAGTCGCTTCGATATCGTCGGCCAGAACGATGATGGCGCCTTTGGCGTCAACTTCTTTCACGGTGCCAGTAACGATTGCGCCGTTGTCGTTAACCGAGACGTACTCGGAGAACGGATCGCTTTCCAGTTGCTTGATACCCAGGGAGATACGCTCGCGCTCTGGGTCAACCGACAGGATAACGGTGTCCAGCTCGTCGCCCTTCTTGAAACGACGAACAGCTTCTTCGCCAACTTCGTTCCAGGAGATGTCGGACAGGTGAACCAGACCGTCAATGCCGCCGTCCAGACCAATGAATATACCGAAATCGGTGATCGACTTGATGGTGCCGGAGATTTTATCGCCCTTGTTGAACTT
>NZ_JBIUVJ010000029.1:0-4098 GCF_044742875.1 Pseudomonas sp. NPDC087817
CGAAAACCGTATAACTCATTGAATCTCAAGGAGTTTTCCGTTTCGACTGCGCCGGAAGTGGGGCGAATTATAGACCTCTGGAATCTGCCGTCAACCGTTAATTTCGCTTTTCTTTCAATAACTTGCAGATCGATTAAAAAACATCCAAAAGGGCTCTATATAAGGAAGGAAATACGCTTCTTCTATATAGAAGGAGAAGTCAGAGCACCCCTTCCGCTTTCAACGCTGCCACTGTACCGGCGCCCAAACCCAGCACGCGCTGCAAAACCTCCAGCGTATGCTCACCCAATAAAGGAGGAGCGCGGCGATATTCGACCGGCGTCTGCGACATCCGAATAGGACTCGCCACCTGAGGCACCATCCCCGCCAGCGCATGGGGCAACTCGATCGCCAGCCCGCGCGCCTTCACCTGCGGATCCTCAAACACCTGGGAAAGATCATTGATCGGCCCACAAGGCACTCCCGCCTGCTCCAATTGAGCCACCCACTCAGCAGTAGTTTTGAAAACCGTCGCCTGACGAATCAGCGGTATCAACACCGCCCGGTTCGCTACCCGCAACTTATTAGTCACAAAACGCGGATCGTCAGCCCACTGCGGCTGCCCCGCCACTTCTGCGAACTTGCGGAACTGACTATCGTTACCCACGGTAAGGATGAAATCCCCATCCGCCGTAGGAAAGTCCTGATAAGGCACGATGTTCGGATGCGCATTGCCCAAACGCTTGGGTGCATTGCCGGTAGTCAGGTAGTTCATCGCCTGATTAGCCAGGCAGGCCACCTGTACATCCAGCAACGCCATGTCGATATGCTGACCACCACCGTCATGATCGCGATGAGCCAGTGCCGCCAGTATCGCCACCGTCGAATACAGACCGGTGAGAATATCCGTCAGCGCCACACCCACCTTTACAGGCCCGGCACCCTCATCACCCTCAGGCCGGCCGGTCAGACTCATCAACCCGCCCAGCCCCTGGATCATGAAGTCATAACCCGCACGTTTGGCATACGGCCCGGTCTGGCCGAACCCTGTAATCGAGCAATAGATCAGATCCGGATTGATCGTCTTCAGTGACTCATAATCCAGGCCATAAGCGGCGAGCCCACCGACCTTGAAGTTCTCGATCAGAATGTCCGACTTGGCCGCAAGCTCCCGCACCAGCTTCTGCCCTTCAGGGCGGGTGAAGTCGATGGTCACCGATTGCTTGTTGCGGTTGGCCGACAGGTAGTAAGCCGCCTCCGACGTATTCTCGCCAAACGCGTCTTTAAGGAAGGGCGGCCCCCAGGCGCGCGTGTCGTCGCCATTGCCCGGGCGCTCGACCTTGATCACCTCGGCGCCAAGGTCGGCGAGGATCTGCCCGGCCCATGGCCCGGCCAACACTCGCGATAAATCCAGTACCCGCAGATGCGACAGCGCGCCCATGGTCGCTCTCCTATTAATAGAACGCCTGCAGACCGGTTTGCGCACGCCCGAGGATCAGCGCGTGAACGTCATGAGTACCTTCATAGGTATTCACCACTTCCAGGTTAACCAGATGACGGGCCACGCCGAATTCATCGGAGATACCATTGCCGCCCAGCATGTCGCGGGCCATACGAGCAATATCCAGCGACTTGCCGCACGAGTTGCGCTTCATGATCGAAGTGATTTCTACCGCAGCGGTGCCTTCATCCTTCATACGACCCAGACGCAGGCAGCCTTGCAGGGCCAGAGTGATCTCGGTCTGCATGTCGGCCAGCTTCTTCTGAATCAGCTGAGTAGCGGCCAATGGGCGACCGAACTGCTGACGATCCAGGGTGTATTGGCGAGCGGTGTGCCAGCAGAACTCGGCGGCGCCCAGTGCGCCCCAAGAGATACCGTAGCGTGCGGAGTTGAGGCAGGTGAACGGGCCTTTCAGACCGCGCACGTCCGGGAAGATGTTCTCTTCCGGCACAAACACGTTGTCCATGACGATTTCACCGGTGATCGATGCACGCAGGCCGACCTTGCCGTGAATCGCCGGAGCACTCAGGCCTTTCCAGCCTTTCTCCAGCACGAAGCCACGGATATCGCCGGCATCGTCTTTGGCCCAGACCACGAATACATCGGCGATCGGACTGTTGGTGATCCACATCTTCGCGCCGGTCAGGCTGTAGCCGCCGTCGACTTTGCGCGCACGAGTAATCATCGCGCCTGGATCGGAACCGTGGTTAGGCTCGGTCAGACCGAAGCAGCCGATCCATTCGCCGGATGCCAGTTTCGGCAGGTATTTCTGTTTCTGCGCTTCGGTGCCGAACTCATTGATCGGCACCATCACCAACGAAGACTGCACGCTCATCATCGAGCGGTAGCCGGAGTCGACGCGCTCGACTTCACGAGCGATCAGACCGTAGCTGACATAGTTGAGGCCGCTGCCACCATACTGTTCCGGGATGGTAGCGCCCAACAGGCCGACTTCGCCCATTTCGCGGAAGATCGCCGGGTCAGTTTTCTCATGACGGAAAGCTTCGAGAACACGCGGCGCGAGGCTCTGTTGAGCGAACTGCTCGGCGGTGTCGCGGATCATGCGCTCTTCTTCGGTGAGCTGTTGATCCAGCAGCAGGGGATCGATCCAGTTGAAGCTAGCTTTACCGCCCATGAGTGTGTCCTCGCAAATCGGGTGAATTAACGTGGCATTGATCCTAGGCGCGGTTCGCCGTCGCGGCAAACGAGGATTTCGCATTCTGTTGTGCTAATTTCTCACTCCGAAACGTCGCGAGATGCCTTTTATGCGGCTCATTAGTGAGGTTGACGTACATGCGCAGGAAGATCCCCAGCACCACCGCCCTGATCAGCTTCGAAGCTGCCGCTCGCCACGAAAGCTTTACCAAGGCCGCCGAAGAACTTTCCCTCACCCAAGGCGCCATTTGCCGACAGATCGCCAGCCTGGAGGACTTCCTGAGCGTGGAGCTGTTCCGACGCTCGCGGCGAGGCGTGAAGCTGACCGAAGCAGGACTTTCCTACAGCCGCCGCGTCGCCACGCAACTTGATGCAGTCGAACGCGACACCCTCTCAGTGATGGGCCAGCAAGGCACCAATGTGATCGAACTGGCGGTCGTGCCGACCTTCGGCACCCAATGGCTGCTGCCGCGTCTCAAGGATTTTCAACTCAAGCATCCGGAAGTCACGGTCAACCTGACCAACCGCACCCGCCCCTTTCTGTTTGCCGATACCGAATTCGACGCAGCGATCTACTTCGGCGATGCCGATTGGTCGGGTACCGAATCTCACAGGCTGATGGGCGAAAATCCGATGCCAGTGTGCAGCCCCGCCCTACTCGGCAGCAGGACGCATCTGACACCCGACGAGATTGCCGAGTTGCCGCTACTGCAACAGACCACCCGCCCCTACGCCTGGCGCCAATGGTTCAACTCTCAGCACCTGAACATCCCCCGCGACATGACAGGTCCACGCTACGAGCTATTCTCCATGCTGGCCCAGGCAGCCATGCACGACATGGGTATCGCGCTAATTCCACCGTTCCTGATTCAGCGCGAACTGACTGAGAAACGCCTGGTGATCGCCAACCCGAATGCGCTCTCCAGTATCAAGGCGTATTACCTGATGATTCCGGAGCGGAAAGTCGAATCGGCGTCGCTCAAGGCTTTTCGCGACTGGTTGGTAAATCAGGCAAACAGCTACAGCCTAGAGGAATAGAGGCTTTCAACGATTACTAACCCGGTAGTCAGGAAACCCAAAGCCCTACAGATATAATTATTTGTCGCAAAATCGCAGACTGTATCCGAAAGTCGTACAGACGTCCCACAAGCGCCTGCGGACGTGGCTTTGAGCCTCCATGCACGACTCATTACGGCCTATTCACGCCGCCGATGAGAAAATTTTTCAAATTCAGCCAGAATCCTTACAAGGCACGGCCTGCAAGGGATTCAGCTGGCCATCTGCGACATTCGGTCACGGGATGACTTGTAGTTAATTTTCCGTCACCCGTCATAATCCCTTGAAGGGCATAAAGTTCGCCTGCAAAATGCCGCGCCCCGCCCCGATTTGGCGGGATCGTGCTGATCGGCCGCCCCAGTCGCACCATCCGCAGTGCCTGGGTTTACTCAATAAGATCACGCAGG
>NZ_JBIUVJ010000029.1:4108-39140 GCF_044742875.1 Pseudomonas sp. NPDC087817
TCACTGTGCAAACCGGCGCCGGCGTTAAAGCCAGTGTTGTCGACAGTGCTTATGAAGCGGCAGGTGCAACCATTGGCAGTGCCAATGACGCGTTTGGCGCCGAGCTGATTCTCAAAGTGGTCGCCCCCAGCGACGCCGAGCTGACGCTGATCAAGCGCGGTACGGTGCTGGTTGGCATGCTCAACCCGTTCAACAACGAAACCATCGCCAAAATGGCCGAGTGCGGGATTACCGCGTTTGCCCTGGAAGCGGCGCCGCGCACCTCGCGGGCGCAGAGTCTCGATGTGTTGTCGTCGCAGGCGAACATTGCCGGCTATAAGGCTGTGTTGCTGGCCGCGCACCACTATCCGCGCTTCATGCCGATGCTGATGACCGCTGCGGGCACCGTGAAAGCGGCGCGCGTGCTGATTCTTGGCGCGGGCGTGGCCGGGTTGCAGGCGATTGCCACGGCGAAACGTCTGGGTGCGGTTATCGAAGCGTCTGACGTCCGCCCGGCCGTGAAGGAACAGATCGAATCCCTCGGTGCCAAGTTCGTCGACGTGCCTTACGAGACCGATGAAGAGCGCGAATGCGCCGTCGGTGTCGGCGGTTACGCGCGTCCGATGCCAGCGAGCTGGATGCAGCGTCAGGCCCAGGCTGTGCACGAACGCGCCAAACAGGCCGACATCGTCATCACCACCGCACTGATTCCGGGTCGCAAGGCACCAACACTGTTGAGCGCGGAAACCGTGGCACAGATGAAGCCAGGTTCGGTGGTCATCGACCTCGCGGCCGCTCAGGGCGGCAACTGCCCGCTGACCGTGGCCGATCAAGTAGTGATCGAGAACGGCGTAACCATCGTCGGCCCGACCAACCTGGCCGGTGAAGTCGCTGCAGACGCCTCGGCGCTGTACGCCCGCAACCTGCTGGACTTCCTCAAGCTGGTGTTCACCAAAGAAGGCCAGTTCGACGTCAACCTCGAAGACGACATCGTCGCCGCGTGCCTGATGTGCCGCGACGGCCAAGTCATCCGCAAAAACGCCTAAGCAGGGATTCAGACGATGGAAGAGCTTATCTCCCCCGGTATCTACAACCTGATCATCTTCGTGCTGGCGATTTATGTCGGTTACCACGTGGTCTGGAACGTTACACCTGCGCTGCACACACCCTTGATGGCAGTGACCAACGCGATTTCCGCAATCGTGATCGTCGGCGCCATGCTGGCCGCTGCGCTGACCGTCACGCCGCTGGGCAAGACCATGGGCACCCTCGCCGTGGCGCTGGCTGCGGTCAACGTGTTCGGTGGCTTCCTGGTCACCCGCCGCATGCTTGAGATGTTCAAGAAGAAAGCCCCGAAAGTAAAAGAAGAGGCGCCGAAGTAATGAGCATGAATCTCGTCACGACGCTCTACCTGATCGCGTCGATCTGCTTCATCCAGGCCCTCAAAGGCCTGTCGCACCCGACCACTTCTCGGCGCGGCAACCTGTTCGGCATGCTCGGAATGGCATTGGCCATCCTCACCACCGTCGGCCTCATCTATAAGTTGGGTGCTGAGCTGGCGACTGCGGGTATCGGTTATGTGATCGTCGGCCTGCTGATCGGCGGCACCGCTGGTTCGATCATGGCCAAGCGCGTTGAAATGACCAAGATGCCGGAACTGGTTGCCTTCATGCACAGCATGATTGGTCTGGCTGCGGTGTTCATTGCCATTGCTGCGGTAGTCGAGCCGCAATCGCTGGGCATCGTCAAACAACTGGGCGATTCGATCCCGGCGGGCAACCGATTGGAGCTGTTCCTCGGTGCCGCGATCGGTGCAATCACCTTCTCCGGTTCGGTGATTGCGTTCGGCAAGCTGTCGGGCAAGTACAAGTTCCGCCTGTTCCAGGGCGCACCAGTACAGTTTGCCGGTCAGCACAAGTTGAATGCAGTGCTGGGCCTGGCAACGCTGGCACTCGGCCTGACCTTCATGTTCACTGGCAACCTCACCGCGTTCGCGCTGATGCTGGCGCTGGCGTTCGTAATGGGCGTGCTGATCATCATCCCGATCGGCGGTGCCGACATGCCGGTGGTGGTGTCGATGCTCAACAGCTATTCAGGCTGGGCGGCGGCGGGTATCGGCTTCTCGCTGAACAACTCGATGCTGATCATTGCCGGCTCGCTGGTGGGTTCGAGCGGTGCGATCCTCTCGTACATCATGTGCAAGGCGATGAACCGTTCCTTCTTTAATGTACTGCTCGGCGGCTTCGGCAATACGGCCGATGCTGGCCCGGCCGGTGCGAAAGAAGCGCGTCCGGTGAAATCCGGTTCGGCTGACGACGCAACCTTCCTGCTGACCAACGCCGACACCGTGATCATTGTCCCGGGCTACGGTCTGGCGGTGGCCCGCGCACAGCATGCCTTGAAGGAGCTGACCGAAAAGCTGACCCACCGTGGCGTGACCGTGAAGTACGCGATCCACCCGGTGGCCGGTCGCATGCCTGGTCACATGAACGTATTGCTCGCCGAGGCCGAAGTGCCTTACGACCAGGTGTTCGAGATGGAAGACATCAACTCCGAGTTCGGCCAGGCCGACGTGGTGCTGGTGCTCGGCGCCAACGACGTGGTCAACCCGGCCGCCAAGAACGATCCGAAATCGCCGATTGCCGGCATGCCGATTCTCGAAGCGTTCAAGGCCAAGACCATCATCGTCAACAAGCGCTCGATGGCCAGCGGCTATGCCGGTCTGGACAACGAACTGTTCTACCTGGACAAGACCATGATGGTGTTCGGCGACGCGAAAAAAGTCATTGAAGACATGGTCAAAGCGGTCGAGTAATCCATCGCCGCTGTACCGAACGCCCCGACTTGTCGGGGCGTTTTCGTTTACGCAAAGCGTCGGACAATTTGCCGCGTTGTTGCGGATCCGGTAACGGTGTTTTACTTCAAACCCGCTAAATAGACGCCTCGTTTGCGACCTTGGTAGCGGGACAGGCGCCCGTCAAATTCACTAGACTGCGCATCCTGCTACTCGCTTCCCGAGAAAATAATCCATGTACCGTGACCGTATTCGCCTGCCTTCGTTGTTGGATAAAGTGATGAGCGCCGCCGACGCCGCCGCTCTGATTGAAGACGGCATGACCGTCGGCATGAGCGGTTTCACCCGCGCCGGCGAAGCCAAGGCTGTCCCTCACGCACTGGCCGAGCGAGCCAAGGTCACGCCGCTGAAGATCAGCCTGATGACCGGCGCCAGCCTAGGCAACGATCTCGACAAGCAACTGACCGAGGCCGGCGTGCTGTCGCGGCGCATGCCGTTTCAAGTCGACAGCACCTTGCGCAAGGCGATCAACGCCGGCGAAGTGATGTTCATCGACCAGCACCTGTCGGAAACCGTCGAGCAACTGCGCAACCAGCAACTGAAGTTGCCGGACATTGCCGTCATCGAAGCCGTGGCTATTACCGAACAGGGTCACATCGTACCGACCACTTCGGTGGGCAACTCGGCGAGCTTCGCGATTTTCGCCAAACAGGTGATCGTCGAGATCAACCTGGCGCACAACGCCAACCTCGAAGGCCTGCACGACATCTATATCCCGACGTATCGTCCGACGCGCACGCCGATCCCACTGGTAAAAGTCGACGACCGTATCGGTAGCACCGCGATTCCGATTCCGCCGGAGAAGATTGTCGCCATTGTTATCACTCAGCAGACGGATTCGCCGTCCACTGTATCGACGCCGGATGTCGACACCAACGCCATCGCCGAACATCTGATCACCTTCTTCAAGCAGGAAGTAGACGCCGGGCGCATGACCAACAAGCTTGGCCCGTTGCAGGCAGGCATCGGCAACATCGCCAACGCGGTAATGTGCGGCCTGATTGATTCGCCATTCGAAGACCTGACCATGTACTCCGAAGTGCTGCAGGACTCGACCTTCGACCTGATCGATGCGGGCAAGCTGAGCTTTGCTTCAGGCAGCTCGATCACACTGTCGGAGCGCCGTAACAGCGACGTGTTCGGCAACCTGGAGAGGTACAAGGACAAACTGGTCCTGCGTCCGCAGGAAATCTCTAACCACCCGGAAGTGGTGCGCCGGCTGGGCATCATCGGCATCAACACGGCGTTGGAGTTCGACATCTACGGCAACGTCAACTCTACCCACGTCTGCGGCACGCGGATGATGAACGGTATCGGTGGTTCCGGCGACTTCGCCCGTAACGCGCACCTGGCGGTGTTCGTGACCAAATCGATCGCCAAGGGCGGCGCGATTTCCAGCGTGGTGCCGATGGTCAGCCATGTCGACCACACCGAGCATGATGTCGACATTCTGGTGACCGAAGTGGGGCTGGCCGATCTGCGCGGTCTGGCGCCACGCGAACGCGCTCGGGTGATTATTGACAACTGTGTGCACCCGGACTTCCGCCAGGCGCTGAACGATTACTTCACGGCGGCCTGTGCAATAGGTGGTCACACCCCGCACATCCTGCGCGAAGCATTGAGCTGGCACATCAATCTGGAAGAAACCGGACGCATGCTGACGGTGTAATTCGCACAGATAAACCGCTGACGCAAACACAGTTTTCGTCAGCGGGATGTTGCAATCCGCGCGCGCTGTCAAAAACTGTACTGCTGTACCGGTCTTTTCCTACAGTAAATACCTACCTTATTCATCGAATCGAGCAAAAACGCACCACTTAAGTGCAGACAGGTACAGTTTGCTCAATTTTGACCCGTACACCCCCTATAAACAGTTAACTGGTCACTCACAATACAGTTGAACTGTATCTAGAGAGACTGGCCAAACGAGAGGATCATGGGCACCAGTCAAACCACTACCTGATCCCGCCACAAGCGGAAGGATGTCAACCATGGAACGTACACTCAGTTCCGAGCTGTTTTTCGAAGACAAAGCTGTAAAATCCCAGGCTTCCCTGCCTTTGCGCGTTATCGCCAACCTGATGTTGTGGCAGCGCCGCATCTCCAGCCGCCATCAACTGGCTCGTCTGGATTCGCGTCTGCTGGCTGACGCCGGTATCAGCGAAGCACAACGCTACGAAGAGCTGAGCAAGCCGTTCTGGCGCTAAGTAGCGTCGCTGGCTCTGGTCGTTAGACCCACCGCCAGCAACCCGAATTGAACAAACAAAACCCGTCGTGGGAAACCACGACGGGTTTTGTCGTTTAGGTGCTGGGGAAACCACCCGTACAGGTGTGTGCGCCCCGGACAGGTACAGTTTTACAAAACTAACATCTGAACCAGTACAATTTAACGTCGGTGTATCTGCCCGACAATCTGTTCCAAGTTCAACATGACCTTCCGCCTTCTCTGGCTAAGGGAATACGTCATGAATGACTTACAGGATGTTTCAGTAATTCCACTCCAGGCCACTCACCGTCCCAACGCTCTGCGACGCCTGCTACGCGGCCTCTGGCAAGGCCTGGAGCGCGCCAGAACAAGGCGTCTGTTGGCCCAACTCAACGGTCGGGATCTGGCGGACCTCGGCCTCAGCCATGCCGATCGGCTGAATGAAATGGAGAAACCGTTCTGGCGCTAGCATTCTGCCCCCTGTGCGAACCGCGTTCACGGGCCTAATATCCACGCAGAACGTGGCGAATGATGCGCAACTGGCGTCTGACTCCTCAGATACCGAGCCACCTCTCAAAACGGTTTATCCACAGGAGTTACATCATGTCCCGTCTTCGTCTGCTCAGCGCTGCCGCCCTGCTGGCCGTGGCTGCCAACGCCAGCGCCTCCAGCTTCATCGTCACCACCGACGCCGTTGTCGGCGCCCTGAAGTCCTCGTCCGACGCCACTTCCGATGTCACTTCGTCCTTTCGCGACGACAAGATCGTCCTTGCCGCCCGTGACGACGCTGCCAGCTTCGTCGCCAGCGAAGGCGAAATCCGTGGGGTGAAACTGGAAAGCGCGCTGGATCACATCCGCCATCAGGCGCCACAGTTGCAAGCCACTGACGCCCAACTGGCTCAGGCCATCCTGACGATCTGAACGATCGCAGCACTGCGGGACACGCCGGGCGTGTCCCGATGTTTCGGCGCTGGCTCTGGCCCGGGCGTTGCGCTAGCCTTGGGACTCGCTAACCGTTAACGAGTCTTATGCGTTTTCTTCAAAATCTGCTTATCCCTTCCGTACTGTTAACTGCTGGCTGGATGACGTCGGCCAATGCCTTTGATGTCTCCACGCAAAACACCGTGGTGAGCGTTTGGGCGACCGGCATGGTGTCTTCCGCGCCGTTCGACCGTAAACTGCTGCTCGCCGCTCACGATGATGCGGCGATGTTTGTTGCCAGTGATGGAGAACTGCGAGGCGCTCGACTGGAATCCGCACTGCATTACTTGCGCAAAACCCGGCCGAAACTTCATGTCAGCGACCTTGAACTGGCACAGGCAATTCTCGTCCAATAGCTAACCCAGTCCCTGATCAACCTTGTCCCTCCGGAGTCGTTCCATGCGTAGCCCGCTGATTGCTGCCGCCCTTGGCCTGTTTTTGTTGGCCGACGTGGCCCAGGCGCACACCCTGGTAGCCACCAGTAACATCATCGTCCGTGCCTCCCAGCGCACCATCGATTTCACATCCGACACGACTACGTCGATCCGCGACTCGAAAATCATCCGCGAAGCCCACGACGACGCTGCCAGTTTCGTCGCCAGCAACGGTGATATCCGTGGCGCGCACCTGGAAGCCGCGCTCAACACCTTGCGCACTCGCGTGCCGGAAGCACGCGACGCCAGTGATCAGGTGCTCGCCGAAGCCATCCTCGCACTGTGAAGTCACTCGGCGCCTGGCTGCTGGCCGGGGCGTTGTTGCTGCTTGGCAACAGCGCCCACGCCGGCCTGCAATTACGGCTCAAGACCGAGGGTCTGACGCCCGCCCAACAACAGGCCAGCCAGGCGCTGATCGATGAAGCCATGCAGAAATTGCCGCCAGGCTTCATCGAGCGGCTGGATCGGCGCATCGACGTTGGCTGGACCGACGACATGCCCGCCAATGCCTATGGCCAGGCGACGCTTGTCTCTGAACTCGATCTGAACCGCAAACTGCTCGCCAGCCTCACCGACGGCAGTGCAGCCAAAGAAAAAACCAATCGCCCCCACGGCACTGTGCGCCAGGAAATGCTCGCCACGGTGCTGCATGAAATCACCCACATTTATGATCGTGCGCGCCTGTGGCCGAGTGCCGAACGCACTTTGATACAGCGCTGCACCCGGCGCTTCAACAGCGCCGGGCTGATCGGTATTCCGGATGAGTGCCGTGGCCAGAACGGCCGGCGCTTTACCCTCAGCGATGATCCGCGCCTGCTGGACTTGGCCGGTTGGCAGCAATACGTCGGCCGCCGCGGCGAGCGTGAGCAGCACAACCGGCAAATCGCCCGCAGCCCGGATCTGTACGAAATCTCCAGCCCCAAGGAATTCGTCGCGGTCAACATGGAGTATTTCCTCCTCGACCCGAGTTACGCCTGTCGCCGCCCGGCCTTGTACAGCTATTACAAGGATCACTTCGGTTGGGCACCGCCGGCCAAAGACACCTGCGCGAAGACCTTTGCTTTCCTCAATGCCGGCAACGATTTCGCCAAACAGCCGCTCGGCCAGGTGGATCCAGAACGTGTCTACGCCGTCGATTACCTGCTGGCCGAAGCCAATCAGAATTGGGTCAGCCGTTGGGGCCACAGCATGCTGCGTCTGGTGATCTGCGCGCCGGGACGGCCGCGTGGCCCGGATTGCCGGCTCGACCTGGATCAGCATCTGGTGCTGTCGTATCGCGCCTTCGTTGGTGATGTGCAGCTCTCCAGCTGGGACGGACTGGTGGGCAAGTACCCGTCGCGATTGTTCGTCCTGCCACTGGCGCAAGTGATCGACGAGTACACCAAGACCGAACTGCGCAGCCTCGCCTCGGTGCCGTTGAATCTGTCGCGCAGCGAGATCGAGGGCGTGGTTGAACACGCCGCCGAAATGCACTGGAGCTACGACGGCAACTACTTCTTCCTGTCCAACAACTGCGCGGTGGAAGGCTTGAAACTATTGCGTAGCGGTAGCAATAACGCGCAGCTCACCGGTCTGGACAGCATCATGCCCAACGGTTTGCTCGAAGTGCTCAAGGGCCGAGGTCTGGCCGATACCAGCGTGCTGGATGACCCGAAAGAGGCGCTGCGTCTGGGTTACCGCTTCGATTCGTTCCGCGATCGCTATCAGGCGATGTTCGATGTGTTGAAGAAGCAATTACCCATCAAACAGAACACCGTTGAGGAATGGCTTTCGCTGACCGCTGAAGAACGCCGCGAGTGGTTCGAGCGCGCCGACCTGCGCACCAGCGCCGCGTTGCTGCTGCTGGAACAGGCGAGCTATCGCCGCCAATTGCTGCTGGCACAGGACGAGGTCAAACAGCGTTACCTCGGCGCGCGCGAGCTGGAAAACGGCGGAATGGACAAGGCCAACGCGACCCTGCAAGAAATCCTCGCCAACAGCGGCTTCCTCAGCCGTCCGGCAGAACTGCTGGACTCCAAGGGCTACGGGTTGCCGCAGCCGAGCGAGTTCAGCCGACTGGAAGCGGAAAGCAGCCAGCGTCAAAAAAAGCTGCTGGCGCTGTCCGGTGATCTGGACACAGAGGTGCGTAAATTGCTGGAGCCAAAACGAGCCGCTGAGATTGCAGCCAGCGAGGAAAATGTGAAGCAGATCGGCGCGCACTTGCGCAAATTGCACAGAGCCTCTGGCGGACTGGAACTGCCCTGATCCTGAAGTTAACCCCCACACCTTTGTGGTGAGGGGATTTATCCCCGACCGGCTGCGCAGCAGTCGCAATCCCAACGAACACGGTATGCCTGGTCATCTGTGTTTGCCGGATTCGGGGCTGCTTCGCAGCCCATCGGGGATAAATCCCCTTACCACAGTTGATGGACCGCCAGTTAGATCAGACGATCAATTCAAAACCCCATCGAGAATTTCATAGACGATCCCGGTACCCACCGCGATCAGCACGATGTCGCCCCCAGCTCGGCGCCACTCGTAGCCTGGATACACCGGCAAACGTCCCAACGCCCGACCATCCAGACGCTCGCCGTAATAACCGTGAGGCAACGGCCGGCCACGCTCCAGATGAATCCCCGGCGGTGGTGGCGCACCGCGCACGAAGTAGCCGTGATTGTCGCGAATGGTCTGACGCACGGGGCCGAAGTCGCGTGGAGGCGGGCCGCCTCGGTGGTCGTTCTGCGGACCACGGTGGTCATTACCGCGATTGTCACCGCGATTATCGTAATGGCCCTGCTGCGGGCCGCCGTGGTCATGATCATCGCGCTGATCGGCGCTGGCCAGCAGCGGTGTCGCGCTGATCATCAGCACGCCCAGTCCGGCAATCAGACGTTTCGGCATTTTCATCGGGTTTTTCCTCACGGCACAAACAGCAAAAAGGGATTCAGAACGTGGTTCTGAATCCCTCGGTCTTGCTCAATTAGGCTGCGTTGTGAGGCGCTAATTCCTCTGTATCAGGAACTTTACCTTTAGCTGACGCGGGCCTTACGCACGCCTTCGGACAGGGCTGAGCAAAGGCTCAGTACGCCGTCGATAGCCTGATCCGGCGTGGTCGCATTGGCGATGTGATCGATCAACGCCGAACCCACGACAACACCATCGGCCAAGCGCGCGATAGCGGCCGCTTGTTCCGGGGTACGGATGCCGAAACCGATGCTGATTGGCAGGTCGGTATGGCGGCGCAGACGGGTGACCGCTTCTTCGACGTGTTCCAGCGTTGCCGCACCGGCGCCGGTCACACCGGCCACCGAAACGTAGTAAACAAAACCGGAACTGCCGTTGAGCACTTTCGGCAGACGTGCATCGTCGGTGGTCGGCGTGGTCAGGCGGATGAAGTCCAGACCAGCGGCCTGCGCCGGATCGCACAGCTCGGCGTTGTGTTCAGGCGGCATGTCGACCACGATCAGACCGTCGACGCCTGCCTCTTTGGCTTCAGCGATGAAGCGCTCGACGCCAAACTTGTGAATCGGGTTGAAGTAGCCCATCAGCACCAGCGGCGTATCACTGTTGCCCTCACGGAACTCGCGAACCATTTGCAGGGTTTTCAGCAGATTCTGCTTGGCGCCCAACGCACGAATGTTCGCCAGTTGAATCGCCGGGCCATCGGCCATCGGATCGGTGAACGGCATGCCCAGCTCGATTACGTCAGCGCCGGCCTTGGGCAAGCCTTTGAGGATCGCCAGCGAGGTGTCGTAATCCGGATCGCCAGCCGTGACAAAGGTCACCAGTGCGGCGCGGTTCTGTTGCTTGAGTTCGGCAAAACGGGTTTGCAGGCGGCTCATCAGTGTTTCTCCTGCTTCGACTGTTCCATGTGGTGCATCACGGTCTGCATGTCTTTGT
The DNA here is from genome assembly GCF_044742875.1 of Pseudomonas sp. NPDC087817. NCBI lineage: Bacteria > Pseudomonadati > Pseudomonadota > Gammaproteobacteria > Pseudomonadales > Pseudomonadaceae > Pseudomonas > Pseudomonas sp. NPDC087817. Next base: position 14,442 of record NZ_JBIUVJ010000029.1, read on the forward strand.
CGCCACGGCCCGACAGGTTGACCACCATCAGGTGATCCTTCGGCAGCTTCGGTGCGCGTTTGAACACTTCGGCCAAGGCGTGGGCGCTTTCCAGTGCAGGAATGATCCCTTCCAGACGGCAGCACTTGTGGAACGCCTCGAGGGCTTCGTCGTCGGTCACCGAGGTGTACTGGACGCGGCCGATGTCATGCAACCATGCGTGTTCCGGGCCAATCCCCGGATAGTCGAGGCCGGCGGAGATCGAGTGGGCGTCGATGATCTGGCCGTCGTCGTCCTGCAACAGGAAAGTGCGGTTGCCGTGCAACACACCCGGAACGCCGCCATTGAGGCTGGCGGCGTGCTTGCCGGTTTCGATGCCGTAGCCGGCCGCCTCAACACCGATGATCTCGACGCCCTTGTCGTCGAGGAACGGATGGAACAGGCCCATGGCGTTGGAACCGCCGCCGATGCATGCCACCAGGCTGTCCGGCAGCCGACCTTCCTGTGCTTGCAACTGGTCACGGGTTTCCTTGCCGATCACGGCCTGGAAGTCGCGCACCATGGCTGGATACGGGTGCGGGCCGGCCACGGTGCCGATCAGGTAGAACGTGCTGTCGACGTTAGTCACCCAGTCACGCAACGCTTCGTTCATCGCGTCTTTCAGCGTGCCGGTACCGGCAACCACCGGAATCACTTCGGCACCCAGCAGTTTCATGCGGAACACGTTGGCCTGTTGGCGTTCGATGTCGGTAGTGCCCATGTAGATCACGCAGTCCAGACCGAAACGTGCGGCTACGGTGGCCGTCGCCACGCCGTGCATGCCGGCGCCGGTCTCGGCGATGATGCGTTTCTTGCCCATGCGCCGCGCCAGCAGGATCTGGCCGATGCAGTTGTTGATCTTGTGCGCGCCGGTGTGATTGAGCTCTTCGCGCTTGAGGTAGATCTTGGCGCCGCCGCAGAACTCGGTCAGACGCTCGGCGAAGTACAGCGGACTCGGACGTCCGACGTAGTCGCGCTGGAAGTAGGCCAATTCTTCTTTGAAAGCCGGATCTTCCTTCGCCGCTTCGTATTCGCGGGCCAGATCGAGGATCAACGGCATCAGGGTTTCAGCAACGTAGCGGCCACCGAACGAGCCGAACAGGCCGTTATCGTCCGGGCCGTTACGCAGATCGGAGGTGTTCGAAGTCTGGGTCATGGGTTGCTCCAGGTGAATTCGGGTCAGAAGACAATGACGACCACTCTACCCCTGACCTTCTATGCTGAAAACCGATAAGATCGCTGCAACCTGTCAGGAAAACTCACAGATACCATGAGCCACGACCTCCCCCCGCTGAACGCCTTGCGCGCCTTCGAAGCCACTGCCCGACTTAACAGCGTCAGTCAGGCCGCCGAACAGCTGCACGTCACCCACGGTGCGGTCAGTCGGCAGCTCAAGGTATTGGAAGAACACCTTGGCGTCAGTCTGTTCATCAAGGATGGCCGCGGCCTGAAACTCACAGATGCGGGTGTACGGTTGCGCGATGCCAGCGGTGAGGCGTTTGATCGGTTACGCAGCGTTTGCGCGGAATTGACTAAAGACACAGCCGATGCGCCGTTCGTGCTCGGTTGCTCTGGAAGCTTGCTGGCCCGCTGGTTTATTCCGCGCCTGGGACGGCTGAATGCCGAGCTTCCGGACTTGCGCTTGCATCTGTCGGCCGGGGAAGGTGATCTCGACCCCAGGCGCCCGGGGCTGGATGCCTTGCTGCTGTTCGCCGAGCCGCCATGGCCCGCGGACATGCAGGTTTATGAGTTGGCCGCAGAACGCATCGGCCCGGTCATGAGTCCGCTGTTCAGCGGCTATCAACGCCTGAAAAGTGCACCCGCCTCGGCGCTGCTCAATGAGCCGTTGCTGCACACCACCTCGCGCCCACAAGCCTGGCCAAGCTGGGCACAGCAAAACCAACTCGACGCGAAAGCGTTGAAGTCGGGACAAGGTTTCGAGCATTTGTATTATTTGCTGGAAGCAGCTGTGGCCGGTCTTGGCGTAGCCATCGCGCCGGAGCCGTTGGTGACTGAAGATTTGAAGGCCGGTCGCCTGGTTGCGCCGTGGGGCTTCTGTGAAACCCCGGCGCAACTGGCGTTGTGGCTACCCAAGCGCGCCGCTGACGGGCGCGCCCGGCAACTGGCGCAATGGCTCAAGAATGAGCTGCGCCAGCCGGATCACTCGCCGCGCTTGAACAGCAAGTAAGCCGCGAGCAGACCGATTGCGCCCACTGCAACACCGGCGGTGGTCCAAGGATGTTCCTGAGCGTAATCGCGAGTAGCGATCCCGGTCTCACGGGTTTTCACTTTGACTTCTTCATAGGCATCGCTGAGCAGGTGACGCGAATGTTTCAGCGCACTTTCGGCATTGCTTTTCAGCGCCTTGAGGGTCTTGCGCGACTCGTCCGAAGCGTCGTCCTTCAGGCTTTCCAACGACTTGAGCAGACTCTCGATCTCCGCTTCCATGCTTTGCAATGAGGCTTTACGTAAAGAGGTGTTGGCCATGGTGGCTCTCCTGCATTGGTGATGAGTGGCGTGTGTTGGTTGGGACTTCAGCGGTTTGAGAAAGTGCAGAAAATCTGAACTTCGTCTGCGCAAGACCGCCGAAATCAACAGAGCAATTCACTGCTAGTCTCAATTCCACCCATCAAGGAGAACGCCATGAGTGACCATCACACGTACAAGAAAGTCGAACTGGTCGGTTCGTCTGCCACCAGCATCGAAGACGCCATCAACAATGCGTTGGCCGAAGCCAACAAGAGCATCAAGCACCTGGAATGGTTTGAAGTGACCGAGACCCGCGGCCACATCAAGGACGGTAAAGCGGCGCACTTTCAGGTCACCCTGAAAGTCGGGTTCCGGATTGCCAGTAGCTGAGTTTGGTCTACGCTTCTGAACTTGCGCGCTGGCCGAGTGCCATAGGAATGGCAAAGCGCTACAGGGTGAGCGCATCGGGTGGATGACCCGATGCCCGCCTCTTTTAATCCGACCAGGGAGTGCGACCGATGAAGAAGTTCATGTTGGCAGTAGGTTTGTTGAGCCTTGCGGGTGGTGCGTTTGCTGCCGGCAAGCCTTGTGAAGAGCTGAAAAGCGAGATTGCGGCGAAGCTGGATGCCAAGGGCGTTTCCGGGTATTCGCTGGAGATCGTCGACAAAGGCGCCAATGGCGGCAAAGTCGTCGGCACCTGTGAAGGCGGCACCAAGGAAATCGTCTACAAGCGCGGTTGATCGCGACTGAAATGCAAAAGCCGACGCGAAGGCGTCGGCTTTTTTGTGTCCGGGATTTGGGATGTTCGGTGGGTTTGAAATCGAACCCCCTCACCCCAGCCCTCTGCCCCAAGGGGTAGAGGGGAAAGGGAGCCGATCGGAGTTGTTCAGATCCTGAGTTCGACTCGATATTTCAGGTCGATGTCGAGCGCAAGAACACCTTGGTCAGTCCCCTCTCCCTCCGGGAGAGGGTTAGTGAGGGCGCTTTTCAGCCTTTCATGACCTGCGCCAGCAATTCATAGGAATGCAGGCGATCAGCATGCTCATACAGATCACAGGTAAATATCAGCTCATCCGCCTGCGTCTGCTCGACCAGCACCTCCAGCTTCGCGCGGATCTTCTGCGGGCTGCCGACCATCGCCAGACCGAGAAAATCACCCACCGCCTCACGCTCATGGGGCAGCCACAAGCCGTCCATGGTTTTCACCGGCGGACGTTGCACCAGACTCTGCCCACGCATCAGCGCGAGAATGCGCTGGTACACCGAGGTCGCCAGGTAATCGGCTTGCTCATCGGTATCAGCCGCCACCAAAGGCACCCCGAGCATCACATACGGCTTGTCGAGCACCGCCGACGGCTTGAAGTGGTTGCGATAGACCCGAATCGCCTCGTGCATGAAACGCGGTGCGAAATGCGAGGCGAAGGCGTAGGGCAAGCCACGTTCGCCAGCCAGTTGCGCACTGAACAAACTGGAACCGAGCAGCCAGATCGGCACATTGGTACCCGTGCCCGGCATCGCGATAACGCGTTGATCCGGCGTGCGCGGGCCGAGGAACCGCGCAAGTTCGGCGACATCTTCGGGGAAATCATCGGCACTGCCGGAACGTTCGCGGCGCAGGGCGCGGGCGGTCATCTGATCGGAGCCCGGCGCGCGGCCCAAGCCGAGGTCGATACGGCCTGGATAAAGGCTTTCGAGAGTACCGAACTGCTCGGCGATCACCAGCGGCGCGTGGTTGGGCAGCATCACGCCACCCGAGCCGACGCGAATGGTCGAGGTGCCGCCAGCCAGATAACCCAGCAGCACCGAGGTCGCGGAGCTGGCGATGCCGTCCATGTTGTGGTGTTCAGCCACCCAGAACCGCGTGTAACCAAGCTTCTCGACATGCTGCGCCAGATCCAGCGAGTTGCGCAGCGACTGCGCCGGGCTGCCATTCTCGCGCACGGGCACCAGATCAAGGGTAGAAAACTTTACGTCGGACAGTTGCTTCATAAACCTGCGTCTCCGAGTGAGGAGGCAGGCTTTTCTTGCGAACGAAAACCTGCCGAATCCATATGCGTGTTTTGTGCAATGAGGGCATATACCCGAGTTTCAATAGCAGTGATGAAATTTCCTACTAAAAAAGTCAACGATTCAGATGAGCTGAACTTTGTCCCGGCGTCTATCCTCAGAAGCCTTGCAAGCTAAAACCACGTCGGCGCGGCGGTCCGCGCCAGATTTTGAGGAGGCAGACATGGCTATCGTGAAGAAAGCATCCGCACATTGGGAAGGTGATCTGAAAAGCGGCATCGGCTCGATTTCCACCGAGACCGGTATCCTCAGAGAAGCACCCTACGGCTTCAAGGCCCGTTTCGAAGGCGGCAAGGGCACCAACCCGGAAGAATTGATCGGTGCAGCGCACGCCGGTTGTTTTTCCATGGCGTTCTCGATGATTCTCGGCGATGCAGGCCTGACCGCCGACAGCATCGACACCAACGCTGAAGTCACCCTCGACCAAGTGGACGGTGGCTTCGCGATCACTGCGGTGAAGCTGATCCTCAAGGCAAAAATCCCGGGGGCTACGCAGGCTCAGTTTGAAGAGTTAAGCAACAAGGCGAAGGAAGGATGCCCGGTGTCCAAGGTGCTGAATGCGAAGATCACCCTTGAGGCTTCGTTGATCAGTTGATTCGACGCGGTCCAGTAGCAGCAACGTAAGCCCTGTTGGAGCTGGCTTGCCAGCGATTGCGGTGTGCCCGGCGACCTCAATGGTTGAGGTGCCGACGTCATCGCTGGCAAGCCAGACTCCCACCGGGATTTCAGAGCACCTGATATTTCGTTAACACCGCAGCACAACTTGTGAGCGAAGTCAGAACTCGCTTTCTGAAAGTGTGGTCGAATACATGACCGCAGCTTCAGCGCACGCCCGTGCGCGCTGCCTCAAGGAGCTACATTGATGAAACGTATTGGCTTGGCGATCCTCTGCAGTGCACTGGCCACTTCGGTAATTGCAGCCCCTAAAGACTGCGAAGAACTCAGGAAAGAGATCGAAATCAAGATCCAGGCTAAAGCCGTGCCGTCCTACACACTGGAAATCGTCACCAAGGAAGAAGCCGCGAAACATGACATCGCCATGGTTGTCGGTTCTTGCGAGAACGGCAGTAAAGCAATCGTCTATCAAAAGAACAACGACTGATATTGCTCAGGGCACGCAGTTGATCTGCCGTTCCTCGGCAACGATCTGACCTTGCCGATTGATCAGCCGGGCGCTTGGCGTAAAGGCCAGCGACCGCGCTTCGAGCCGGTAACGCTGACCGGCCTCGAAATGGTCGTAGCGAACAGTCATGTAACACAGCCGCTCCTGCGGATCGGTGTCCATCCCCTGGCCACCACCGAAAATCTCGAAATCAAAGCGCACCGTCAACTCGTGACTGCCCGGCGCAACCTGGAAAAACCGGCCATCCTGCAGGCGCACATTGTCCAGCCGTTCGGCCATCAGCACCTTGCCGCCAGGTGAGGGCATGGCAAAGTCGACCCAGGCCTTGCCGGGGTCAGCCGCCGGCACGGGTGTCTGGCAGCCGGCCAGCACACTTGCAGCAAGCAACAACGTCAACCTGCGCATGATCAATGTCCCTTGAAATGGACATCCAGCATAACGCCGATCAGGTTTTCTGACAGCCCGCCGGAATGCCCTGACCCACGACGTTGCGCTGCTCGTCATAGAGCTTGGCCCAAGGGCGGAATCCGATACTGCCGGCCTGCAACTGATAACGCTGACCGGCGTTGAAATCTTTGAATTTCACACTCAACTGGCAATCGCGCCAGAGGGGTTCGGCGTCCGGACCGATGTTGGTGGCCTCCACGGGGAACTGGTAACGCACCTTCAGTTCATGACTGCCGGGCTGCACCTCGAAGTAACGTTTATCGACGGCAGTCTTGCTGTCGACTTGCAGCGCTTGCAGCGCCGTGTCCTGTTGCCGGGCATTGAGATCGATCCAGGCTTGCGAAGGGTCTGGATCGGGCATTCCGAATCCGGCACAACCGGCCAGCGTCAGCAGGCTTCCTGTCAGTATCAACATGCGCATAGCGAAGCTCCAATGGGCGGGATAGTCTTGCGGGCAGACTTTCCAGAGGTTTCTTATTTTGATCAGGCCGCTTCCAAGCCATGGGTTACTTGATCGCGTTTTTCGGATTTTGTTTCCGGGTGTGATGCTTTTGTTGCTCAACGGTTGTTCCAGCGTCAGCTATTACAGCCAGTTGGCCAGCGGTCAGTTGCAACTGCTGCGGGCGCGCGAACCAGTGACCAAGGTGATTGCCGATCCGAGCCGCGATGCAAAATTGCGTACGCACCTGGCTCAGTCGCAGAAGGCCCGCGCGTTTGCCAGCGAACAGCTGCACCTGCCGGACAACCAGAGCTATCGCCTGTACGCCGACATCGGCCGGCCATTTGTGGTGTGGAATGTGTTCGCCACTGCGGAGTTTTCCCTGAGCCCGCAAAACCATTGCTTCCCGATTGCCGGGTGCGTGGCTTATCGCGGCTACTACAGCCAGAGCGCGGCGCGGGGTGAAGCGGCGATTCAGCGGTTGCAGGGCATGGACGTGTCGATTGGCGGCGTCGAGGCCTATTCGACGCTGGGCTGGTTCAACGACCCGATTCTCAATTCAATGATGGGCTGGGGCGATGAGCGTCTGGCCACACTGATCTTTCATGAGCTGGCCCATCAGCGTTTTTATGTGAAGGACGACACCGAGTTCAACGAATCCTTTGCCACGTTTGTCGAGCAGGAAGGCACGCGGCAGTGGCGGGCGTTTCGCGGATTGCCGGCAGATAACGATTCAAAGCTCAAGCAGCGCGATCAATTCATCGAGTTGGTGCTGGAAACACGTTCACGATTGGAAAAACTCTACGCCCAGCCGTTGCCCATTGAGCAGATGCGCGAACGCAAAGCGGCGCAGTTCGAGCGGTTTCGCCGGGATTATCGGCTGATGCGTGACACTCAGTGGGCCGGGGACAAGCGTTATGACGCCTGGGTCAATGCGCCGCTGAACAATGCACGGTTGTTGCCATTCGGGCTGTATGACCAGTGGGTGCCGGCGTTTGCGGCATTGTTCGGGCAGGTTGGCGGAGATTGGCTGCGGTTTTTTGCCGAGGTGGAGAGACTGGGGAAATTACCCACGGATGCGCGCAAGTCGGCGTTAAAGGATTTGGCAGACTCTCGGCCCCTTAGTGGCTGAATTGACCTCATCGCTGGCAAGCCAGCTCCCACAGGGACAGCGGTGAACCTGAGTACACCGCTCACCTGTGGGAGTTGGCTTGCCAGCGATGGCGTACTGATCAGCGCTGCAAAAACGCCTGATGCAACTCGGCCAATGTCTCGAAGTGATAAGCCGGCGCCTCGGCGTTCAACTCTTCAAAACTGCCAAATCCGTAACCCACCGCCGCCGCGTCGAGCCCATTGCTGCGCGCCCCGATCAGGTCATGCTTGCGATCGCCGATCATCAAGGTATTGGCAGGATCCAGCCCTTCCTCCTTCACCAGATGCGCGATCAACTCAACCTTGTTGGTCCGCGTGCCATCCAGTTCACTGCCGTAGATCACCTTGAAGTGTTTGGCAAAGTCGAAGTGCCGGGCAATCTCGCGGGCGAATATCCAAGGTTTTGACGTCGCGATATACAGCTGCCGCCCTTGCCCGCTCAACGTTTCAAGCAACGGCGTGACGCCTTCGAACACGCGGTTCTCGTACAGCCCCGTAACCTTGAAGCGCTCACGATAGAAATTCACGGCTTCCCATGCTTTGGCCTCGTCAAAGCCGTAAAACTGCATGAACGCCTGCAACAGCGGCGGGCCGATAAAGTGTTCGAGTCTGGTCAGGTCCGGCTCGTCGATACCAAGTTTGCCAAGGGCGAACTGGATGGAACGGGTGATGCCCTCACGCGGGTCGGTCAGGGTGCCATCGAGGTCAAACAGTACGGTCTGGTAATGCATGAGAAATCCTGAGCAGGTGTAAGTCGATTCAGATCTGGTCGTAGCCTTCGGCCAGGTGCAGATCCTTGAGCTTCACGTAGTTCGCCGCACTGTAGGTGAAGAAGGCGTTTTCCTTGTCGGTCAGCGGGCGGACCTGCTTCACCGGGCTGCCGACATACAGGAAACCGCTTTGCAGGCGCTTGCCCGGCGGCACCAGGCTGCCGGCGCCGATGATCACATCGTCCTCGACCACCGCGCCGTCCATGACGATGCTGCCCATGCCGATCAACACGCGGCTGCCGACGGTGCAGCCATGCAGCATGACTTTGTGGGCGATGGTCACGTCGTCGCCGATCAGCAGCGGGAAGCCGTCCGGGTTGAACGGGCCAGCGTGGGTGATGTGCAACACGCAGCCGTCCTGCACACTGGTGCGCGCGCCGATGCGGATGCGGTGCATGTCGCCACGGATCACGGTCAGCGGCCAGACCGAGCTGTCTTCGCCGATTTCGACGTCGCCGATCACCACCGCCGAGCCGTCGACAAACGCGCCTTTGCTTAACTGCGGGGTGTGATTCTGGTATTTGCGAAGGGGCACGATTAGTTCTCTCTCTGTCGCCGATAGCTGCGGTGAGTGTCGATTGTAATTAAGATGGGCGCATGTTTCTTCCAGCCAAGGTGCCAACCGTGAGCGTGAACAACCCTCTTTTGCAGTCCTACGACCTGCCGCCGTTCTCCACGATCCGTGCCGAACACGTCCTGCCAGCGATTGAAACCATCCTCGCCGACAACCGCGCCGCCATCGCCGAAATCCTCAAGAGCCAAGGCCAGAACCCGACCTGGGCCGGTCTGGTGTTGGCAATGGACGAGCTCAATGATCGCCTCGGCGCCGCGTGGAGCCCGGTCAGCCACCTCAACGCCGTGTGCAACAGCGCCGAACTGCGCGAAGCCTACGAGTCGTGCCTGCCGGCCCTGAGCGCCTACTCCACCGAGATGGGGCAGAACCGCGAACTGTTCCAGGCCTATGAAGCTCTGGCCAACAGCCCGGAAGCCGCCGGTTTCGACGTGGCGCAAAAGACTATTCTGGAACACGCCCTGCGTGACTTCCGCCTGTCGGGTATCGACCTGCCGGAGGCCGAACAGAAACGCTACGCCGAAGTGCAAAGCAAACTGTCCGAGCTGGGCAGCCGCTTCTCCAACCAACTGCTCGACGCCACTCAGGCGTGGACCAAGCATGTCAGCGACGAAGCCGCCCTCGCCGGCCTGACCGATTCGGCCAAAGCGCAAATGGCTGCCGCCGCGCAGGCCAAAGGCCTTGATGGCTGGCTGATCACCCTGGAATTCCCGAGCTACTACGCGGTGATGACCTACGCGCAAGACCGTGCGCTGCGTGAAGAAGTCTACGCGGCCTACTGCACCCGAGCGTCGGATCAAGGCCCGAACGCCGGCCAGAATGACAATGGCCCGGTGATGGAAGAGATCCTCGACCTGCGTCAGGAACTGGCCAGGCTGCTGGGTTTCGCCAGTTTCTCCGAACTGAGCCTGGCCACGAAAATGGCCGAATCCAGCGATCAGGTGCTGAGCTTCCTGCGCGATCTGGCCAAGCGCAGCAAGCCGTTCGCCGCGCAGGATCTGCAACAGCTGCGCGCCTACGCCGCCGAGCAGGGCTGCGCCGATCTGCAAAGCTGGGACAGCGGTTTCTACGGTGAAAAGCTGCGTGAACAGCGCTACAGCGTTGCCCAGGAAACCCTGCGCGCCTACTTCCCGATCGACAAGGTTCTCGGCGGTCTGTTCGCCATCGTTCAGCGTCTGTACGGCATCGAAATCGCCGAGCAGAAAGGCTTCGACACCTGGCACCCGGACGTTCGCCTGTTCGAGATCAAGGAAAACGGCCAGCACGTCGGCCGCTTTTTCTTCGACTTGTATGCCCGCGCCAACAAGCGTGGCGGCGCGTGGATGGATGGCGCCCGCGACCGCCGCCGCACTATCGACGGTGTTCTGCAAAGCCCGGTGGCCAACCTGGTGTGCAACTTCACCCCGGCCGACAGCGGCAAACCTGCGCTGCTGACCCACGATGAAGTGACCACCCTGTTCCACGAATTCGGTCATGGCCTGCATCACCTGCTGACCCGCGTCGAACATGCCGGCGTATCCGGCATCAACGGCGTGGCGTGGGATGCTGTCGAGCTGCCGAGTCAGTTCATGGAAAACTGGTGCTGGGAGCCGGAAGGTCTCGCACTGATTTCCGGGCATTACGAAACCGGTGAACCACTGCCGCAGGACCTGCTGGAAAAAATGCTCGCGGCGAAGAACTTCCAGTCCGGCCTGATGATGGTCCGTCAACTGGAATTCTCGCTGTTCGACTTCGAACTGCACGCCACCCACGGCGATGGCCGCAGCGTTGCACAAGTGCTGGAGGGCGTGCGTGACGAAGTTTCGGTGATGCGTCCGCCGGCCTACAACCGCTTCCCCAACAGCTTCGCGCACATCTTCGCCGGCGGTTACGCGGCGGGCTACTACAGCTACAAGTGGGCTGAAGTGCTGTCGGCCGATGCTTTCTCGAAGTTCGAAGAAGACGGTGTACTCAACGCTGAAACCGGTCGCGCGTTCCGCGAAGCGATTCTGGCGCGCGGCGGTTCGCAGGCGCCGATGGTGCTGTTCGTCGACTTCCGTGGCCGTGAGCCGTCGATTGACGCACTCTTGCGCCATAGCGGCCTGAGTGAGGACGCAGCAGCATGAGTGAGGGGCCTGTGATTACCAAGAAGCGCTTTATCGCCGGGGCGGTCTGCCCGGCGTGCAGCGAGCCGGACAAGTTGATGATGTGGAACGAAGACAGCGTGCCGCACCGCGAATGCGTGGCGTGCGGTTACTCCGACACACTCAACGAGCAAGGCCTGTCGGTACCCAAAGAACTGGGCACGCGGGTCAACACCAGCGCGCTCAAGCCGCCGCAGGACAAGACAGTCCAGGCGGTGCAGTTCTTCCCCAATCCGAAGCTTACAAAAAAGCCTGACGAGCAACACTGAGTCGCAACCACCTTCCAGCGTTTGCCGGTGGAAGGTGGTAACTATCTACCGCCCTTCCCCCGCGCTTCCTGCCTAGGCTGACCCTTCTCAGCCACGCCTCAAGGAAGACGCCATGCCCGATACCAATCCGCTGCTACAGCACTGGACCCTGCCACCGTGGTCGGCGATACGCGCCGAGCATCTGGTCCCGGCGATCAACGTGATCGTTGCCGAAAACCGCCAGGTCATTGCCCAAGTGATCGCCAGCCAGACCGAGCATCCGGGCTGGGACGATCTGGTGTTGGCCGTCGATGAGGCCGATGCGCGTCTGGATGAAGCCATGGCCATCATCGAAATTCTTTCGACGGTCAAACCCGACGATGTCGACTGGCTCAGGGAAAGCGCGCTGTGCAGTCTGACCGCAGCTCAGTACACCGCTGAAAAAAACACGGATGCGGCGCTGTACCGTACCTATCAACGGCTGGCGAACAGCTCGGTCGCCGCGAGCTTCGATGATCCGCGCAAAGCTTCGCTGGCGAAAATCCTGGGCAAGTTCCGCTTGTCCGGCATCGAACTGCAGCCTGCACAGCAGCAAAGGCTCGCTCGTCTGAACCGCGATATCCGCCAGCTGGAGCAGTTGTTTCAAAGCAATCTGGAGCTGGCCAACACCGCATGGAGCATGCACATCGACGACGTCACGCAGCTCGAAGGCCTGTCACCGGCGGTGCTGGCGCGCATGGCACTCAATGCCCGCCAGGCGGGACTTGAAGGCTGGCTGCTCACGCTGGATCAGAACACCTTTCGGTCGCTCATGACCCACGCGCACAACCGCCCGCTGCGGGAGGCCTATTTCACCGCGTGGATGAACCGGGCGTCCGACCGTGGCCCTCAGGCGAATGAACTGAATAACACTCCAGTCCTGACGGTGTTACTCGCATTGCGCCAGGAGAAAGCCGAATTGCTGGGCTTCGAAAATTTCGTGCAATTGCGCCTCGAAAATCGCATGGCCACTTCGCCCAAACAGGTGGGTGATTTTTTGCGCGAGCAAATGGCCACGAATCGACCGGCCCTGCAGCGCGATGCCAAAGCCCTGCTAGCCTTCGCACGCACTCGGGGCATTGCCGATATACAGGCGTGGGATGAAGATTTTCTCGCCGAGCAATTACGCCTTGAGCAATTAAACGGCGCGCTGAAAGGCTTGCGACAGTATTTCCCGCTGGAAGGCACGTTGCGTCGACTCTGTCGGTTCAGTGAACGCCTGTTTGGCATCTCCATTGTCGAGCAAACCACCCTCAACCACTGGGACGAAACGGTACGGCTTCTGGAGATCAGCGAATATGAACAAGTGATCGGGCATATCTACGTGGATCCCTTTCATCGTGAAGACGCTGCCGATTACGCCTTCACCTCAGCCCTGCGCATTCGCCGGATCAACGCCGAGGGACGCCCTGCGCTGCCGATTGCTCACCTGTACTGCAACTTCACCCCTGTCACCGAAGATTATCCGTGCCTGCTTTCCAGCGAAAATCTGCGCGTGCTGTTCCACGAATTCGGGCACTGCTTGCAGCATGTGTTGACGCGCTCGCCCCATCGCAACCTGTCGGGGATTTCCCAGCTGGGGCGCGATACCGCCGAATTCGCCGGGCAGCTGTTTGAACACTGGTGCCTGTCAGGCGAATTTCTGCTGTGGCTGGGAGCTCATTACCAGAGCGGCGAACGCCTGACAGAACAACGCATTAACACCGCGCTGACGGCCATTGGCGCCCACACCAGCCGGGCCACCGGCGTGTTGCTGATGAGTGCGTTACTTGATCTGGAGTTGCACCGCAGCCATGGCGATGGCCGCAGCATCGAGCAGGTGTTCGAGGACGTGCAGGGCGAATTTCCAGAACTGCGACTGTCCGGTTACCACCGTTTTGCCAATGGTTTTGACTACCTGGTGACCGGTTACGAGGCGTCGGTATACGCCTACAAATGGTCTGGCGTGCTGGCCAGCGAAGTATTCACGCGGTTTCAGCGCGATGGCGTGTTCGACCCGCAAACCGGTCGGGATTTTCGCGAGGCATTTTTTTCCCCCGGCGACTCACGCTCGATGCTGAGCGCGCTTGCAGCGTTTCTCGGCCGGCCGGTCAACCCGGGACTGTTGGCGTCCCCGATCGATTGAACCGACCGTTCATTTCAGATTGACCGACTGGAACCAGCTCTTCATCGAGCAGGTCGCGAACGCACTGGTGCTGCAATCGCCGTTGGCCAGTGCGCTGCGCAACTTGTCGACATCCGCTTGCATCACGTAGCGCACGCTGTCGCGAAAGTGGCCGCTCTCGCCGAAACCACCTTGAGTCATTTCGCTCAAGGCGTCCTCTTTGCTCCAGCCCTGCACCACCACGCGATACATCGCCGCCATCAATCCGGTCCGGTCGGAACCGTGCTTGCAATGCATCAGCACCGGACCCTTGGCCTCGCCGGCCTGGATGGCGCGCAGGGTCTTGAGCACATCGCTGTCATCGACGTGGTTGGTGCGATACGGCAGTTGCACCTGATTGATGCCCGGCTCGGACAGCCAGTTGCTGTCCGCTTCCGGCAGAAAATTGATCACCGTGGCCACCTTGAGATTCTTCAGCAGCGGCACGGCACCGTCGTCGGGCAAGGCACTGCGGTAAAGCGTCGGCGACATCTGGAACAGGTTGTATTGCACTTCGACCGGTTGCGCCCAATCAGCGGGGCGAGCGGTGTTTGCCGCGACAGCCTGAGCCGGGATCAAGTGCAACAGGGCAACAAGCGACAAACACAAAGCTGGGAAAAGACGCACTCGAGACATGCTGGGTTGACCGTGTCGGGATTCTGCAAGAGAGGAGTTGCAGCTTCGATGATGGCCGGTCAAAGCCCTGTGAGGCGGTTGTCAAAGAATTGTGAACGCACATCGTTTCATCGGTTTCAGCGGCTGATTTCAGTCTTTTTTCCGCTTAATCGATTCATCCGGATGCTTAGGCTGCTACCATTTGTCACATCTTGTTGCAGACGTGTACCCCTTTTCCGGGTCATCACCGGTCACGTCGCAACGAAAATTCTTGAGCCGTTCGCAGAAACGGCTGACAACCATCAATGCCTGATGAGGTGCCCCCCATGTCTGATGCAGATCGAGACAACCCGCGGCGTGAGTTTTTGCGCAAATCCCTGACCCTGATTCCGGTGGTCACCCTCGCAGGCACCAGCCTCGGCAGCAGCGTCCTGCAAGCCGCGCCTGAAGCCACTCCCGCCGCGCCTGCGCCACAACCGACACGCACTGATACCAGCGCTTATCAGCCGAACTATTTCACCGCCGAAGAATGGGCATTCATCAATGCCGCCGTGGCGCAGTTGATCCCCAACGACGCCCAGGGCCCAGGCGCGCTCGAAGCCGGTGTGCCGGAATACATCGACCGTCAGATGAACACCCCCTACGCCGCCGGAGCCCTGTGGTACATGCAAGGCCCGTTCAACGCCGACGCAGCGCCCGAAATGGGCTGGCAGAGCAAACTGGTGCCCAAAGAGATCTACCGCCTCGGCATCGCCGCCACGGATCAGTGGGCAAAATCCCTCAACGGTAAAACATTTGCCGAGCAAGACAGCGCTACCCGAGACGATTTGCTTAAGCAACTCGAAGCCGGCAAAGCGCAATTTGACGCCGTTCCGGCGAAGATTTTCTTCAACCTGCTGCTGCAAAACACCAAGGAAGGGTTCTTCTGCGACCCGATCCACGGCGGCAATAAAGGCATGGTCGGCTGGACCATGATCGGTTTCCCCGGCGCCCGCGCCGATTTCATGGATTGGGTGGAACGCAACGAGCAATACCCCTTCCCGGCTGTTTCGATTCGCGGCGAGAGGGCTTGAGCATGGCAACCGTAATGAAGAAGGTCGACGCGGTGATCGTCGGTTTCGGCTGGACCGGCGCAATCATGGCCAAGGAGTTGACCGAAGCGGGTCTCAACGTGCTGGCGCTGGAGCGCGGGCCGATGCAGGACACCTACCCCGACGGCAACTATCCGCAGGTGATCGACGAACTCACCTACAGCGTGCGCAAAAAACTCTTTCAGGACATCTCCAAAGAGACCGTCACCATTCGTCATAGCGTCAACGACATCGCCCTGCCGAACCGCCAGTTGGGCGCGTTCCTGCCGGGCAATGGCGTCGGCGGCGCCGGGCTGCATTGGTCGGGCGTGCACTTTCGCGTCGATCCGATCGAGTTGCGCATGCGCAGCCACTACGAAGAGCGCTACGGCAAAAGCTTTATTCCGAAGGACATGACCATCCAGGACTTCGGCGTCAGCTATGAAGAGCTGGAGCCGTTCTTCGATTTCGCCGAAAAAGTCTTCGGCACCTCGGGCCAGGCCTGGACCGTGAAAGGTCAATTGGTCGGTCAGGGCAAGGGTGGCAACCCTTACGCGCCGGATCGTTCCAACCCGTTCCCATTGGAAGCGCAGAAAAACACCGTTTCCGCACAGCTGTTCGGTAAAGCGGCTACAGAAGTCGGTTACAAACCCTACAACCTGCCATCAGCGAATACCTCCGGGCCGTACACCAACCCTTACGGCGCGCAGATGGGCCCGTGCAACTTCTGCGGGTTCTGCAGCGGTTACGTTTGCTACATGTATTCCAAGGCCTCGCCGAACGTGAACATTCTGCCGGCGCTCAAGCCGCTGCCGAATTTCGAGCTGCGGCCCAATTCCCATGTGCTGCGGGTCAACCTCGACAGCACGAAAAGCAAAGCCACGGGTGTCACTTACATCGACGGTCAGGGCCGCGAGATCGAGCAACCGGCGGACCTGGTGATCCTCGGCGCCTTCCAGTTGCACAACGTGCGGCTGATGCTGCTCTCCGGGATCGGCAAGCCCTACGACCCGATCAGCGGCGAAGGTGTGGTCGGGCGTAACTTCGCCTACCAGAACATGGCCACCATCAAGGCGTTCTTCGACAAGGACACCCACACCAACAACTTCATCGGTGCCGGCGGCAACGGTGTGGCGCTGGACGATTTCAACGCCGACAACTTCGACCATGGTCCGCACGGCTTCGTCGGTGGTTCGCCGATGTGGGTCAATCAGGCCGGCAGCCGACCGATTGCCGGCACCTCGAACCCGCCGGGCACGCCGGCTTGGGGCAGTGCGTGGAAACGCGCGACTGCCGATTACTACACCCACCAAGTGTCGATGGACGCCCACGGCGCGCATCAGTCCTACCGCGGCAACTACCTCGATCTCGACCCGGTGTATCGCGATGCCTACGGCTTGCCATTGCTGCGGATGACGTTCGACTGGCAGGAAAACGACATCAAGATGAACCGCTTCATGGTCGAGAAAATGGGCAAGGTTGCCGAAGCGATGGGGCCGAAAGCCATTGCGGTGATCGGCAAGAAAGTCGGCGACCACTTCAATACTGCGTCGTACCAGACCACCCACCTCAACGGTGGCGCGATCATGGGCACCGATCCGAAGAAAAGCGCACTGAACCGCTACTTGCAGAGCTGGGACGTGCACAACGTGTTCGTCCCGGGCGCTTCGGCGTTCCCGCAAGGCCTGGGCTACAACCCGACAGGGCTGGTAGCGGCGCTGACCTACTGGTCGGCGAAGGCAATTCGCGAGCAATACCTGAAAAACCCCGGCCCGCTGGTTCAGGCTTAAGGAGCGATGATCATGAAGACTATTGTTATCGCGACCCTGGCCCTGCTCGGCAGTGCTGCTTTGCAGGCGGCCGAAGTTGATCAAGCTTTGATCAAGCAAGGCGAATACCTCGCCCGCGCGGGCGACTGTGTGGCATGTCACACCGCCAAGGGCGGCAAGCCGTTCGCCGGCGGTCTGCCGATGGAAACCCCGATCGGCACGATCTACTCGACCAACATCACTCCCGATAAAACCGGCGTTGGTGATTACAGCTTCGCGGACTTCGATCAAGCCGTGCGCCATGGCGTCGCCAAAAACGGCAGTACGTTGTACCCGGCGATGCCTTATCCGTCCTACGCCCGTGTCAGCGAAACCGACATGCAAGCGCTGTACGCGTATTTCATGCACGGCGTGCAACCGGTCGCGCAGGAGAACAAGGCCAGTGATATTCCATGGCCGTTGAGCATGCGTTGGCCGCTGATGGGCTGGCGCTGGATGTTTGCGCCGAAGGTCGAGGACTACAAAGCCACGTCGGACGACGCTGTCATTGATCGTGGGGCGTATCTGGTCGAAGGCCTCGGACATTGCGGTGCCTGCCATACGCCACGCGCGCTGACCATGCAGGAAAAATCCCTCAGCGCCGCTGATGGCAGCACTTTTCTGGCCGGCAGTGCGCCGCTGGAAGGCTGGATCGCCAAAAGCCTGCGCGGCGACCACAAGGATGGCCTCGGCAGTTGGAGCGAGAAACAACTGGTGCAATTCCTCAAGACCGGGCGCAGCGACCGCAGCGCGGTGTTTGGCGGCATGAGCGATGTGGTCACCCACAGCATGCAATACATGACCGACACCGACCTGACCGCGATTGCCCGCTACCTCAAGTCGCTGCCGGCCACTGATCCGAACGATCAGCCACATCAGTACGACGAGAAAGCCGCCAAGGCTTTGTGGGACGGTGACGACAGCCAGCGTGGTGCAGCGGTGTACATCGACAACTGCGCGGCATGCCACCGCACCGACGGCCACGGCTACACGCGAGTGTTCCCGGCGCTGGCGGGTAATCCGGTGCTGCAATCGGAAGACCCGACTTCGTTGATTCACATTGTGCTCAAGGGCGGTACGCTGCCGGCGACGCACACCGCGCCGTCGACGTTCACCATGCCGGGTTTTGCCTGGCGCCTGTCGGATCAGGAAGTGGCAGACGTGGTGAGCTTTATCCGTGGCAGTTGGGGCAACAAAGGTGCGCCGGTGAAAGCCGCCGATGTGGCCAGCTTGCGCAAGAACGATATGCAGACCACTTCCGGGGATGACCTGGGGCAAGTCACCACGCATAACTGACTGTCGGAGTGCCACGCCCGCCGATACAGCATGTATTTCTGTGCTGGATTAGCGGGCATTCGTTTCTGGGCGCTAAAATCAGGGGAAAATCTCATCTACTGTCAGCCTTGGCAGGCTGCACATCCGAACAGCCGATGTAAATTTTCCACGCGCCGAAAACCACACTGTAAATACATACACCTGTCAACTCTGACAGTAGTCGTTATTTGCCGTCTGACTTACTGTCCGATTGACGCAATTCAAATCTCGATATTGCGCAGGCATGGAGCAAATCACATGAGCTATTCAGTCGTGGTTGAGTTTAAGGACATTAATGCAGACGGTAAGCAAGAAGCTGTAATTTCCCGTTATAACAATGGCTATGCGAATAATCTCAAACCTGATGCAGTTGTCACGACTTACGCCAACGCCCAAGGTGAGTACGACCGTGCCGAAGGAGTGGATGATGTCGAGGGGAATGACGGGGTAGATGAATTTGACACAGACACCTATACCGTCGCGGCGACTCTGGCCTCGAAATTGGCAGGTTTGAGCACCGTGGGCGAGGGTCGCCTGTACAGCTGCATCCTCATATCGTCTGACGGTGAGGCGAAAACGGCTAAACCGACATACGTGAATATTGATCTATTTAAACTTTCAAATAACGATCTGTCTCAGCCTGACGCTAACGTGAAGTTAAAGATCAATGCCACAGGTTTTTATAAGGTGGAGGATACGTTGGAGGGCGACGGCAAATTCAACATCGATGCTGACGGTGATGAAGATTCTGATGCCAATGACAAACTGATTTTCGTCAATATCGCGAATTCGTTTGTTTCAATGAGAGGCTTCGCTGGATGAACCCGTTGCGAGATTCGCGTTAACTGGGTCGCCGAAAGGAATTGATTGGCAATGATAGAGCCCTGCATAAATCATCTATGCAGGGCTTTTTTTGCGCCGATGAGAACGCAGTAAAATTTTCTGTTACGGATTAACGATACTCACATAAGCCTTGGCCAATGCTGCCAACTTGGCTTTGTCATCGCCATCAATGTCACCGTCGCCGTCAACATCCTTCTTGTCCGTGCGGATAGTGAAGGACTTGCCACGATCAGCAGATACCGCCACCACGTAAATCGAATCGACCAAGGCTTCGGTCGACAATTGCTCCTCGGCATTCCAGCCCAGTTCCTTGCGAGCAAGTTGCATCGAAACAATGGTATTGGGCTCAGATTGGCTCGGCAGCATCATTTGCAGAAAAACACCACGCTGATTGAGAAACGACATAAATTAAATCCTTTTAGAATTAATACACAGGCATCAGTGCCGGTAAGTTTCGAAGGCTATATTTGATAACTTCCCTTCACAACCAAACATATGTTTCCCGGGTTGTCTCTGGTTCTAACTATTTATATAAACAGCGAACAGAACCGTAGAATGATCCGCGACGGTTGTTCTTTGGCCGAACGGTACTGGATCGTCCAGGCCCTGCTCATATACTGTATGCATATACAGACACGGGATTAGCCCAATGATCAACCCTCTCCCTCCTCGCGGTCGCGGTCGCGGTCGCGGCACCGCGACCAACCCGCACAACCGCTTCGCACCGAATCGCTCGGTGGCCGAGGATGACGGCTGGTATCAGGAAGTACCCGAGACGCAAAACACCGAGGTGATGATCGAAACGGCGAAAACCATCATCACTCGTAACACCTCACCGGACCTGCCCTTCGATCGCTCGATCAATCCCTATCGCGGCTGCGAGCACGGTTGCATCTATTGCTATGCGCGGCCCAGCCACGCCTATTGGGACATGTCGCCGGGGCTGGACTTCGAAACGAAGCTGATCGCCAAGACCAACGCTGCGCAGGTGCTGGAGGAACAACTCGGGAAAAAAGGCTATCAATGCGCGCCGATCAATCTGGGCTCCAACACCGATCCGTATCAGCCGATCGAACGCGAACACAAAATCACCCGCCAGACCCTCGAAGTGCTGTTGCGCTACCGGCATCCGGTGACCATCGTCACCAAGGGTTCGCTGATCCTGCGCGATCTCGATTTGCTCACCGAACTGGCGCAGCATCGGTTGGTGGCGGTGATGATCAGCCTGACCACGCTGGACGATGAACTCAAACGTATCCTTGAGCCGCGCGCCGCTGCACCCAAGGCACGATTGCGCGCTATTCGGGTCATGCGTGAAGCAGGAATTCCGGTCGGCGTGTTGTGTTCGCCGATGATTCCGATGATCAACGACAGCGAAATCGAAAGCCTGCTCACCGAGGCCCACGCGGCCGGTGCGCAAAGTGCGGCGTACATGATGTTGCGCTTGCCGCTGGAAGTGGCGCCGCTGTTCGAAGAGTGGCTGAACGCGCACTACCCGCAACGCGCCGCACATGTGCTGAGCCTGATCCGCCAGAGCCGTGGCGGCGAGCTCTACGACAGCCGTTTCGGCGCGCGGATGCGCGGCGAAGGACCGTTTGCCGACCTGCTCGCGCAACGTTTTGCCAAAGCGATCAAGCGCCTGGGGCTCAATCATCGCGAGGGCTACAATCTCGACTGCACAGCCTTCTGTCCGCCGGGTCGCCAGATGTCGTTGATTTAGCGACAATTGGCTTATGGTTGAGGGGTTGGAAACCTTCCGCCGAAATCACTCAGTCACGTTTTTTGTGACCTGGAACACACGTTCTAGAGCGTTTGATTCAGTTTGAGTTAAGTTTCGGCGGCTACCTTGTTCATCGAGTGACTGACGGGTCTGGATGACCCGGATGTTTTAAACAGCCACTGGCTTCATACCGGAATACCGGGGAAGACTCCCTGAATCCGCCTAAGAGGATGAATCATGAGTGACAAGGATAAACAGCCGTTGGCTGCGTCGGCGCAAACCCCAGAAGCGGAATCCGCCGATGCAGCGCTGCGACAGATCGTAGACGGCTTTTTGCATTTTCATCATGAGGTTTTTCCGCAGCAGGAAGAACTCTTCAAGAAACTCGCCACGGCCCAGGCGCCTAAAGCGATGTTCATCACGTGCGCCGACTCGCGCATCGTCCCTGAGCTGATCACCCAGAGCTCCCCGGGCGATCTGTTCGTGACCCGTAACGTCGGCAACGTCGTTCCGCCGTACGGCCAGATGAACGGCGGCGTTTCCACCGCGATCGAATACGCGGTGCTGGCCCTCGGCGTGCAGCACATCATCATTTGCGGCCATTCCGATTGCGGCGCCATGCGTGCGGTACTCAACCCGGACAGCCTGGAAAAAATGCCGACGGTCAAAGCCTGGTTGCGCCACGCCGAAGTCGCGAAAACCATGGTGCATGACAACTGTCATTGCGCCGACGAAAAAGAAAGCATGCCGATCCTCACCGAGGAAAACGTCATCGCCCAATTGCAGCACTTGCGTACCCATCCTTCGGTAGCCTCGCGCATGGCGAACGGTCATCTGTTCATCCATGGCTGGGTCTACAACATCGAAACCAGTGAAATCAAAGCTTACGACGCGGACCTGGGACGCTTCCTGCCGCTCGACGGCAGCCATCCGATTCCGGTGGCGACGCCCAAAGCACGCTTCTAAATCTTCCTAAAAATCTGTGTGGTTTGACGCCCGTCGCTGTTTCAGCGACGCGGCCTCACCACGCCTGAAGAAAACTTCGGGAGAATCGCCATGCGTGCGGCTCAATTGAAAGCGGTGTTGCCACGGGAGCTGCTCGCTTCAGTGGTTGTGTTTCTGGTCGCCCTGCCGCTGTGCATGGGCATTGCGATTGCGTCAGGGTTGCCCCCGGCCAAAGGCCTGATCACCGGGATCATCGGCGGTCTGGTGGTCGGTTGGCTGGCGGGTTCGCCGTTGCAGGTCAGTGGGCCGGCGGCGGGGCTGGCGGTATTGGTGTTCGAACTGGTGCGCCAGCACGGCATCGAGATGCTCGGGCCGATTCTGTTGCTCGCCGGATTTCTGCAACTGGTGGCCGGGCGATTGAAGCTGGGTTGCTGGTTTCGGGTGACGGCGCCAGCGGTGGTGTACGGCATGCTCGCGGGGATCGGCGTCTTGATCGTGCTGTCGCAGGTGCATGTAATGCTCGATGCCGCACCGAAACCGTCCGGGCTGGACAATCTCACCGCATTCCCAAGCGCGGTGGCGCAGGCTTTGCCGTCGTTCGGCTGGCAGGCCGGGTTGCTCGGGCTGGCGACGATTGCGGTGATGTGGCTATGGGAAAAATTCCGCCCGCAATCGCTGCGCTTTGTTCCCGGCGCATTGCTGGGTGTGGGTCTGGCGACGGGTGTCAGTCTGCTGCTGGCATTGCAGGTCAAGCGCGTCGAGGTGCCGGCGAATCTGGCGGAGGCCATTGATTGGTTGAAACCTGCTGACCTGCTCAGTCTGGCCGATCCGACGCTATTGATCGCCGCGTTCGCTGTAGCGTTCATTGCCAGCGCGGAAACCCTTTTGTCGGCCGCGGCGGTAGATCGCATGCACAGCGGCGTACGCTCGGACTTCGACCGTGAGCTGTCGGCGCAAGGTGTCGGCAACATGCTCTGCGGTCTGGTCGGCGCGTTGCCGATGACCGGGGTGATCGTACGCAGCTCGGCCAACGTCCAGGCCGGTGCGACCACGCGTTATTCGACAATCTTCCATGGCCTGTGGCTGCTGGCGTTCGTGTTGTTGCTGTCGAGCGTGCTGCAAAGCATTCCGGTGGCGAGTCTGGCCGGGGTGCTGGTTTATACCGGTTTCAAACTGGTCGACCTGAAAGCCTTCCGCGGTCTGAGCCGTTACGGGCGGATGCCAATGTTCACCTACGCGGCAACGGCGCTGGCAATCATCTTCACGGATCTGCTGACCGGTGTGTTGGTCGGTTTCGGTCTGACCCTGGTGAAACTGGCGTTCAAGGCTTCACGCCTGAAGATCAGCCTGATCGATCTGCCGAAGGACGGCGAGATGGAGTTGCGTCTGGTCGGGGCGGGGACGTTCCTCAAGGTGCCGGCGTTGACGCAGGTGTTGAACACGATTCCCGAAGGCACGACGGTGCATGTGCCGCTCAATAACCTGAGCTACATCGACCATTCATGTCTGGAGTTGCTGGAAGAATGGGGGCGGGCGAATGCGGCGAAGGGGTCGAAGCTGTTGATTGAGTCGCGAGGATTGAAGCGCAGGCTTGAGGGCAGGGTTCGGACCAATACCGGAATCGGTGCGGCCGGATAAAAACCCTGTGGGAGCTGGCTTGCCAGCGATAGCGGTGTGTCAGTCAACAGAGATGTTGGATGATCTACCGTAATCGCTGGCAAGCCAGCTCCCACAGGTATTTGTGGTGTGACGCGGAGTTACGCGGCGGGTTGATCCAGCTCCAGGCCCACACCCAGTCGGCGGCTCATGCACGGCCAGCGTTTCCACGCGGCGCCGGTATCAGGGCTGCTGAGTTTTTCGCGGTAGGCTTCTACCGACTCCAGCGCAAAGCTGTCGTCGTCGAGCATGCTGTCCACGGCGTGGTGCACGACTTCATCCAGTTCATTGGCAAATTTCTCACCGAGCAACTGGTGAGCAATCAGGTTGGCGACCGTCATGTCCAAGGGGATCAGTGGCTGGCCGAAATGCTTGATGTACAGGTCGTTGACCTCTTCGACAAAGCGGTGCGCCAGATAGGCTTCGTCCAGCAGATGTTCCAGGCCAACCGGAGGCTGGAGGAAATACTGCTCGGCGATTTTCAGCACCGGTTTGATCTGTGACTCGATTCCCGCTTCCCTGGCGACTTCATTGGCTGCGTCCAGCAGGTCAGGTACTTCGTCGATATAGGCTTCGACAAAACGCGTCAATACAGCCTTGGCATCCGTCTCCGGTAATTGGATAGAGGGGTGCAGGTGAGGCAGTTGTTCTTCCAGTTGACGGGTCAACCGTCCGGTTTCGTTTTCGTGTTGTCGGGCTTTTTGGATCTGCTCGCGCAATGCGGCGGTGTTCATGAAAACTCCAGGAAACAAGGCAATGAAATAGGGAAGACATAAGTTAGCTGGCTTACGAAAAATGCTAAGACGCATTTGTCATAATTATTTCATCCTTGATGCGCCTGCGTTATATCGGTTTGCCACCACTCGTCTGCATCCTTCTCCATTCGTGCCCTTGAGCGCAAGCCTTCGCTGTTTCAGTTGATTTACGTGTGCACATTGCAATTTCCCGCCGCTGTCTATACTCGCCAATGAATGGAGTTAGCTGATGACGCCCGACTGCACCCGCAGCAAGGCCCGGCGATTCAAGTTCGTAGTCTGATGCAGCCGCTCCCTTGCCGCAGGCGAAAGCCGGCGGGATAACAAGAACGATAAGGGGAACACGCAATGATGCGACATCCAC
>NZ_JBIUVJ010000029.1:39150-58250 GCF_044742875.1 Pseudomonas sp. NPDC087817
AATGAAACGACTAAAAACAATAACTAAAAATACAACAACAAAATTACCATAAACTACAAAATTCAGATCAACTGGATCATCGTCTTCGGCGCCATGTTCTGGTCGATGATGGTGCACCGCCGTTCTACCGGGCAGGTCGCCGCAAAATTCCACGAAAGCACCACCGTCGAAATCCTCTGGACCATCGTGCCGTTCGTGATACTGGTGGCGATGGCCGTTCCGGCGACCGCCACCCTGATCAAGATGTACGACACCAGTGAGCCGGATATCGATATCCAGATCACCGGTTATCAGTGGAAGTGGCACTACAAATACCTGGGCCAGGACGTCGAGTTCTTCAGCAACCTGGCCACCCCCGCCGAACAGATCCACAACAAGGAAGCCAAGGGCGAGCATTACCTGCTCGAAGTCGACAAGCCATTGGTGCTGCCGACCGGGGCCAAAGTGCGCTTCCTTGTGACCTCCGCCGACGTTATCCACTCGTGGTGGGTGCCGGCGTTTGCGGTCAAGCGCGACGCGATTCCGGGGTTCGTCAACGAGGCGTGGACGCGCATCGACAAGCCCGGCATTTACCGTGGCCAGTGCGCCGAACTCTGCGGCAAGGATCACGGCTTCATGCCGATCGTGGTCGAGGTCAAGGAGAAGGCCGATTACGACAAGTGGCTCGCCGACCGCAAAGCCGAAGCCGCGCAGCTCAAAGAGTTGACCAGCAAGGAATGGACGCTCGACGAACTCAAGGAGCGTGGCGACAAGATCTATCACACCACCTGCGTCGCCTGTCACCAGGCCGAAGGCCAGGGCCTGCCGCCAATGTTCCCGGCACTCAAAGGCTCGAAAATCGCCACCGGACCGAAAGAAGGCCATTTGAGCATTGTCTTCCACGGCAAGCCCGGCACCGCCATGGCAGCGTTCGGCAAGCAGCTGTCGGAAGTCGATATCGCGGCGGTCGTGACCTATGAACGTAACGCCTGGGGCAACAACAAGGGCGACATGGTCACGCCAAAAGAAGTGCTGGAGCTGAAACAGGCGGAAAGCAAATGAGCCGGTCTATCGCGCAGACAATCCATCGGCCGGAGCATCGCGCCTCGGCCCGCCCAGCTCACTCGTTTACAGGAGACAGGCCATGAGCGCTGTAATCGATGACCACGGTCATGCCGACCACGCCCACGGCCCCGCCAAAGGCCTGATGCGCTGGGTGCTGACCACCAACCACAAGGACATCGGCACGCTGTACCTGTGGTTTGCGTTTTCCATGTTCCTGCTCGGCGGTACGTTCGCGATGGTGATTCGTGCCGAACTGTTCCAGCCGGGACTGCAGATCGTCGAGCCGGCGTTCTTCAACCAGATGACCACCATGCACGGTCTGGTGATGGTCTTCGGTGCGGTCATGCCGGCCTTCGTCGGCCTCGCCAACTGGATGATCCCGTTGATGATCGGTGCGCCGGACATGGCCCTGCCACGGATGAACAACTTCAGCTTCTGGCTGTTGCCGGCAGCCTTCATCCTGCTGGTTTCGACCCTGTTCACCGCCGGTGGCGGGCCGAATTTCGGCTGGACGTTCTACGCACCGCTGTCGACGACCTACGCCCCGGAAAGCGTCACCTACTTCATCTTCGCCATCCACTTGATGGGCATCAGTTCGATCATGGGCGCGATCAACGTGGTCGCCACCATCCTCAACCTGCGCGCCCCCGGCATGACCCTGATGAAAATGCCGCTGTTCGTCTGGACCTGGCTGATCACCGCGTTCCTGCTGATAGCGGTGATGCCGGTGCTGGCCGGGTGCGTGACGATGATGCTGATGGATATCCACTTCGGCACCAGTTTCTTCAGTGCCGCCGGTGGCGGTGACCCGGTGCTGTTCCAGCATGTGTTCTGGTTCTTCGGGCATCCCGAGGTGTACATCATGATCCTGCCGGCGTTCGGCGCCGTCAGCTCGATCATCCCGACGTTTTCGCGCAAGCCGCTGTTCGGCTACACCTCGATGGTCTACGCCACAGCGAGCATCGCGTTTCTGTCATTCATCGTCTGGGCGCACCACATGTTCGTGGTAGGCATCCCGCTGGTGGGCGAGCTGTTCTTCATGTACGCGACCCTGCTGATCGCGGTGCCGACCGGGGTGAAAGTGTTCAACTGGGCCAGCACCATGTGGCAGGGCTCACTGACCTTCGAAACGCCGATGCTGTTTGCCGTGGCGTTCGTGATCCTGTTCTCCATCGGCGGTTTCTCCGGGCTGATGCTGGCCATCGCCCCGGCGGACTTCCAGTATCAGGACACCTACTTCGTGGTCGCGCATTTCCACTACGTGCTGGTGCCGGGGGCGATCTTCGGGATCTTCGCCTCCACCTACTACTGGCTGCCGAAATGGACCGGCCACATGTACGACGAAACCCTCGGCAAGCTGCATTTCTGGCTGTCGTTCGTCGGCATGAACCTGACGTTCTTCCCGATGCACTTCGTCGGTCTGGCGGGGATGCCACGACGGATTCCGGACTACAACCTGCAATTCGCCGACTTCAACATGGTCTCCTCGATTGGCGCGTTCATGTTCGGCACCACGCAGCTGTTCTTTCTGTTCATCGTGATCAAGACCATTCGCGGCGGCCCGCCGGCACCGGCCAAACCGTGGGATGGCGCTGAAGGCCTGGAATGGAGCGTGCCGTCCCCGGCGCCGTATCACACCTTCACCACACCGCCGGAAGTGAAATGAACACTTTCCGCCCTGTGACAAACATTGTGGGAGCTGGCTTGCCAGCGATGGGGCCATTGCAGTGTGTCAGTCAGGCAGCCATCGCTGGCAAGCCAGCTCCCACAGGGTTCTCGGCAGAGGGTTGGAACCATGGCTGACTCGATCTCGATGAAAAAACTCGTCACCCGCCTGCTCGGGGTGGTGGTGGCGATGTTTGTCTTCGGCTTTGCCCTGGTGCCGATCTACGACGTGATGTGCAAAGCGTTCGGCATCAACGGCAAGACCGCCGGGCAGTACGAGGGCGAGCAGGTGGTCGACACTTCGCGCCAGGTGCGCGTGCAGTTTCTGTCGACCAACACCGCCGACATGCCATGGGATTTCTACCCCAAGCACGACGAACTCACCGCCAACCCCGGCGCGGTCAACGAGATGATCTTCATCGCGCGCAACCCCACCGACAAACCGATGAGTGCGCAAGCCGTGCCGAGCATCGCGCCGAGCAACGCGGCGGCGTATTTCCACAAGACCGAATGTTTTTGTTTTACCCAGCAGGTGCTGCAGCCCGGTCAGCAGATCGAGATGCCGGTGCGCTTCATTGTTGACCGCGACATGCCCAAGGATGTGAAGCACCTGACGCTGTCCTACACGCTGTTCGATATCACCGCCCGACATCCTCCGGTAGCTGTAAACACTGGCGGTTGAGCGTGCCCGATAAGGAGAACAATAAATGGCAACTCATGAGCATTATTACGTTCCGGCCCAGAGCAAATGGCCGATTATCGCCACCTTCGGCATGGCCATCACCGTGTACGGCCTCGCCACCTGGTTCAACGATCTAAAAGCCGCACGCCCGGAATCCCATGGGCCGTACATCTTTTTCGTCGGCGGACTGCTGCTGGCGTACATGCTGTTCGGCTGGTTCGGCACGGTGATCAAGGAAAGCCGTTCGGGACTGTACAGCCCGCAGCTTGATCGCTCGTTTCGCTGGGGCATGAGTTGGTTCATCTTTTCCGAGGTGATGTTCTTCGCCGCGTTCTTCGGTGCGCTGTTTTACGTGCGACACGTCTCCGGCCCGGCGCTGGGTGGCGAAGGCCCGAAAGGCATCGCCCACATGCTCTGGCCGAACTTCCAGTTCACCTGGCCGCTGCTGCATACCCCGGATCCGAAACTGTTCCCGCCACCGAAGGAAGTCATCAGCCCGTGGGGCCTGCCGCTGATCAACACGATTCTGCTGGTCAGCTCCAGTGTGACCATCACCATCGCCCACCATGCGCTGAAGAAGGGCCATCGCGGCGCGCTGAAAATCTGGCTGGCGATCACCGTGCTGCTCGGCTGCGCGTTCCTCGGTTTCCAGGCTGAGGAATACATTCACGCCTACCACGAACTGGGGCTGACCCTCGGTTCGGGCATTTATGGCGCGACATTCTTCATGCTCACCGGTTTCCACGGCGCCCACGTGACCATCGGCACGATCATTCTGTTTGTGATGCTGATGCGCATCATGAAGGGCCACTTCGACGCCGAGCATCAGTTCGGTTTCGAAGCGGCGAGCTGGTATTGGCACTTCGTCGATGTGGTGTGGATCGGCTTGTTCATCTTCGTTTACGTGCTCTGAGGAGCAACGCTACCAAGGCGCATGCGACACCAGTTGGCCGCTGTAGAAACCCCAGGCGATCAAGCCGACGGTCGCAGCGGCCAATGCCACCCGAACACTCAAGGCGATGACCAGGCGATTCGAGCTGCTGTCGTCCTTGACCAGGAAAAACAGGCCGCTGAACAGGCTGATCACCGTGGCAATCAGCAGCACGACGATGGCTGCTTTGAGCATGGGAAGACTCCGGGGGACAGGCGATGCAGTTGAGTATAGCGATCGCGACGACTGACTTTGTGGCGCAGCCATGAAGCGCTTTCGTCCGGGCGTGATACCGACCGTGGTGGTGGCGTTGTTGCTGCCGCTGCTGGTGTCGCTGGGCTTCTGGCAACTGGGCCGGGGCGCGGAGAAAACCGCCCTGCTCGCCAGTTATGCCGAACGTCGCGCCGCCGAGCCGATGGCCAGCAGCGAATTGCTGCACAGCGCCGACCCGGCCTATCGCCGCGTGCATCTATATGGCCAGTTCGACGCCGCGCACAGCTTGCTGCTCGACAACCGCCAGCGGAACGGCAAAGTCGGTGTCGAACTGCTGCAACCGTTTCAGGATCAACGCAGCGGCCTGTGGCTGCTGGTCAATCGCGGTTGGCTGCCGTGGCCGGATCGCCGCGTGCCGCCGCAATTCACCACGCCCACTGATGCGCTGAATCTCGACGCCTGGGTCTACGTCGCCCCCGGCGCAACCTTCCAGTTGCACGCCGATCCGGTCAGCAGCACCTGGCCGCAAACCATCACCGCCGTCGAGCCGGCCAAGTTGTGGAAAACCCTCGACCGCGACGGCTTCGCCTACGAGGTGCGTGCAGAACACGGCCCGGCCAGCTACGAGGCCGATTGGCCGGTGGTCGCCATGGGCCCGGAAAAACACCTCGGTTACGCCGTGCAGTGGTTCGCCATGGCCACTGCCCTGCTCGGCCTCTACCTCTATTTGGGCTTGCACAACGCAAAGGAGAAAAACCATGGGAACGGCCATGAATCCACCCAGCATGTCTGAGGCGAAACCTGCCGCCACCCGTCGGCGTGGGCGCATTCAACTGCTGCTGATTGTGCTCGGCGTGATCGGTCCGATGATCCTCGCCACCGGCATGTACAAGTTGCAGTTCTGGGTGCCGGAGGGCCGCAGCTACCACGGCGAACTGATCGGCAACGGTCAGACTCGCGCCGACCTTGGCGTGGTCGCCGATGAGCAGCGCTGGCAGATGCTGGTCACCGCGCCCAAGGATTGCGCCGTCGATTGCCAGCAGTTGGTGTATCTGGCGCGGCAGATCCAGATCGGCCTCGGTCGTGATGCCAGCCGCGCCAGCCACGCCCTGGCCGCCGCACAGCCTTTGGGTGCTGACTACGAGGCCAAATTGACCCGTGAATATCCGCAACTTCAACGCTACCCACTGGATGTCACCACCTTCAGCAAGACCACTGGCGACAAAGCCACCCCACAACTGTGGATCATCGACCCGCATGGCAATCTGGTGCTGCGCTACGACCCGAACGTCAAAGGCAAGGACCTGCTCAACGACCTGCGTCACCTGCTGAAACTGTCGAACATCGGATAAGGGCATCGTCATGGCCAAACCTGGATTTCGCCTCGCGCTGTTTGCCACCCTGCTGGCCCTGATTGTGGTGCTGCTCGGCGCCTACACCCGTCTGACCCACGCAGGTCTGGGCTGTCCGGACTGGCCGGGCTGCTACGGCTTTATCAGCGTGCCGAAAAGCGAAGCCCAACTGGCCCATGCCGAACTGCATTACCCCGACTCGCCGGTGGAGGCGCACAAGGGCTGGAACGAGATGATCCACCGCTACTTCGCCGGCACCCTCGGCCTGCTCATTTCGATTCTGGCCGGGCGCGCCTGGGTCAATCGGCGTCATCCGGGGCTGCCGTTGAAACTGCCGCTGTTTCTGTTGGCGGTGGTGTTTGCGCAAGCGGCGTTCGGCATGTGGACGGTGACGCTCAAGCTCTGGCCGCAAGTGGTCACCGGGCATTTGCTTGGCGGTTTTGCGACCTTGAGCCTGCTGTTTTTGCTGACGTTGCGATTGTCCGGGGTGCTGCCGGCGCTGACCGTGCCCAAGCGTTTGCAGTATTGGGCGACCGCTGGCCTGTTACTGGTGATCGGCCAGATCGCCCTCGGTGGCTGGGTCAGTTCCAATTATGCAGCGGTGGCCTGCATCGACTTCCCGACCTGCCACGGCCAATGGCTGCCACCCGCCGACTTCGCCAACGGCTTTCACCTGACTCAACACATCGGCCCGAATTATCTGGGTGGACAACTCGACAGCGGTGCGCGCACGGCGATTCATTTGACCCACCGCATCGGCGCGCTGTTGGTGACGTTGGTGCTGCTCGGTCTGGCGTGGCAATTGAAAGTGGTCGGCATGACGCGGTTGGCCGGATTAGTCGTGGTCGCGCTCGGCGCACAGATCACCCTCGGCATCAGCAACGTGCTGTTCCATCTGCCGCTGCCGGTGGCCGTGGCGCATAACGCCGGCGGTGCGGCGCTGTTAATGACCATGGTGCTGGTCAATTACCACGCGCGGACCAGTCTGGTCCGGGTCAAACAACCGGTGCTCGCGCGCTGGCGCCTGAGCCCGCGTAAACACGCGGCCGCGCCCATCACAATAAAAGGAGAAACGCCGTGGCGATTCTGATTGGCGAACGCCCGCATCAGGCGATCTGGCGTGACTATCTGGAGCTGACCAAGCCAAAAGTCGTGGTGCTGATGCTGATCACCTCGCTGGTCGGCATGTTCCTCGCGACCCGCGCCGGGGTGCCGTGGACGGTGCTGGTGTTCGGCAATCTGGGCATCGCGCTGTGTGCCGGCGGTGCGGCTGCGGTCAATCATGTGGTGGATCGGCGCATTGATGCGGTGATGGCGCGCACGCATAAACGGCCAATGGCCGAGGGCCGGGTTTCGCCTGCCGCTGCACTGACCTTTGCGCTGGTGTTGGCGCTGCTCGGTCAGGCGTTGCTGCTGACCTTCACCAATGCGCTGACGGCATGGCTGACGCTGGCTTCGCTGCTCGGTTACGCGGTGATCTACACCGGTTTCCTTAAACGCGCGACGCCGCAGAACATCGTCATCGGCGGCCTCGCCGGCGCCGCACCGCCGCTGCTCGGCTGGACCGCCGCCACCGGCCACGTCAGCGCCGAACCGCTGTTGCTGGTGCTGATCATCTTCGCCTGGACGCCGCCGCACTTCTGGGCGCTGGCGATCCATCGCAAAGAGGAATACGCCAAGGCCGACATCCCGATGCTGCCGGTCACTCACGGCGAGCACTACACCAAGGTGCACATTCTGCTGTACACCTTCGCGCTGCTGGCGGTGAGTCTGCTGCCGTACGTGATCCACATGAGCGGCGCGCTCTACCTGATATGCGCCCTCGCCCTCGGCGCGAGGTTTCTGCAATGGGCCGTGGTGCTGTACCGTGGCACTCGGCCGCACGCGGCGATCAACACCTTCAAGTACTCTATCTGGTACTTGTTTCTGCTGTTCATCGCCCTGCTCGTAGACCACTACTTACTGTTGAACCTATGACTCGAACCCAGAAAACCGTCTTCATCCTCGTCGCCGTGATCGCGCTGATCCTGGGACTTACCGTCAACAAGGTGCTGAGCGGCAAGGGCCAGGGCGACCCGACCGCGCTGATCGACGCCGGCATTATTCTGCTGCCGCAGAGCCGCACCCTGCCAAACGTGACGATGACCGATCAGGACGGCAAACCGGTCGCCATCGACGAGTTGAAGGGCAAGTGGAGCCTGCTGTTTTTCGGCTACACCTTCTGCCCGGACATCTGCCCGACCACATTGGCGCAACTGCGGCAGATCAAGAGCGAACTGCCTAAAGACGCTGTGGATAAGTTGCAGATCGTATTGGTCAGCGTTGATCCGAATCGGGATAACCCGAAGCAGTTGAAGCAGTACCTGGGTTACTTTGATCCGCAGTTCGTTGGCCTTACGCCGAGCTCAATCGAAGAACTGCAAAAGGTCGCCAACGCGGTGAGCATTCCGTTTATTCCGGCGGACACCAGCAAGCCGAATTACACCGTGGATCACAGCGGGAATCTCGCGGTAATTGGCCCGGACGGGACGCAGCGTGGCTTTATCCGTGCGCCGTTGAACAACGCCAAACTGGTGGCGCAGCTGCCGGTGATGCTTAACCGCAAATAACCGCCTAAAGGCAAAAGCCCCTCACCCTAACCCTCTCCCGGAGGGAGAGGGAACTGAATGGGGGATGCTGAAGAAATACGCCGACGTGAAAGTGCTGGCCGAATCCATAATCGAATGAATCTTTCAGGTCGATGCATAGCGCCAGACACCTCGGTCGGCCCCCTCTCCCTCGGGAGAGGGCTGGGGTGAGGGGAAGCTTCACAGCAGCTCCAAAGCCAAACACCAGACACAAAAAAGGGGACGCACATTGCGTCCCCTTTTTCGTTGCAGCGATCTAAATCAGAACGCCGGCAGTACCGCGCCTTTGTACTTCTCGGTGATGAATTGCTTCACTTCCGGGCTGTGCAGGGCGGCAGCCAGTTTCTTCATTGCGTCGCTGTCCTTGTTGTCCGCACGGGACACGAGAATGTTCACGTAAGGCGAATCGTTGCCTTCGATCACCAGCGCGTCCTTGGACGGATCGAGCTTGGCTTCCAGCGCGTAGTTGGTGTTGATCAGGGCCAGATCGACCTGGGTCAGCACGCGCGGAATGGTCGCGGCTTCCAGTTCACGGATTTTCAGATCTTTCGGGTTTTGGGCGATGTCTTTGAGGGTCGACAGAATGTTGGTCGGGTCCTTCAGAGTGATCACGCCAGCCTTGGCCAGCAGCAACAGCGCACGGCCGCCGTTGGTGGCGTCGTTCGGGATCACCACGTTGGCGCCGCTTGGCAGGTCTTTCAGATCCTTGATCTTGCTCGAGTAAGCGCCCAGCGGTTCCAGGTGCACACCAGTCACAGCCACCAGGCTGGTGCCCTTGGCTTTGTTGAACTCATCGAGGTACGGCTGGTGCTGGAAGAAGTTGGCGTCCAGACGCTTTTCGGCAACCTGTACGTTTGGCTGAATGTAGTCGGTGAAGACCTTGACCTTCAGATCCACGCCTTCTTTGGCCAGAGCCGGCTTCACGAATTCGAGGATTTCCGCGTGCGGCACCGGAGTGGCGGCAACGGTCAGGGTTTCGGCGTGGGCCGAGAATGCCGCAACGGCAGCGAAAGCAGCGATCAGTTTTTTCATTCAGCTAACTCCTTTTGGGGCGCCCGTGTGGCGCCTGCCAGCGAATGGCCGGCTCATCTCTAAGTTACAAAAACCGGTTATTTGCGCGAGAAATGTACGACCAGTCGATCACCGACCATTTGCAACACTTGCACCAGGATCAACAGCAGCACCACGGTGACGATCATCACGTCGGTCTGGAAACGCTGATAACCGAAACGGATCGCCAGGTCACCCAGGCCACCGGCGCCGACCACACCGGCCATCGCCGTATAGGACACCAAGGTAATCGCCGTCACCGTTATCGCTGCAAAGATGCCCGGACGGGCTTCCGGCAGCAAGGCGTTCATGATGATCTGCCGCGTGGTCGCACCCATCGACTGGGTCGCTTCGATGATGCCGCGATCGACTTCACGCAGCGCGGTTTCCACCAGACGCGCGAAGAACGGCGTGGCCCCGACCACCAGCGGTGGAATCGCACCGGCCACACCCAGCGACGTACCGGTGATCAGCACGGTGAACGGGATCATCACGATCAACAGAATAATGAACGGTAGCGAACGCAGAATGTTCACCGCCAGCGACATGACCGCGTAGAAGCCACGGTTTTCCAGAAGCTGACGCGGGCTGCAGAGGAACAGCAACACGCCCAGCGGCAGGCCGAGCAGCACGGTGAACAGCAGCGAACCGCCAAGCATCAGCATGGTGTCGCCGGTGGCCAGCCAGATTTCGTACCAGTCGATATTGGTGAAGAAACTGATCAGGTCTTCCATTAGCGCAATACCTCCATGTGAACGTCAGCGGCGGTGAAGCGGGCGAAGGCCGCTTCCATGTCGCCACCGGTGACGGCGAGGGTCAATTGCCCGTACGGAATGTCTTTGATGCGGTCGATGCGACCGGCGAGGATGCTGTAGTCGACGCCGGTTTCCCGGGCGACGGTGCCAAGCAACGGCGCGTAGGTCGCTTCGCCCTGGAAGGTCAGACGCACGATGCGGCCGGGCACGTGAGCGAAGTCATCGCGCTGCTCGCTTTCGTCGATCTGCTCGCTTTCCTGGACGAAACGCTTGGTGGTCGGGTGCTGCGGCTGCAGGAACACATCGGCCACCGAACCTTGCTCGACGATCACGCCGGCATCCATCACGCCGACCTGATCGCAGACGCGGCGGATCACATCCATCTCGTGGGTGATCAGCACGATGGTCAGCTTCAGTTCGCGGTTGATCTCGGCCAGCAGTTGCAGAACCGACGCCGTGGTTTGCGGGTCGAGAGCGCTGGTGGCCTCGTCGCAGAGCAGGATTTTCGGCTTGGTCGCCAGGGCGCGGGCGATGCCGACGCGCTGCTTCTGGCCGCCGGACAACTGCGCCGGGTACTTCTTGGCGTGATCGGACAGGCCGACGCGCTTGAGCAGCTCGGCGACGCGCTTGTTGATTTCGCTGCTCGACAACTCACCGGCCAGGGTCAGCGGCAACGCAACGTTGTCGGCCACGGTCTTGGAGGCGAGCAGGTTGAAGTGCTGGAAGATCATCCCGACTTGCTGGCGGAAACGGCGCAGGCCGTTGGCATCCAGCGCGGTGACTTCTTCGCCGTCGACGATGATCTTGCCGCCACTGGATTGTTCCAGGCGATTGATCAGACGCAGCAGGGTACTTTTGCCCGCACCGGAATGACCGATCAGGCCGAAGACCTGACCGTTCTCAATCTTCAGACTGGTCGGGTGCAGGGCGGGAATGTCCTTACCGGCGACGCGGTAAGTCTTGTGGACGTTTTGAAACTCGATCACGTAGCGAACCTTGTGGGGCGCGTTAGAAAAGGATCAGCGGTTAGCCGGGCGCGCATTTTAGCCTGTCCGTATAGAGGTTCTTAGCATTTATTTCGCAATTAACCTTCGATTTGGCAATAACAAGATCAAAGGTCATAAAAAAGGAACGCCCGTTCCTGCTCATCGGTCACTAGTTAAGCGACTTGAAACCCTGGGTAACCGTGCCCGGAAACGCTCAAGAGTCCCCGTTGAAAAGGGGTCAAACGAGGAGTTTACGTCTGATGAGTACCAAGAAACCTACCACCGGCAAAAGTGAACTGGCTGGAACCGATACCCCGGATCGCGCCAACACCAATACCAAACTCGACAGCCTGGAGAAATTTCGCTCCGACGCCACCGGCCAGGCCCTGCGCACCAACCATGGCGTGAAAATCGCCGACAACCAGAACACCCTCAAGGTGGGCGCCCGCGGCCCATCGCTGCTGGAAGACTTCATCATGCGTGAAAAGATCACGCACTTTGACCATGAGCGGATCCCGGAGCGCATCGTCCACGCCCGCGGCACCGGCGCACACGGTTTCTTTCAGGCTTACGAGAACCATGCCGCGCTGACCAAGGCTGGCTTCCTACAGGATCCGGGGAAAAAGACCCCGGTATTCGTGCGCTTTTCCACTGTGCAAGGACCCCGCGGCTCCGGCGACACCGTACGTGACGTGCGCGGTTTCGCGGTGAAGTTCTTCACCGATGAAGGTAACTTCGACCTGGTCGGCAACAACATGCCGGTGTTCTTCATTCAGGATGCGATCAAGTTTCCCGACTTCGTCCACGCGGTAAAACCTGAACCGCACAACGAAATCCCGACCGGCGGCTCTGCTCACGATACATTCTGGGACTTTGTCTCGCTGGTGCCGGAATCGGCGCACATGGTCATTTGGGCCATGTCTGACCGGGCGATCCCGAAAAGCCTGCGCAGCATGCAGGGCTTCGGCGTGCACACCTTCCGCCTGGTCAACGCCGAGGGCAAATCGCGCTTCGTCAAATTCCACTGGCGCCCTACCGCCGGCACTTGCTCGCTGGTCTGGGACGAAGCGCAGAAGCTCGCCGGTAAAGACACCGACTACCACCGTCGCGATCTCTGGGAAGCCATCGAGATGGGCGACTACCCGGAATGGGAGCTGGGCGTGCAGGTCATCGAGGAGGAAAACGAGCATGACTTCGATTTCGACATCCTCGACCCGACCAAGCTGATCCCCGAAGAAATCGTGCCGATTACGCCGCTGGGCAAAATGACCCTCAATCGCAATCCGGACAACTTCTTCGCCGAGACCGAGCAGGTCGCGTTCTGCCCGGGCCATATCGTGCCGGGGATCGACTTCTCCAACGACCCGCTGCTGCAAGGTCGTCTGTTTTCCTACACCGATACGCAGATCAGCCGACTTGGCGGGCCGAACTTTCACGAGCTGCCGATCAACCGCCCGGTCGCGCCGTTCCACAACGGTCAGCGTGATGCCCAGCACCGCACGGTGATCGACAAGGGTCGTGCGTCTTACGAGCCGAACTCGATTGACGGTGGCTGGCCGAAAGAAACTCCGCCGGCCGCGCAGGACGGTGGTTTCGAGACGTACCCGGAACGCATCGACGCCGCCAAGATCCGCCAGCGCAGCGAATCGTTCAGCGATCACTTCTCGCAAGCACGGCTGTTCTTCAACAGCATGAGTGCCCATGAGAAAGAGCACATCATCGCCGCCTATAGCTTCGAGCTGGGCAAGGTTGAGCGCGAGTTCATCCGAGCACGTGAGGTGAACGAGATTCTCGCCAACATCGATCTGGAACTGGCCAAACGTGTGGCGGCCAATCTGGGTCTGCCGGCACCAACCAAAGGCACGGTGGAGGTGCGCAAAACCTCCTTCGACAATTCGCCTTCGCTGAGTCAGGCCAATCTGTTACCGGAGAACATCAAGACGCGAAAAGTGGCAATTCTTGCGGCGAACGGCGTCGATGGTGCAGCGATTGACGCAATGAAGAAAGCCTTGGCTGCTGAAGGTGCGCATGCCAAGTTGCTTGGCCCGACTTCGGCGCCAGTGAAGACTGCCGACGGTAAAAGCTTGCCAGTGGATGCATCGATGGAAGGCATGCCGTCGGTAATTTTCGATGCGGTGTTCGTGCCGGGTGGTGCGGCGTCGGTCAAAGCACTAAGCGGTGACGGCGTGGCTCTGCATTACGTGCTGGAGGCATACAAGCATCTGAAGGCGATTGCACTTCAGGGCGAAGCCAAGCAGTTGTTGGATGTGTTGAAGCTGGAGGCAGATGCCGGGTTGCTGGAGGGCAAGGATGTTGGTGCGCTGACCAAGCCGTTCTTTGCCGCGATCGGGCAGCATCGGGTCTGGGCTCGGGAGCCTAAGGCGAAAGCCATTCCGGCCTAAGAAATTAGGCGACTGGTAAGACGTCATCGCGGGCAAGCCCGGTCCCACAGGATCACACTGTACCTGTGGGAGCGGGCTTGCGCGCGATGCTTTTACGGTTTACGCGGAATCAGAACCATCTGCGCCGGAACTGTGCGCACGATCTGCTTATGGATCTGCAGATCGAAATCCGGATTCAACTTCTTCACGCGCTTGCTCAGCAACGTCGACAACCATGGATAGTCATTGGTACGCGGCGCCTGAATGGTCACTGCACACTCATAATTCACCACATCGGCGGCGATCGCATCCAGTTGGCGGCGAAGTTTGCGGCTATCGGTGATATTCAGTGCAACCGTGGTGCTCTCGGCAGTCGGGTCGATCACCTTGGCTTTGGGCTTGGCTTCGGCCGCGAGCAACGCCGCTTCAGCCTTTTCCAGCTCAGCCTTGCGCGCTTCGGTGATGGCACCATTGACGCCACCGGTCAGCGCCGGGGCTTTAGGCATCAACGCACGAGCACGGCTCAGCGCCGTGGCCGCTGCATTCACATCACCTTTCTGCAGCACGATCTGGCTGCGGCGCAGATACGCTTCGGCCAATTGCCGCTGGTATTGCTCAAGGGACTGATCGTTGGGGGTTTCGACCTGCAAAGCGGCCAGTTGGTCTTCGGCGGTGGCCAGTTCGCTGCTGGCCAGGCTTTGCTCCAGCTGTGCGATGGCCGTAGCCCGCGCATCGGGGACTTCGGCCACCGGCGGCGTGCTTTGGCAGGCGCCCAGCAGCACGGAAAATGCGACAAGGAGCAGATAACGGGAGGCGAACGGCTTCATTCCTGCGACTCTCTAATTGCGCAAAAAGCGAGCAAGTCTACACCCCTCGACGGGGCAGAACAAAACTCAGCAGAAACAGTGCGGCCGCCGTCACAACGATTGACGGGCCGGCCGGGGTGTCCTTGAACCATGACAGCGCCAGCCCGCCACATACGGCGAGTATGCCCAGCAGGCTCGCGCCCAGGGCCATCTGCTCCGGCGAACGGGCGTGACGCTGTGCCGCAGCCGCCGGGATGATCAACAGCGAAGTAATCAGCAACACACCGACGATTTTCATCGCCACCGCGATCACCACCGCAATCAACAACATCAGCGCCATACGCAGACCCGCCACCGGCAAGCCCTCGACCTTGGCCAGCTCTTCATGCACGGTGATCGCCAGCAATGGCCGCCACAGCGCCACCAGCACAACCAGCACCGCCGCGCTGCCGCCAAGGATCCACGCCAGATCGGTCGGACTGATCGCCAGCAGGTCGCCGAACAGATAGCCCATGAGGTCAATCCGCACTTCATGCATGAAGCTTAGTACCACCAGCCCGAGAGAGAGCGTGCTCGGCGCGAGAATTCCCAACAACGTGTCAGACGCCAGCGGTTGACGCTGTTGCAGCGTCACCAGCAGCACCGCCAGCAGCAGGCAGCCGACCGTCACCGCTACCGTCGGGCTGACATCCAGCAAAAAGCCCAGCGCCACGCCGAGCAAAGCCGCGTGGGACAAGGTATCGCCGAAATAGGCCATGCGCCGCCAGACCACAAACGAGCCGAGCGGTCCTGCAACAATCGCCAGCGCCAGACCTGCAAGCAGGGCATACAACAGAAAATCAGCCATGCTTGCAGTTGTCTCCGTGAACGTGAGGTTGGCCAATAACCGGCCCTTTGACTACCGAGCCATGCAGGTCGTGAGCATGGTCGTGATGGTGGTGATAAATCGCCAGGCTCTGTGCGTTCTTGCCGAACAGCTCGACGAACGCCGGGTCGCCGCTGACCTGCTCGGGATGCCCGGAGCAGCAGACGTGACGGTTGAGGCAAACGACCTGGTCGGTGGTGCTCATCACCAGATGCAAATCGTGCGACACCATCAACACGCCGCAACCGTGGCGATCGCGCAGACGGGTGATCAGGCTGTAGAGCTCGGCCTGGCCCGCAACGTCGACGCCTTGCACCGGCTCGTCGAGCACCAGCAATTCCGGTTCGCGCAGCAGCGCCCGGGCCAACAGCACACGCTGCATTTCACCACCGGAAACGCTTTGCACCGGGCTGTCGATGACATGTTCGGCGCCGACTTCCTTCAACGCCGCCAACGCACGCGGGCGATCAACCCCCGGCACCAGTCGCAGAAAACGCAGGACCGAAAGCGGCAAGGTCGGATCGACGTGGAGTTTTTGCGGCATGTAGCCGACGCGCAGTTTCGGCTTGCGCCAGACGCTGCCGCTGTCCGGCTTCAACAGCCCGAGTACGGCGCGTACCAGCGTGGTCTTGCCGGCGCCATTAGGGCCGATCAGGGTGACGATCTGCCCCGGCTCGACGCTCAGCTCGATGTTGTCCAGCACAGCCTGCCCGGCAAACGTCACGGCGACCTGTTCCAGACGGATCAGCGCGTTGCTCATCAAGCCCCCTGGCAACCGGAGCAGAGGCCGACGACTTCGACGGTCTGCGCCTCGACGATGAAACCAACGTCCTTGGCGCTGTTGATGATCGCGTCGCTGATCACTTTCTGCTCAAGTTCGATAGCGGCGTGGCAGTCGCGGCAGATCAGGAATTGGCCCTGATGCGCGTGTTCCGGGTGCACGCAGCCGACGAAGGCGTTGAGCGAGGAGATGCGATGCACCAAGCCGTTTTCCAGGAGGAAATCCAGCGCACGGTACACGGTAGGCGGCGCAGCGCGGCGACCGTCCTGCTCGCTGAGCACGGCGAGGATGTCGTAGGCGCCCAGCGGCTTGTGGCTCTGCCACACCAGCTCCAGCACCCGACGGCGCAACGCGGTCAGGCGCAAGCCTTTCTGGGCGCACAAGGTATCGGCCTCGGACAATGCGCTGTGCACGCAATGAGAGTGGTCGTGGGGACGGCTGGCAATCGGTGTAATAGGCATGGGCGGCGACGAGTTTTGATAGAGACGTTATTATGTTACCCGTTCTCGCCTCCTTGAGTGGTCATCGTGCCCCGACTTTTTTCTGTTTTTGTGGCGTTTGTCGCCAGTTTTCTGCTGATCGGTTCGGCTCAGGCCGAAGTCAAAGTCCTCACCAGCATCAAACCGCTGCAGCTGATCGCAGCAGCCGTACAGGACGGCGTGGCGATTCCAGAAGTGCTGCTGCCGCCTGGCGCCTCGCCGCACAATTACGCCCTGCGCCCATCCGACGTACGGAAGGTGCAGTCGGTGGATCTGCTCTACTGGATCGGCCCGGACATGGAAGGTTTCCTGCCGCGCGTGCTCAACGGCCGGACGCTGCCGAGCGTGGCGGTGCAGGATCTGCCGGGGATGAAGTTGCGTCGTTTTGCTGAAGATAGCCATTCCCATGCCGAAGAGGCTGACGAGCATGATCACGATCACCGCCCGGGCACGCTGGATGCGCATTTGTGGCTATCGCCGGTCAACGCGCGGGTAATTGCCGACAAGATGGCAGCTGATTTGAGCGCTGCCGACCCGGCGAATGCCGAGCGTTATCAGAGCAATGCCAAGGCTTTCGACGAACGTCTGGATGCGCTGGATCAGCGTTTGAAGCAGCGTCTGGCCAGCGTTGAAGGCAAGCCGTACTTCGTCTTTCACGAAGCGTTCGATTACTTTGAAGAGGCTTATGGCCTGAAGCACACCGGCGTTTTCAGTGTGGCCGCCGAAGTGCAGCCGGGCGCGCAGCATGTCGCGGCGATGCGCAAGCGGTTGCAGGAAGTGGGCAAGACCTGTGTGTTCAGCGAGCCGCCGCTGCGTCCGCGTCTGGCAGAGACATTAGTGGCCGGCCTGCCGGTGAAACTGGCGGAGCTGGATGCGCTGGGCGGATACACCCCGGCGACAGCCCAGGGTTATGAACAGGTATTGGAAAAGTTGGGCAATGATCTGGCCGGCTGCCTGGAATCGTTGTAACAACCCAAAACCTGTGGCGAGGGAGCTTGCTCCCGCTTGAGTGCGCAGCACTCACAAAAATCTGGCTGAGTGCCAGAATTTTGGGGCCGCTGCGCAGCCCAGCGCGAGCAAGCTCGCTCGCCACAGTTCAGAGGGCGAAGGGTAAAGGTGTATTGACCGCCTGCCGCTGCGCCAAGCGCTCTTCAAATTCTTTCGGATCGTGAATCAGCACATCCTGCCCGGCAAACTGCTCTGCCGCGATCAACCGCGACAGCCAGAACCGCACACACGCCACGCGCAGCATGGTCGGCCATAGCTCGGCTTCTGCCGCCGTGAACGGACGCAATGTCGCATAGGCACCGAGGAACGCCCGCGCCCGAGGCCCATCGATCAGGCCGTCATCGTCCGAACACCAGTCGTTCAAGGCAATTGCCACGTCGTAGAGCATCGGCCCCGAGCAGGCGTTGTAGAAGTCGATCAGCCCGGTCAGGTGCGTACCTTCGAACATCGCGTTGTCGCGAAACAGGTCGGCATGAATATTCGCCCGAGGCAGCGCGAGAATCTTCTCTTTGCGCTCGGTGATTTCATCCAGGGCCTTTTGCAGCAGGGCACGCGGCTCATCGCTCAGAT
Organism: Pseudomonas sp. NPDC087817; assembly: GCF_044742875.1. Taxonomy (NCBI): domain Bacteria; kingdom Pseudomonadati; phylum Pseudomonadota; class Gammaproteobacteria; order Pseudomonadales; family Pseudomonadaceae; genus Pseudomonas; species Pseudomonas sp. NPDC087817. Next base: position 57,346 of record NZ_JBIUVJ010000029.1, read on the forward strand.
GCGAAAGAAACTCGGTGCCCTCCTCCAGCATCCAGTCCAGGCCACGATCGGTCTTGCGCTTGATCATGCGCTCGCCCTGCGTCGCCAGGTGCAGATGCGCCTGCAACTCGCCGACTTGCGCGCAATGCTGAGCGTTGGCGACCTTGATGTGCTTGCCGGACAGACGCGGTTGCAGCAGGGCCGGTTTGCCCTTCAGTTCACGCAACGCCATGCCGTCGGTGGTGCGCAGCGCATACGGCACCGGCAGATCGGCTTCGTGCAGCACGTCGAGCAGATCGATGAAGAACGGCATCTCCTGCAACGGGCCGCGCTCGACCAGGGTCAGGACGAATTCGCCCTGCTCCAGACTGATGAAGAAGTTGGTGTTTTCACTGCCGGCGGCGATCCCCTGGAAATCAAGCAGACGGCCAAGCCCGTAAGGGGCGAGAAAGGTTTCCAGCTCGGGCCGAGCCAGGGGAGTGAACACAGACATGGTTAAAAACTGCTCAGTTCTGGCGCCGCTTTCGCGCGGCGCCGATTAAAAGTCGGGAAACTTACTTCCAGGTAAAAATTTCCCACGACGGAATCAGCATATCCGGCTGATCAGATCGGATGTAGTTCGCATCCGTACCATCGGCGCGGACCAGGAAATACGGTTTGCCGCCCTTCGGCGTGACCTTGATCGCATACACGAAGCCACTGCGGCTGTATTCCTGAATGACCTTGTCGCCTTCCGTGTGCGTGTTGATGGTTACTTCCGGCTCCGAGGCCGGCGCATCATCCGCCGCCATCGCGGCCAATGGTGAGGCAGCAATCAGACTGACCAGCAGCAAGCGATTTAACGTACGCATGATAACCTTGTCCCTTTGTCGTCAACGGTCCCGCTATTCTAGCGCCGGGCCCGCCGAAAAGGTTGATGCTGCTCA
>NZ_JBIUVJ010000029.1:58260-62049 GCF_044742875.1 Pseudomonas sp. NPDC087817
CTGGTGGACGGTTCGTCTTACCTGTACCGCGCTTTCCACGCCCTGCCACCGCTGACCACGTCCAAAGGCCTGCCGACCGGTGCGGTCAAAGGCGTGCTGAACATGCTCAAGAGTCTGCGCAAGCAGTACCCGGACAGCCCGTTCGCCGTGGTCTTCGACGCCAAGGGCGGGACCTTTCGCGATGAGATGTACGCCGAGTACAAAGCCAACCGCCCAAGCATGCCCGACGACATGCGCGTGCAGATCGAGCCGCTGCATCAGAGCGTGATCGCCCTCGGCTTCCCGCTGCTATGCGTGGAAGGCGTCGAGGCTGACGACGTAATCGGCACCCTGGCCCGCAGCAGCGCAGCGGCGGATCGACCGGTGATCATTTCGACCGGCGACAAGGACATGGCGCAACTGGTCGATGGCCACATTACCTTGGTCAACACCATGTCCGGTAGCTCGATGGATGTGGAAGGCGTGAAGGAGAAATTCGGCGTCGCACCGGAGCAGATCATCGATTATCTGGCGCTGATGGGCGATTCGTCCGACAACATCCCGGGCGTTCCCGGTATCGGCCCGAAGACCGCTTCCGGCCTGCTGGTCGGCGTCAACGGCGGCCTCACTGAGTTGTACGCCAATCTCGACATCGTGCCGACCCTGCCGATTCGCGGCGCGAAAACCCTGCCGGCCAAGCTCGAAGAGCACAAGGAGATGGCGTTCCTCTCCTACCAACTGGCGACCATCAAGGTCGACGTGCCGCTGGACGTCGAACTCGACGACCTGCAAATGGGCGCGGAAGACCCGGCCAAGCTTTACGAGCTGTACACCCTGCTGGAATTCAAAAGCTGGATCAATGATCTGGATCGCGACGCCAAACGTCTGGAACTGAGCGCTGCCGCCGAGCCTGCGCTGGCGGGTGATCTGTTCAGCGCGCCAGCAGAAGAAGCGCCTGCCGCTCCCGCTGAAGCTGCGTACGAAACCATCCTTGATCAGACACGTTTCGACGTCTGGCTGGAAAAGCTCAACAACGCCAAGCTGTTCGCCTTCGACACTGAAACCACCGGCATCGACGCACAGCAAGCGCAACTGGTCGGTCTGTCGTTCGCCGTGCAGGCCAACGAAGCCGCGTACATTCCGCTGACCCACTCCTACATCGGCGTGCCGGAACAACTGGATCGCGACACCGTGCTGCGCGCGCTCAAGCCGATCCTCGAAGATCCAAGCAAGCTCAAGGTCGGCCAGCACGCCAAGTTCGACATGAACATTTTGGCCAACTGCGCCATCGGCGGCGATCAGAGCCAAGGCATCACCGTGCGTGGCATCGCCTTCGACACGATGCTTGAGTCCTACGTGCTCAACTCCACCGCCACCCGCCACGACATGGACAGCCTCGCGCAGAAGTACCTGGAGCACACCACCGTGAGCTTCCAGGACATCGCCGGCAAAGGCGCCAAGCAACTGACCTTCGACCAGATCGCCCTGGAACAGGCCGGGCCGTATGCCGCCGAAGACGCCGACATCACTCTGCGTCTGCACCAGACCTTGTTCGAAAAGCTCAGCGCCATCCCGAGTCTGGCCAGCGTGCTGACCGACATCGAAATTCCACTTGTGCCCGTTCTTGCACGTATCGAGCGCCAAGGCGCATTCGTCGATGCGGAGCTGCTCGGCATCCAGAGCATCGAGTTGGGCAACAAAATGGTCGCGCTGGAGCGCGAAGCCTTCGAAATCGCCGGGGAAGAATTCAACCTCGGCTCACCGAAGCAGTTGGGCGTGATTCTCTACGAAAAACTCGGCCTGCCAGTGCTGAAGAAGACCGCCAAGGGCCAGCCGTCCACCGCTGAAGAAGTGCTGGCGAAGCTCGCTGAAGACGATCACCGTTTGCCGAAGGTGCTGATGGAGCACCGCTCGATGAGCAAGCTGAAAAGCACCTACACCGATCGCCTGCCGGAGCAGATCAATCCGCGTACCGGGCGCATCCACACCTCGTATCACCAGGCGGTGGCGTCGACCGGGCGTTTGTCCTCCAGTGATCCGAACCTGCAGAACATTCCGGTGCGTACCGCTGAAGGCCGGCGTATCCGTCAGGCCTTCGTCGCGCCAAAAGGTTACAAACTGCTGGCGGCGGACTATTCGCAGATCGAGCTGCGGATCATGGCCCACCTGTCCAAGGACGAAGGCTTGATGAACGCCTTCCGCAACAACCTCGACGTGCACACCGCCACCGCTGCCGAAGTGTTCAAGGTCGAACTCAACGAAGTGACTTCCGACCAGCGCCGTGGCGCCAAGGCGATCAACTTCGGCCTGATCTACGGCATGGGCGCGCAGAAGCTCGGCAAGGACATCGGCGTCGACACCAAGACCGCCAAGGCTTACATCGACACCTACTTCGCGCGTTATCCAGGCGTTCGCGAGTACATGGATCGCACCCGCGCCCAAGCGGCGGATCAAGGCTATGTCGAGACCTTCTTCGGTCGTCGCCTGTATCTGCCGGAGATCAACTCGAACAAGCCGCAGGAACGCGCTGCCGCCGAGCGCACCGCGATCAACGCGCCGATGCAGGGCACCGCAGCAGACATCATCAAGAAAGCCATGGTCGCGGTGGATAACTGGCTGGCGACATCCGGGCTGGACGCCAGAGTCATCCTGCAGGTGCACGATGAACTGGTGCTGGAAGTCCGCGAGGATCTGGTCGAGCAGGTCAGCGCCGAGATTCGTGTGCACATGAGCGAAGCGGCGAAACTGGATGTGCCGCTGCTGGTCGAAGTGGGTGTGGGCAACAATTGGGATGAGGCTCACTGAGCCATTTGAAATGGTTCTGCCGCGACACAACGTCGCGGTAGAGCCGGTAGAACCTGCTTATTTCGAAAAGCACTTGGGATTATTCCAAAGCTTTTTGAAAAAATTCTGAACTAATCTGGAAGGACACTACTCAGAGTTACTGAATGGCTGGTGAAGCCCTTCGATGCTCCTATGTTGTGTTAAGTGTTGGCAGATATCTGAACCCCGCCCTAGCGGTTCGGAACTTAAACCCCGGAACTTCTCCCTCCCCAATGAAGTCCGGGGCTTTTTTTGCCCCAAAACTGGCTGTGATGCCGTCATGCTGCGTTAAAAGCACCGCTAAAAATGCTCATTTAGGTCCCCTAAACTCCGCTTTTTAGCGATGCTTTCGCCTTGCCTGCCAGCACCACAGACAGTTTTGAAATTGTCTTACTCGGCAGCCGCCTCGGCGCCTTTGTCCGCCAGTTCCATCCAGCCTGCCAGAACAGTGTAGGCCTCTTCCAGGCCCATGCGTTTTGGTGCGGAGAACAGCTGGATGGTGACCAGATCGCCCCAACCCTTGCGAATTTCCGACTGCACCTTGAGCAGGGTGTTCTTGGCTGCGCCGTAGGTCAGCTTGTCGGCCTTGGTCAGCAGAATGTGCATCGGCATGCCGGCGGCAACGGCCCAGTCGAGCATCAGCAGGTCGAAGTCGGTCATTGGATGACGGATGTCCATCATCAGAATCAAACCCTTCAAACTCTCGCGGCCACCGAGGTAAGCCTCAAGGTGACGCTGCCAGTGCATCTTCAGCGGGATCGGTACTTTTGCATAACCGTAGCCCGGCAGGTCGACCAGACGCCGATCATCGTCTAGCTTGAAGAAGTTCAACAGCTGCGTGCGACCCGGAGTTTTCGAGGTCCGCGCCAGGCTGGCGTGAGTCAGAGTGTTCAGGGCGCTGGATTTACCGGCGTTGGAACGACCGGCGAACGCCACTTCAAAGCCCTCGTCGTCAGGGCACTGATCGACTTTGGCGGCACTGAGCAT
>NZ_JBIUVJ010000030.1:0-42286 GCF_044742875.1 Pseudomonas sp. NPDC087817
TCCACCCCCCCCCGTCCCCCCCCCCCCCCCCTCCCCCCCCCCCCCCCCCCCCCCCCCCCCCCCCCCCCCCCCCCCCCCCCCCCCACTCGGTCAAAAACAAAAACACGCCCACCATCACCCCCATCGTCGATGACAAGATCATCACCAAGGAACGCGCGATCAAGGCCGGCATTCACGTGCCGGAGCTGTATGGCGTGATTTCCACCGAGAAGGAAATCGACAAGCTCGGCGAGATCATCGGCGGGCGCAGCGACTTCGTGATCAAACCGGCGCAAGGCGCCGGCGGTGACGGCATCATCGTCGTCGCCGACCGTTTCGAGGGTCGCTATCGCACGGTGTCGGGCAAGATCATTGCCCACGAAGAACTTGAGCACCACATCTCGAGCATCCTCACTGGCCTGTATTCGCTGGGCGGCCACCGTGATCGGGCGCTGATCGAATACCGCGTGACCCCGGATCAGATCTTCAAGAGCATCAGCTACGAAGGCGTGCCGGACATCCGCATCATCGTGCTCATGGGTTACCCGGTGATGGCGATGTTGCGCTTGCCGACCCGCCAGTCCGGCGGCAAGGCCAACCTGCACCAGGGTGCCATTGGTGTCGGTGTTGATCTGGCGACCGGTTTGACCCTGCGCGGCACCTGGCTTAACAACATCATCACCAAACACCCGGACACCACCAACGCGGTGGACGGCGTGCAACTGCCCTATTGGGACGGTTTCATGAAACTCGCTGCCGGCTGCTATGAGCTGTGTGGGTTGGGGTATATCGGTGTGGACATGGTCCTCGATCAGGAAAAAGGCCCGCTGATTCTGGAGCTGAATGCGCGGCCGGGGCTGAATATCCAGATCGCCAATGACTGCGGGCTGACCTTACGCACCCACGCGGTTGAAGCGCGACTGGAAGAGCTGAAGGCGCGTGGGGTGACCGAGTCGGTTGAAGAGCGGGTGGCGTTTACTCAGGAAATGTTTGGGCATATTCCTGCGGTCGAGGGCTAAAAGTTGAAGAGCCCCTCACCCTAACCCTCTCCCGGAGGGCGAGGGGACTGACCGAGGTGGATGTTGGAGCTACGCCAACTTGAAAGTCTTGAATCGAACTCAGAACTTGAAAAGCCCAGATCTGCTCTCCTCCCCGAAATATCGAGTCGAACCGAGGCTTTGAAAAGCATGAAGATCTGCTCCCTTTCCCCCTCGTCCCCCTTGGGGGAGAGGGCTGGGGTGAGGGGGTAGGCTTTTGACTTTGATCTGGGATCGGAGAGGACTACAATCCCCACCCCGCCTCAATGGCCGATCTGCCCCGCCCATGTTGACCTGCTCCGTACATCCACTGCCCTACCGCGCCAATCCCGCCGACTACTTCGCGGCCATCCGCCACGCGCCCGGCGCCGTGCTGCTCGACAGCGGCCGGCCAAGTGCCGACCGTGGCCGTTATGACTTGCTCAGTGCCTGGCCGCTGGAACAACTGGCGGTGTTGCGGGATGAAAGCGGCAGCCATTTCCTGCAACGCCTGCGTGACAATCTGAACCGTTTGGGCGAGGCACAACTGCCTGCCACTTATGAACTGCCGTTCGCTGGCGGATTGATCGGTTATCTGAGCTATGACTTTGGTCGGCACCTGGAAAACCTGCCGAGTCATGCACGAGATGATCTGCAACTGCCGGATGCCCAGTTTGGGTTGTATGACTGGGCATTGGTCAGCGATCACCAGGCTGGCACCAGTCAACTGGTGTTTCATCCGTCGATTGTCGACAGTGAAAAGCAGCGGCTGATCGGTCTGTTCACTCAACCGGTTGTTGAATCGCTGGCGCCGTTCAAGCTGAACCAACCGATGACCGCCGATCTTTCGGCTGACGACTACCACCAGGCCTTCGAGCGCATTCAGCATTACATTCAGGCCGGTGACTGCTATCAGGTCAACTTTGCCCAGCGTTTCCGAGCCTCATGCCAAGGCGACCCATGGTTGGCTTACTGCGAATTGCGCAAAGCCTGCCCGACACCGTTTTCCGGCTTCCAGAGCCTGCCCGATGGCGGCGCGGTGCTGAGCCTGTCGCCGGAGCGCTTCGTCAAGGTCAGCCAGCGCCAAGTGGAAACCCGCCCGATCAAAGGCACCCGCCCTCGAGGCCTGACCCCCGCCGAAGACGCGGCCAACGCCGCCGAACTGCTGGCCAGCCCGAAGGATCGCGCGGAAAACCTGATGATCGTCGACCTGCTGCGCAACGACCTCGGGCGCACCTGCCGCATTGGCTCGGTGCGCGTGCCGGAGTTATTCAGCCTGGAAAGCTATCCGAACGTACATCACTTGGTCAGCAGCGTGACCGGAGAACTGGCGGATGACCGCGATGCACTGGATCTGATCGCCGGCAGCTTCCCCGGCGGTTCGATCACCGGCGCGCCAAAGATTCGAGCCATGCAGATCATTGACGAACTGGAGCCGACCCGGCGCGGTTTGTATTGCGGGTCGTTGTTGTATCTGGACGTGCGCGGCGAGATGGACAGCTCCATCGCGATTCGCAGTCTGTTGGTCAAGGATGGGCAGGTGTGCTGCTGGGGCGGTGGCGGGATCGTCGCCGACTCGGACTGGCAGGCGGAGTATCAGGAGTCGATTACTAAAGTCAGAATCCTCCTGGAAACCCTGCAAAACCTCTGAGTAAAGATCGTTACCACGCTCTGCGTGGGAATGCAGCCCGGGGCGCTCTGCGTCCCATCCAAAGCCGAACGCGAAGCGTCCGTTGAAGCATTCCCACGCGGAGCGTGGGAACGATCATCAGGGAGCCATGCTTACAGGCTGAGGTCGCGGTTTGAGGCTTTGAGGAATTCCTGCTTCAGCTCGGCAAACGAGTGCACCGCCGGAAACTGCGGGAACTCGCGAATCACATTCTCCGGCGCATGGAACAGAATCCCCGCATCCGCCTCGCCGAGCATCGTGGTGTCGTTGTACGAATCACCCGCCGCAATCACCCGGTAGTACAGGCTCTTGAAGGCCAGCACCGACTGCCGTTTCGGATCTTTCTGACGCAACTGATAGCTGGTCACCCGCCCGCTTTCATCGGTAATCAGGCGATGGCAAAGCAGCGTCGGGAAGCCCAGTTGACGCATCAACGGCTGGGAGAACTCATAGAAGGTGTCCGACAGGATCACCACCTGAAAGCGCTCGCGCAGCCAGTTGACGAACTCCACCGCGCCGTCCAGCGGTTTCAGGGTGGCGATCACTTCTTGAATGTCCGACAGCTTCAAGCCATGTTCATCGAGGATGCGCAGACGCTGTTTCATCAGCACGTCGTAATCGGGAATGTCCCGGGTGGTGGCTTTGAGGGATTCGATTCCGGTTTTTTCGGCGAAGGCGATCCAGATTTCCGGTACCAGTACCCCTTCAAGATCCAGGCAAGCAATTTCCACAAGACACTCCCGTTTGTATTGATTATTGAGTCGAGCGAGCCCGAACTCTAGCGACTCCCCCACGCCCGCGCAACGCACAGCACGCCCCGCCAGACGCAGCTTTTTGTTACCATCGCCGCCATATAGAGCGCCCAGCGCCACCGACCTGTAGGAAGCCGCCCTGATGAGTGCAACGTTCGATGTCGTGGAACTCGCCACGACCTATGCCAACAAATCTGCGCAAGACATCCTCAAACTCGCCTTTGCCGAGTTCGGTGATGAGCTGTGGATATCTTTCAGCGGCGCCGAGGATGTGGTGCTGGTGGACATGGCCTGGAAGCTCAACAAGAACGTCAAGGTGTTCAGTCTCGACACCGGTCGCCTGCACCCGGAAACCTACCGATTCATCGATCAGGTGCGCGAGCACTACAAGATCGACATCGAACTGGTGTCGCCGGACTACACGAAACTGGAACCGTTCGTGAAGGAAAAAGGCCTGTTCAGTTTCTACAAGGACGGCCACGGTGAATGCTGCGGGATCCGCAAGATCGAGCCGCTGCGACGCAAGTTGTCCAGCGTCAAAGCCTGGGCCACGGGCCAGCGCCGCGACCAGAGCCCGGGCACGCGCAGCGCCGTGGCAGTGCTGGAAATCGACACCGCGTTCTCTACGCCTGAACGCACCCTGTACAAATTCAACCCGCTGGCGCAGATGACCAGCGAAGAGATCTGGGGTTACATCCGCATGCTTGAGCTGCCGTACAACAGCCTGCATGAACGCGGCTTTATCAGCATTGGCTGCGAACCGTGCACCCGCCCTGTCCTGCCCAATCAGCACGAGCGCGAAGGCCGTTGGTGGTGGGAAGAAGCCACGCAGAAAGAATGCGGGCTGCATGCGGGAAATATCATCAGCAAGGCGTAACCCCCTGCCACGATGATTTCCCCTTGTAGAAGTGAGCCTGCTCGCGATAGCGGTGTATCAGGCAAAAAATTCATCGACTGATACGCCCCTATCGCGAGCAGGCTCACTCCTACACTGGCTTCTAGCGACTCAAAAAAATGTGTACACAGGAATGTCACCATCGGTGCCATTTATGTGTGCACTTTTTGTTTTCACGCCCTGAAAAGTTACATCCCTTCTGAACGCCCCTCCGATTTGCCACCTCCGCAAAATCCCCCGCAAAAAATAAATACCTGTTCAATCGGTCAATTTATAACCAGCTACTTTCAATCACTTAGCGCTGCCAGATAACTTTTCGAAATGAGGATGGCTGCGCATAGATCGATAACTGGCACAGATCTGGCTTTGGTGCATACATGTTTTGTATACAAAACTGCAAAACATGACTAAACACTTTCGATCCGCAAGCCTGAAGCGCCCTATCCCGTACAGGCTGCAGATGCCCCGTAACCAGTGATGTTTGCTGGCCGCGACGAAGATTTGTCGAGCCCCGGGCTCATGCACAGTCATCGCGGCCCGCCCATCAGGAGCCTGCCGGAATGCGTACAAGTCTCTCCAACAACATCGCGCTGAATCTGCCCTCCTCCGCACTCGATCAGCCCTTGCCGTACGACGGTCTGGTCGAGCCGTTGCAACTGAGCCCCCGTCTGCACAACAGTGATCTGGCGCCGACCAAAGCCGAAGGTCGGCGCTGGGGCAAGTACAGCATTTTCGCCCTGTGGACCAATGACGTGCACAACATCGCCAACTACTCGTTTGCTATCGGCTTGTATGCCTTGGGGCTGGGCGGTTGGCAGATTCTGCTGTCGCTGGGGATAGGCGCGGCACTGGTCTACTTTTTCATGAACCTGTCCGGTTACATGGGGCAGAAAACCGGGGTGCCGTTTCCGGTGATCAGCCGGATCAGTTTCGGTATTCACGGCGCGCAAATTCCTGCGCTGATTCGGGCGGTTATCGCCATCGCCTGGTTCGGGATTCAGACGTATCTGGCGTCAGTGGTTTTCCGGGTGTTGCTCACGGCGGTCCATCCGGGCTTTGCTGAATACGACCACAACTCGATCCTCGGCCTGTCGACGTTGGGCTGGGTGTGTTTCGTGGCGATCTGGTTCGTGCAACTGGCAATCCTCGCCTACGGCATGGAAATGGTCCGCCGTTACGAGGCGTTCGCCGGCCCGGTGATTTTGCTCACCGTCGCCGCTCTCGCCGCATGGATGTACTTCCAGGCCAACGCAACCATCGCCTGGTCGATCCGCGAACCACTGACCGGCGGTGAGATGTGGCGCAATATTTTTGCCGGCAGCGCATTGTGGCTGGCGATTTACGGAACGTTGATCCTCAACTTCTGCGACTTCGCCCGCTCCTCGCCGTGCCGCAAAACCATCAAGGTCGGAAATTTCTGGGGTTTGCCGGTGAACATTCTGGTGTTCGCCGCGATTACTGTTCTGCTGTGTGGCGCGCAATTCCAGATCAACGGCCGGATCATCGAAAGTCCTACAGAAATCATCGCCTCGATTCCCAATACGTTCTTCCTGGTCCTCGGTTGCCTGGCGTTCCTGATTGTCACCGTGGCGGTGAACATCATGGCCAACTTCGTCGCCCCGGCGTTTGTCCTCAGCAATCTGGCGCCGAAATACCTGACCTTCCGCCGTGCCGGGCTGATCAGCGCGACCATCGCCGTGCTGATCCTGCCGTGGAACCTCTACAACAGCCCGCTGGTGATCGTGTACTTCCTGTCCGGTCTCGGCGCCCTGCTAGGCCCGTTGTACGGCGTGATCATGGTCGATTACTGGCTGATCCGCAAAGGTCGGATCAACGTTCCGCAGCTCTACAGCGAAGATCCCGACGGCGCCTATTACTACTACTACAGCCACGGGGTCAATTTCCGTGCGGTGGCGGCGTTTATTCCTGCGGCATTGATCCCCATCGTCCTGGCGCTGGTTCCCGGCTTCCACAGTGTTTCGCCGTTTTCCTGGCTGATCGGTGCGGGAATCGCCGGAATGCTCTACCTGATCATCGCCAAACGTCAGCCGCACTACGCCGACGTCAATGGCGAGTCCATCGCTGTCGACAACGTCTGCCACTAACTTCTTCGCGGCCCGGACTTCGGGCCGCAGAACTGCCCGCTATAAGGACTTCCCATGCGAATTCTCGTGGTCAACGTCAACACCACCGAATCCATCACTCAGGCCATCGCTCGCTCGGCGCAGGCTGTTGCATCACCCGGCACGGAAATCGTCGGTTTGACGCCGTACTTCGGCGCCGATTCGATTGAAGGCAATTTCGAAAGCTATCTGGCCGCCATCGCGGTGATGGATCGAGTGATGTCTTACGATCAGCCGTTCGATGCGGTGATCCAGGCCGGTTATGGCGAACATGGTCGCGAAGGTTTGCAGGAGCTGCTCAACGTACCGGTGGTGGACATCACCGATGCGGCGGCCAGTACAGCGATGTTTCTTGGCCACGCGTACTCGGTGGTCACCACGCTGGATCGCACAGTGCCGCTGATCGAGGATCGTTTGAAGTTGTCCGGTCTGTGGGATCGTTGCGCTTCGGTGCGGGCCAGTGGTCTGGCGGTTCTGGAGCTGGAACACGAGCCGCACCGCGCACTGGAAGCCATCGTGCATCAGGCGGAGTTGGCGGTGACGCAGGACAAGGCCGAAGTGATATGCCTGGGTTGCGGCGGAATGGCCGGGCTGGATGAGCAGATTCGCCGGCGCACCGGGGTACCGGTAGTGGACGGGGTGACGGCCGCGGTGACCATTGCGGAATCGCTGGTGCGCCTGGGGTTGTCGACGTCCAAGGTGCGGACGTACGCGACGCCGCGGCCGAAAAACATCATTGGCTGGCCGGGGCGGTTTGCCCGCTGAGTCATTTACGGAAATCGGGTCGCCCCATTCGCGAGCAGGCTCGCTCCCACAGGGGAGATGCATTCCAAATGTGGGAGCGAGCCTGCTCGCGAATGGGTTGACTCGGTCTCAAGCCTCACTCAGATAGCACTGAACCGCTGAGCCAACCCCTGCTGCGCAAACTGTTCAATCACAAAATCCACAAAAGCCCGAGTCTTGCCCGGCAACAATTTGTGCTCGGCGTAGTAGATCGAAATGTTGCCGTCATCGACAAACCAGTCCGGCAACACCCGCTGCAATGTTCCCGCCTCCAGATACCCCACCGCGAACGGCATGCTCACCAGCGCAATGCCCAACCCTTGTGCCGCCGTTGCACACGCCGCCTCGGAATCGCTCATGGTCATTCGCGACTTGAGGGTCAATGGTCGACAAAGCTGACTGCCGCTACTGATCAACTGCCAAGAGCGTACTCGACCGGTTTGCGGCGAACGAATCAGAATGCCATCGTGATGTTGCAGGTCATCCGGCTCGGCGATCGCCGCGTGCTTTTGCAGATAGTCAGCAGACGCCACCAACACGCGATGCGCGGGGGCCAATTTGCGTGCAACGACACCTTGGGGCAGTTCAAATCCGCCACCAATCGCCGCATCGAAACCCTGGCCAATTAAATCGACCTGACGGTTATCAAAATGCCAGTCAGGGTTGATCGCCGGGAACCGACGTAAAAACTCTTCCAGCAACGGCACGACGTACAAACGTCCGAACACCGTGCCCATACTGACTTTCAATGTCCCCGCTGGCAGGCCTTCGACACTGGCCAAATTGGCCACGGCATTCTGGATGGTCGTGAGACTGGCACTGACCTGACTCAAAAACAGCTGACCAGCCTCGGTCAGGGTCAAGCTGCGTGTACTACGCTGGAACAGCCGTACACCGAGCCGCACTTCAAGCTTCGCCACGCTCTTGCCGACGGCTGCCGGCGTCAGGCTCAAGCGCCGGGCGGCCTCGGCAAAGCTGCCGACTTCGGCGCTACGCACGAAGCATTCGATACTGCTGAAGGTTTCCATGATCGCCACTATAAACTTCTGGTTTACACAGACTATAGCAATCAGGGTCTACACGGTTGTCGATGCGCGGCCGATACTCGGCTCCAACAACAAGGCACCCCGCCTTGAAACATCTGGAGATCGAACATGACCACTCAACACCTCAGCGGCAAAGTCGCTCTGATTCAAGGCGGTTCCCGCGGCATCGGCGCTGCCATCGTCAAACGTCTGGCCGCTGAAGGCGCTGCTGTTGCCTTCACCTACGTCAGCTCAACCGCCAAGGCTGAAGAGTTGCAAAACAGCATCACTGCGAACGGCGGCAAGGCCCTGGCGATCAAGGCTGACAGTGCTGACGCCGCAGCCATTCGCCATGCGGTCAGCGCCACCGTCGAAGCCTTTGGCCGCCTCGACATTCTGGTCAACAACGCCGGGGTGCTGGCCATCGCTCCGCTGGAAGATTTCAAGCTGGAAGATTTTGATCAGACCTTGGCGATCAACGTACGCAGCGTGTTCATCGCTTCGCAGGAAGCCGCCAAACACATGGGCGAAGGCTCGCGCATCGTCAACATTGGCAGCACCAATGCTGACCGCATGCCCTTCGGCGGCGGCGGTGTCTACGCAATGAGCAAATCGGCACTGGTGGGTTTGACCAAAGGTCTGGCGCGGGATCTCGGCCCACGTGGCATCACCATCAACAACGTGCAACCCGGCCCGGTCGACACCGACATGAACCCGGCGCACGGTGACTTCGCCGAAAGCCTTATTCCGCTGATGGCGGTGGGTCGCTACGGTACAGCCGATGAAATCGCCGGTTTCGTCGCTTATCTGGTGGGGCCGGAAGCGGGTTACATCACCGGTGCAAGCCTGACCATTGACGGTGGTTTCGGCGCCTGATCCTCTGATTCGTCTTTACGAAAAACGCCGCCCCTCTTTAAACGGGGGGGCGGCGTTTTTTCATGCTGCGTTCAGGCCCATTCCAGCGCTGGCAAGCCACAGGCGCTCGGGACAAACCCTTTCAACGACCGAAGAATCCCGTCGGCGTGTGCGTATTTTTCATCGGCCATGGCGGCGTCGGGGATAGCGATGGCGGTCATGCCTGCTGCTTTCGCTGCAGTGACGCCAAACGGCGAATCCTCGAACACCAGACAATCCTCGGGCGCGACACCCAGACGGCGGGCGGCGGTCAGGAAAATATCCGGCGCCGGCTTGGCTGCGCCGACTTCCGGATCGTCTGCCGTAACGATGAAATCGAACAGCGCAAACCAGTCACGGTGCAACGTGGTTTTCTGGCCGAACGACTGCCGCGACGAACTGGTGCCCACGGCGATCGGAATGTTGTGCGCCTTGAGGTGGCGAATCAGCTCCTCCGCCCCGGGCATCGCTTGTGCAGTAGGGAAACGCTCGCGCATCAGCGGCTCGCGAATCACCAGAAACTCTTCGGCAGTGATCGGCAAATCCAGCGCCTGCACAACATAGTTCGCCAGATCGTTGGCCCCACGGCCAATGATGTTCTGCTTGATGCTCCAGTCGAAGGTACGCCCGTAACGCCCGGCAATCAGCGAGGTGACCTCGGTGTAAATGCCCTCGGTGTCCAGCAGCAAACCGTCCATATCGAAAATCACGGCCTTGATCGGGCCGAACGCCTTCAGCGGTGCATTCATCATCGGATCCGTTTTCAAAGACATCCCGGGCGACGACTGGCGCCGCTGCTCGGATCTGATTAAAGGGTTCAGCAGCATAACGAGCGCAACGGACATTGAGCAACGGGCAATGTTCTCTGCGGCGATGAGGGCCTGCACAACCACAGGCCCTGAAGATTCAAACTTTACGCCATCGGCATTTAGAAGCCATCGGGAATTCGGTCACTGCTCATCTTCATCCTCTTCGTCTTCCATATCCGCCTCATCAGCATCGTTCAACGGCACCGTCGCGTCATCCATCAGCGACCCCGGATCCTCATTCCCCGGATCATTGATAAATGGCAGCCCACTCGGGCCTTTTTCTTCCTTGCCTTCGGTTTCGGGAGTCATGGCAAACCTCACAATTCGGGGTGTGTATGACGTTCGAAACGCCTTACAGCCAATCGTTCCCCCTACCGGCAAAAACGAAAAACCCGGCTCACGACCGGGTTTTTGTCTAACCATCCATCAACGATGGCGGTTCTTATGTTTGTTCTTATGCTTGTGACCACCACCGGAATGAGACTTCCCGCCATCGTCGCCCAGGTTGTTACCGACCGCACCACCCGCCGCGCCTCCCAATCCTGCACCGACAGCCGATCCGGTTGAGCCGCCAAGACTGTTACCGATCACTGAACCGCCCGCTGCACCGAGGCCGCCACCAATGGCCGCCTCGGTGCGATTGCGTTTATTCGCCCCGACGGCACCGCCAGCCGCGCCACCTACACCGGCGCCGACCGCCGCACCGGTGCTACCACCGAGTTGTCCGCCGACGACATTGCCCAGCACGCCACCCAGCCCTCCACCAACGGCTGCCGAACCATCACCGGCGGCCATCGCGCCCTGAGCCACCAGCAATCCGAAAAACAGTGCAGATAATGACAAACGCATATGAACCTCACAGTTCCCGAATCGGGACAGTTCGCCCACACAAGGGCCTATGTGAGATTGGAGACATCGGCGGGAAAAACGTTCAGCCATGAAAAAGCCCGGCATTGAGCCGGGCTTTTTCTGACAAGCGTTTTGGATCAGTGACGCTTGTGACCTTTCGACAGGTTGCTGCCTACCGCACCGCCCGCCGCGCCGCCCAGGCCGGCACCAATGGTCGCGCCGGTCCTGCCGCCGAGGCTGTTGCCGATTACCGAACCGCCAGCTGCACCGACACCGCCGCCGATGGCTGCTTTGGTGCGACTGCCTTTACGCGCCGCCATCGCACTACCCGCTGCGCCCGCAACGCCAGCGCCAATCGCGGCACCGGTGCTGCCGCCCATTTTCTGGCCGACAACGTTACCCAGCGCGCCACCCAGACCACCGCCCAGCGCCGCGGTGCCGTCACCAGCAGCCATCGCACCTTGAGCAACGAAAAGCCCCAGAACCAAAGCAGGCAGTGTTAAACGCATGACGGAAACCTCAAAAATTGGGATGACAAAAAGGGCCGGGATTTAATGTCTTCGGAGCGCAAAAGTCCAGACGAAATCGGAGCGCTGCGCGCACTCGGCGCCGATTGGACAGCGATTCTGGAAAAGGTTTTATGACAGGAAAAAAAAAGCCCGCTGGGGAGACGGGCTGGAGACTTGCTTTCTAACGGATGGCTTCACCCTACTTTGACGAACGTGAAAAGTTTGTGAAAACCTAAAAAACCACGTAGGACATTTCCCAGCTCGTTTGCCACACGTAAAAAACCCCGTTCGTTGACGGGGTTGTTAGCAGCCGGATTATTTGCGGGCGCGGATCGCGACCTTGGGTAGAAATTTCGCCTTCGGCCCTTTCGGTGCCGTGGACTTGATCTTGCCGGTCTGCACCGGGTCCTCGCCAAAACCAGACTGGTACTCGGTCTGGCCGCACCGTACGCAGTTGTTGAAGGAAAATTCAGCGCCATCGTCTTCGATATACGGATCAGTCATACCTTCGCCCCTTCAAATCGGGTCGACACCGGCAAAGCGCTTTTGCCTGAAAAAATATCGACCTCCCAGACTTTTGAGACTAGCCGGTCATTCCTGGACTTGTTATTCAGATGAACTGATGCCCGACGAATGGCCTACACCGAATCACCCCTCCGATACGCCCCACCTTGTCGCCATCGACCTGGATGGGCTCACATGGCTTGGGATCAAAATTCAGCGCAACTTCACTGCGGTACCGGTTGCGAACACCACAACCATCCCACCCTTACCGCCAGGCATGCTGATCTCAAAGTCCAACCCGACCACCGCATCGGCTTGCAGGGCAAGCGCCCGCTCCTTGATTTCTTCAGTCGCCTGAATCCGCGCCTCCTTCAAAGCCCGTTCCAGCGTCTGCGAACGACCACCAAAAAAATCGCGCATGCCAGCGAACATGTCACGGATCACATTGACGCCCTGCACCGACTCGGCGCTGACAATGTCCAGATATGCAGTGATCTGACGGCCTTCAATGGCGTGAGTGGTGGAAATGATCATGAAATCGTCCTTTTACTGGTAAATAAATGCGCAATTGTAATCCCTGCCAAAGGTGAGGCGGACTTCGGCGGCGCGTCCGAAAAAATCTAGACGCCAGAAACCACAAAACCCCTGACTTCTTTCGAAATCAGGGGTTTTGTGTACTGAATGTGGCGGTGAAGGAGAGATTCGAACTCTCGATACAGTTTCCTGTATACACACTTTCCAGGCGTGCTCCTTAAGCCACTCGGACACTTCACCGTATCTCTTCAAACATGTTCTGTCTGTCGAGGCGCGCTAATGTAGTCGAAAGCTTTTCCGATGGCAAACTTTTTTTCAGAATTTTCATGCGGTTAAGAGAAAAAGTCGTTTTGCCCCGCCGATGAGTCATGGCAAACCGGCCAATCTTCGGTGGGCATGGCCCTTCTATATAGAAGCAGAACGGCGCGGTACGCCGGTTGAGCCGGTAATCGGTGACCGGCGGGTCAGTCACGGCGCTTTACCTGGCCTGCGGTGGTGGGTAACGTCTGCCCATCTTTCTTACAAGGAATAGCGTCATGAGTGAGTTGATTGCCTACCACCTCGAAGACGGTATCGCGACCCTGACCCTGAGTAACGGCAAGGTCAATGCCATTTCCCCGGACGTGATTGCGGCGTTCAACGCGGCGCTGGATCAGGCGGTTGCTGATCGTGCCATCGTGATCATTACCGGCCAGCCAGGGGTTCTGTCCGGCGGGTACGACCTGAAAGTCATGACTGCCGGCCCTAAAGAAGCGGTTTCGCTGGTGACCGCCGGCTCGACGCTGGCTCGTCGCTTACTCTCTCACCCCTTCCCGGTGATCGTTGCCTGCCCAGGTCATGCCGTGGCTAAGGGTGCCTTTATTCTGTTGTCCGCCGATTACCGCATCGGTGTCGATGGCCCGTTCAGCATTGGTCTGAACGAAGTGCAGATCGGTATGACCATGCACCATGCCGGTATCGAGCTGGCCCGTGATCGCCTGCGTCGCTCGGCGTTTCACCGCTCGGTGATCAATGGCGAGATGTTCGATCCGCAAAGTGCTGTGGATGCTGGCTTCCTCGACAAGGTAGTTGCCGCCGAGGAACTGCAAGGCGCCGCCCTCGCTGCTGCGCGTCAGTTGAAAAAGATCAACATGACTGCGCACAAAAACACCAAGCTGAAAGTGCGCAAAGCCCTGCTGGAAACCCTGGATAACGCGATCATCCAGGATCAGGAACATTTGGGTTAATCACCCGGTTACCGCCATAAAGAACAGCCCGACCGTCGTGTCGGGCTTTTTCTTGCATGCACGGTTTACAAAACCTCAATAGCTCTAGGACGCGTCTGACAACCCAGTCGGAAACATGCGCTTAAACATCGGCTATCTCCGGACTCTATAGCGGCAATTGCCGAAAACAGTGCACATCCGTACACTGCGCCACCTTTTGTCCCGGTGGGGCCTGAAAATGCTGTTCGTGTTTCGTATGTTATTGATGGGCCTGCACTTTATGGTGGCGGGTGTACTTGGGGTGATTCTCGGGGTGTGCCGCCCATTCAACCCGGACAACAGCCGTCTGTGCGCGCGCCTCTACGCATTGCCGGCCATGTGCATTCTGCGTCTGCGAGTGAAGACCGATGTCAGCGGCTTGATGAACAAGCCCGACAGTTGCGTAATCATCGCCAACCATCAATCCAACTATGATCTGTTCGTGTTCGGTAACGTCGTTCCGCGCCGGACTGTCTGCATTGGCAAGAAGAGCCTGAAATGGGTGCCGCTGTTCGGGCAACTGTTCTGGCTGGCCGGAAACGTGTTGATCGACCGTGGGAATGCGCACAAAGCGCGCCAATCGATGCTCACCACGACGAATACCTTGCAGAACGAAGACACGTCGATCTGGGTATTTCCGGAAGGCACACGCAACCTCGGCGAAGAGCTGCTGCCATTCAAGAAAGGCGCGTTCCAGATGGCGATTGCCGCCGGGGTGCCGATCGTTCCGGTGTGTGTCAGCAGTTATATCAAGCACATGCGCCTGAATCGCTGGCGCAGCGGGAAAATTCTCATACGCTCGCTGCCGGCCATTCCTACCGCCGGAATGACCATGGACGACATGCCCATGCTCATCCAGCAGTGCCGCGAACAGATGCGCGAGTGCATCGCATCGATGGATCGACAACTGCAAGCCGCGTGAAAAACAAACCCGCCCTGTGCGGGTTTTTCTTTGCCCGCTGAACTGTGCAGATTTCACTGACTCTCAAGCAGCGACACGGCTAAGCTAAAGCCTTGTATTCCCTGCCACTGCCAAGAAGAAGTGAACCACCACCATGGGTCGAGTTGTTGCCGCTGCGGTGTACAGCGCGGGTAAGAAAGTCACCAATATTTCCCTTGATGAAGGCGCCGCCTGGGCCGCGAAAACCGGCCACTTTGTGTGGATCGGTCTTGAGGAGCCGAACGCGCAAGAGCTGGCCAACCTGCAGCGACAGTTCAACCTGCACGAACTGGCCATCGAAGATGCCTTGGAGAAACACAGTCGGCCGAAGCTGGAAACCTTTGGCGACGCTTTGTTTATCGTCACCTACTCGCCCATCCGCGAACACGGGATCCTGCAGTTCATCGAAACCCACATTTTCGCGGGCAAGGGCTACATCATTACCGCGCGCAACGGCCACTCGGCGTCCTACGCCCATGTCCGTCAACGTTGTGAGGCGCGTCCGCTGTTGCTGGAGCATGGGGAAGATTTCGTACTTTATGCGCTGCTCGATTTCGTCATCGAGAACTATCAGCCTGTGGGCGAAGCGATTCATGCCGAGATTGATGAGCTTGAACGTAACGTGTTGTGCAGTGCATTGAACGAACACGACATCCAGAAGCTGCACGGCTTGCGCCGTGATGTTGTTCGCTTGCGCCGATACGCAGCGCCGATGGTGGAAATCAGCGAAGAGCTACAGAAGCTCAGCTTTCCCTTCATCGACAAGAACATGCGCCCCTACTTTCGCGATGTGCAGATCCATGTGACGCGGCAGATGGAAGACCTGACAACGCTGGCCGACATTGCCAGCCAGACCATCGAAATTGGTGTGTTGCTGGAAGCGTCACGGCAGAGCGTGGTGCAGCGCAAGTTTGCCGCGTGGGCGGCGATTCTGGCGTTTCCGACGGCGGTGGCGGGGATTTACGGGATGAACTTCCAGAACATGCCGGAGTTGAGCTGGCATTACGGATACTTCGCCGTGTTGGGCTTTATTACAGTGGGGTGTGTGAGTTTGTGGGCGAGTTTCAAGCGCTCGGGGTGGTTGTAGACCTGTGGCGAGGGAGCAAGCTCCCTCGCCACAGTGTCCGTATCAGGCTTTAAACGGCTTTAGCCTCAGGCTTGTGCGCCACAAAACGCATCATCCACTCAGCCACCGTGGTGCCATGGTGCTCCTGCTCCAGGCTGGCGACGCCTTTGCTGTAAATCTGCGAACCCAGTGCTTCCTGACGCAGGTCCAGTAGCGCACGCGAATAATCGTGAATGAATTCCGGATGCCCCTGGAAACACAGCACCTGATCATTGATGTGATACGCCGCAAACGGGCAGAAATCACTGGAAGCAATGACCGTAGCGTTTTCCGGTAGCGCAGTGACCTGATCCTGGTGGCTGATCAGCAACGTCAGCTCTTCACGCACAGGGTTCATCCACGGCGCCTTGGCCGCGAGTTTGTAGTTGTGGGTACCGACGCCCCAACCCTGGGTTGCGCGTTCGCTCTTGCCACCGAGCAATAGCGCCAGCAGTTGATGGCCGAAACATACGCCAAGCAGTTTGTCGCCACGCTCGTAACGGTTCAGCAGGTATTCCTTGAGGGTCTGAATCCACGGATCAGTGCCAAACGAATCGGCCTTGCTGCCGGTGACCAGGTACGCATCGAAGGTCTGTTCGTCGCTCGGGTATTCGCCCTGCATCACGTTGTAGACCGTGAACTCGGCGGCAATCGGTTGCTGCGAGAACAGGCGCTGAAACATCTGCCCATAACCCTGATATTGATCGACCAGTTCCGGACGCAGGATGTCGGTTTCCAGAATGCAGATGCGTAGCGACATAAAAAATACCTGACACGTGATGGGAATAATGAACACCCCAGAGCCTGCCTTGAAACACCCTGGCAAGGCAAGCCCCGGAATGTATTCCCTATCGCCTAGAACAGCTCTCCTTTCGCCGCTTTTTCCAGCAACAGCGCAGGTGGCGCAAAACGCTCGCCATATTGCTCCGCCAGATACTGCGCGCGCGCAACGAAATCCTTAACGCCGTACTGGTTGATGAACTGCAATGCCCCACCGGTCCATGCCGCAAAACCGATGCCGAAGATCGAACCGACGTTGGCGTCCGCCGTCGAGGTGAGTACGCCCTCCTCCACGCAACGCACGGTCTCGATGGCTTGCACGAACAGCAACCGGTCGCGCACGTCCTTCGGCGAGATTTGCCCGTCGGCCTTCTCAAAACGGGTCTTCAGTTCTGGCCACAAATGTTTCTGGCCACCGACCGGGTATTCGTAGAAACCGCCACCTGCGGCCTTGCCTGGACGCTTGTATTCGTTGAGCAGCAAGTCAATCACGGCGAACGCCGGGTGCTCAATCAGCGGTTTCCCTTCTGCCTGTAGGTCCTTGGCAGTTTGCTTGCGGATATGGCTCATCAGGCTGAGGGAAACTTCGTCGGAGATCGCCAGAGGCCCGACCGGCATCCCGGCCTTGCGCGCTTCGGTCTCGATCATCGGCGCGCTCACTCCTTCGCCGAGCATGGCGATGCCTTCATTGGTGAAGGTGCCGAACACCCGTGAGGTGAAGAAACCGCGACTGTCGTTGACCACGATCGGGGTTTTCTTGATTTGCAGGACGAAATCGAACCCGCGCGCCAGGGTTTCGTCGCTGGTCTGCGCGCCTTTGATGATCTCCACCAGCGGCATTTTCTCCACCGGGCTGAAGAAATGCAGGCCGATGAATTTGCTTTGATCGGGCACGGCGGTCGCCAGACCGGTGATCGGCAAGGTCGAAGTGTTAGAGGCAATGACAGCCTCAGCGCCGACGACTTTCTGCGCGGCTGCCGAGACTTTGCCTTTCAGTTCGCGATCTTCAAACACTGCCTCAATGATCAGATCACACCCGGCCAGATCGCCATCGTTTTCACTGGTCTGGATCCGCGCCAGAACCGCTTCCCGCTGCGCAGCATCCATCTGACCGCGCGCCACTTTCTTGTCCAGCAGCGCTGCCGAATGGGCTTTGCCCTTCTCTGCTGCGGCAAGATTGACGTCCTTGAGCACCACCTCGATACCGGCCGAGGCGCTGACAAAAGCGATTCCGGCGCCCATCATCCCGGCGCCGAGCACACCGACCTTGCGCGTGACGAACGGCGTAAAACCTTGCGGACGCGAGCCACCGGCATTGATCTCGTTGAGTTGAAACCAGAAGGTACCAATCAGGTTTTTCGAGATCTGCCCGGTGGTCAACTCGGTGAAGTAGCGGGTTTCGATCAGGTGTGCAGTGTCGAAATCCACCTGCGCGCCTTCGACGGCCGCGCAGAGAATTTTCTCTGGCGCAGGCAACGTGCCTTGAGTTTTGGTGCGCAGGATCGACGGTGCAATCGCGAGCATTTGCGCGACTTTCGGATTCGACGGTGTGCCGCCGGGAATCTGATAGCCTTTCACGTCCCAACGCTGCACCGCCGTCGGATTGGCAATGATCCACGCGCGCGCCTTGGCCAGTAACTCATCGCGATCCGTCGCCAGCTCGTCGATCAAACCGGCCTGCAACGCCTGTTGCGGACGGACCTTTTTGCCTTCGAGCAGATACGGCAGCGCCTTTTCGATACCGAGCATGCGCACCATACGCACTACCCCGCCGCCGCCCGGCAGCAGGCCCAGAGTGACTTCCGGCAGACCCAGTTGCACTGACGAATCGTCCAGCGCCACGCGGTGATGACACGCGAGACAGATTTCCCAACCCCCGCCCAACGCCGCGCCGTTAATGGCCGCGACCACCGGTTTGCCGAGGGTTTCCAAAGTGCGCAATTGCCCCTTGAGGGTCAGCACCATGTCATAGAAGGCCTTGGCCTCGGGCTTGCCGACCTTGATCAATTCATTCAGGTCGCCGCCGGCAAAGAAGGTTTTCTTCGCTGAGGTAATGATGACCCCGGCGATGCTGTCTCTTTCACTGACAAGCCGGGCAACACAGGCCGCCATCGCCTCGCGGTACACGGCGTTCATGGTATTGGCGCTCTGGCCCGGCATGTCGATAGTCAGGACGACGATGGCGTCCTGGCCTTTTTCGTAACGAATGGCTTCGCTCATAACAAGGTTCCTTGAATTCGGGGCTCAGAGACGTTCGATGATGGTGGCAATGCCCATGCCGCCGCCGACGCACAGCGTCGCCAGGCCATAACGCAGGCGCCGGGTTTCCAGTTCATCGAGCAAGGTGCCGAGGATCGCGCAACCGGTAGCGCCCAGCGGGTGACCCATGGCGATCGAACCGCCGTTGACGTTGACCTTGTCCGGGTCGACCACCATGTCTTTGATGAATTTCAGCACCACTGAAGCAAACGCCTCGTTGACCTCGAACAGGTCGATGTCTTCCACCCGCAGACCGGCCTTCGCCAGCGCTTTGCGGGTAGCCGGCGCCGGACCGGTGAGCATGATCGTCGGATCGGTACTGGTGACTGCCGTGGCAACAATGCGCGCCCGCGGTTGCAGGCCCAATGCTCGCCCCTTGGCCTCAGAGCCGATCAACATCAGCGCCGCACCATCGACGATGCCGGAACTGTTGCCCGGTGTGTGCACATGGTTGATGCGCTCGACATGGCTGTAAACCCGCAACGCCGTCGCATCGAAGCCCATCCGGCCGATCATTTCGAAGCTCGGTTTGAGCTTGCCCAGACCTTCCAGCGTCGACTCGGCACGAATGAACTCATCGTGATCGAGCAGGATGATGCCGTTCTGATCCCGTACCGGCACCAGCGACCTGTTGAACGAGCCATCGGCCCGCGCCCGCGCCGCTTTCTGCTGCGAGTGCAGCGCGTAGGCATCGACATCTTGACGGCTGAAACCTTCGATTGTGGCGATCAGGTCCGCACCGACGCCCTGCGGGGTGAAGTGGCTGTGCAGGTTGGTCTGCGGATCCAGTGCCCAGGCGCCGCCGTCGCTGCCCATCGGCACCCGCGACATCGACTCGACACCGCCGACCACCACAAGATCCTCGAAGCCTGAGCGCACTTTCATCGCGCCGAGGTTCACCGCTTCCAGACCCGAGGCGCAGAACCGGTTGATTTGCACACCCGCGACGCTGACGTCCCAATCGGCGACTTGTACGGCGGTCTTGGCAATGTCCGAGCCTTGATCGCCAATCGGCGTGACGCAGCCGAGCACCACGTCATCGACCTGACTGGTGTCCAGCGAGGTGCGCTGTTGCAGCGCGGTCAACAGGCCGGCAACCAGATTCACCGGTTTGACGCTGTGCAAGGCGCCATCGGCCTTGCCTTTGCCACGGGGCGTGCGCAATGCATCGAAAATCAAAGCTTGGGTCATGACGTCCTCTAACCTGTGCGGTGAGTGATTTCTTGTGACTCCACTCTTCGCCTGAGCGGCCATGGATTCAATGACCACAGTGCTCAATGCTGTTGACGCACACGCTCAGACGGACGGTCATCCGCGGCTGGGTGAACCGGTTCAGGTCGGCGAGTTGTCTAGCAAGCGGGCGGCAAAGAAGCTGGCAATACGCCTCATGCCTTTTTTATCGCGATTGACAACGACTCCATATGAAATGGATCTAAGCCAAGCGTGACGCGGGCCCTAAGGTAGAACATGTACGTCATGGTCGTCGGGTTTTGCCGAGGCAGGCGTTCTTTAACAGGAAGTGCAGCGCTTGCCGTCATGGATATGCAGGCAAGAATCAGGAAATAACAATAAAGGCGGTCAAGCCATGTTCAAACAACCGAAAGTTCGTCAAGCAGGACTCATTCTTTTCGCCACGACGCTGTTGTTGATTTTGCCGAACCTGACCAAGGTCATCGGCTGAGTACAAGCGGCAGGTGCTGTTTATCGCCATTGAAAATGTAACTGGCCCGCTACCCGGGCCAGCATGGCTGTGCCAATCTTTGCGCACTTCCACGACATGGACGGCGATCATTTGAAAGCGCTTATTGTATTCGGGGCCTTGCTGCTGAGCATGCCCCTGTCTGCCGCGCAGCTGGATTTGCAGTTGGGCGCAAAGAGTCGCACCTGGCAGACCGAGGAGCTGCTCAAGCATCCTCAGGTGCAAACCCTCACGATCAAGAACGACGTGTCCTACAAGAAGGACATGACTTATCGCGCCGTGCCGCTGGCGGCGTTACTGGATGGAGTCAATCCCGAAGATCATCTGCAGGCCGTGGCGCTGGATGGTTTCGCCGCCGAATTGAGTGCTGCGCCGCTGCTCAACACCCAAGGCTCGCGTGCGTGGCTGGCGATTGAAGATCCGGCCAGGCCATGGCCGCCGCTGTCGGAAGGCAAACACAGCGCCGGGCCGTTTTATCTGGTGTGGACCGATCCACAGATCGGCAAGATCAGCCCGGAGCAGTGGCCGTTCGAAGTCGCCAGCATCAAGCGCATGGCACCAGTGGCCGAGCGCTTCCCTGCTCTGCTGCCCGATCCGGCGTTAAAGGCTGATGACCCGGTGAATCTGGGATTCGCGTTGTTTCAGAAAAACTGCCTGGCGTGTCATCGATTGAATGGCGCGGGAGATGCGCAATTCGGGCCGGATCTGAATATTCCGTATAACCCGACCGAGTATTTCGGCGCTGATTTCCTCAAGCGTTACATTCGTGACCCGCAGAGTTTGCGGCAGTGGCCGCAGGCGAAAATGCCGGGCTTTTCGGCGCAGGTGTTGCCGGATCGGGATCTGCAGATGTTAGTGGGTTATTTGAAACACATGGCCGGGCGTAAGTTTAATCCCTGATCGTTATCACTGGCCTCATCGCTGGCAAGCCAGCTTCCACAGGGTAAGCGCCGACCTTGAATCAGCGGTGATCTGTGGGAGCTGGCTTGCCAGCGATTGCGGCGTCCTATTGCTGCTGCACGGAGATGACCGGCGCAGGTGTCGGCGAAACGAACACCTTTGCATGCATCTGCTCACACCCGCCGCCCCGGCGCATGCCGCGTACCGGGCAGGCGTCGAGATAATCCAGACCCACCGCCAGTTTCAAATGCCGTTCCGGCCGCGCCAGTTCATTGGTCACGTCAAAGCTGTACCAGGCGTCATCCAGCCACGCTTCCGCCCAGGCATGGCTAGCCAGATGTTCGCAATCTTCGCTGTACAGATACCCCGACACATAACGCGATGGAATCCCCAGACTGCGCGCGCAGGCCAGAAACGCGTGGGCGTGGTCCTGGCAAACACCCGAGCGTCCGGCAAAAGCCTTAGCCGCGCTGGTGTCGACTTCGGTCGAGCCCGGCGTGTAGGTCATGTGTTGATTCAAGCCGTGCATCAAATCGATCAGCGCCGTGCGGTCACGCCGTTGCTTGCAGGATTTCGCCGCAAACGCGCGCAGAGCTTCGTCTGCTTCGGTCAGCCGGGTGAAACGCAGGAACGGCAGCGCCGACTGACTCTCATGCTCGGCCTCGCGCAACTCGTCGATATCGACCTGCCCCCGGGCGCCAATGATGATCTCTTCATGCGGTTCATCCATGGTCAGCACATGCAGGATGTTGCCGAACGGATCGAGTTGCGCACGCACCGGGCGCGGCAGGTCGAGCTGCCAGCTCAGCACATGCTGACGCTCGCTGTCGTGAGGTGTCAGTCGCAGATACTGGATGCTCGCCCGCACCTGATCTTCATAGTGATAGGTGGTCTCGTGGCTTATGGAAAGTCTCATGCAGCCTCCAGGTATGAACTGTGAATGGCGTTGCCCAACTGGCGCACCAGCGGGATGAATTCGGTGAGCCAGGCGTGCAGGCCTTCTTCGAGAATTTCGTGAATGCCGGTGTAGCGCAGGCGTGCGTCCATTTCTGCCGCCAGTCGCTGTGCCGGCCGACCGTTGGCCCCCGGCAGCTGCGCTAGGATCTGGTCGATCTCCTCGGTGCAGGCGCGCAAGGAGCGCGGCACATCGGCGCGCAATAGCAGCAGCTCCGCCACATGTCGGGCGCCGGGCGCATCGCGATAAATCTCGGTGTAGGCCTCGAATGATGACAAGGCCCGCAGCAAGGCACTCCACTGGTAATACGCATGAGCGGTGCCGTCGCTGACCGCTTCGGCCTGATCGCCCGCCATCTCGTAACGGGCATCGAGCAACCGCAGCGTGTTGTCCGCACGTTCGATAAAGGTGCCGAGGCGAATGAAGCGAAACGCATCGTTGCGCATGATCGTGCCGTAAGAGGCACCACGGAACAGGTGTGAGCGTTCCTTGATCCATTCACAGAAACGACTCATGCCATAGCGACTCAGCCCCTGTTCGGCGATGCCGCGAATCTCCAGCCACGTGGCGTTGATGTTTTCCCACATGTCCGCGGTGATCCGACCGCGCACCGCGTGAGCACTGGCCCGCGCCGCGCCGAGGCAGCTGTAGATGCTCGCCGGATTGGCCGCATCCAGAGCGAAGAAATGCAGCAGACGTTCGGCGTGCAAATCGCCGTGGCGCTCCAGGTAATCGTCGAGGGTGCCGGTGATCAACAACGGCATGGCCAACTCGTGCAGACCATCGCCGCGACCGTCCTGCGGCATCAGCGACAGCGAATAACTGACGTCGAGCATCCGTGCGAGGTTTTCCGCCCGCTCCAGGTAACGCGACATCCAATACAGATCCGAGGCAGTTCTACTTAACATGGCAAGCTTCCTTCAATCCTCGACCACCCAGGTGTCCTTGGTTCCGCCGCCCTGAGAGGAATTCACCACCAGGGAGCCTTCGCGCAGGGCGACACGGGTCAAACCGCCGGGCACCACCCGGGTTTCGCGACCGGACAATACGAACGGGCGCAAGTCGATGTGGCGCGGCGCAATGCCGTTTTCGACAAAGGTCGGACAGGTCGACAGCGACAGCGTCGGTTGCGCGATGTAGGCATGCGGCTTGGCTTTGATCCGCTCGCGGAACGCATCAATTTCCGCCGTCGTTGCCGCCGGCCCGACAAGCATCCCGTAACCGCCGGAGCCCTGGGTTTCCTTGACCACCAGATCTGGAAGATTGGCCAGCACATGGGAAAGTTCAGACGGGTTGCGGCATTGCCAGGTCGGCACGTTCTTCAGGATCGGCTCTTCGTCGAGGTAGAAGCGGATCATGTCGGTGACAAACGGATACACCGACTTATCGTCCGCCACGCCGGTACCGATAGCGTTAGCCAACACCACATTGCCGGAGCGGTAGGACGATAGCAGCCCCGGTACGCCGAGCATCGAGTCGGGGTTGAAGGCCAGCGGATCGAGAAACGCATCGTCGAGACGGCGATAGATGACGTCCACCGCTTTCGGGCCGTCAGTGGTGCGCATGAACACTTTGTCGTCTCGCACGAACAGATCGGCGCCCTCCACCAACTCAACACCCATCTCTCGCGCCAGAAACGCGTGTTCGAAGAACGCGCTGTTGAAACGTCCCGGCGTCAGTACCACCACGCTCGGATCGTCGATAGGGCTGGAGCTTTTCAGTGTGTCGAGCAACAGGTTCGGGTAATGGTCGATGGGCGCGATACGCTGGGCGGCGAACAGCTCAGGGAACAGGCGCATCATCATTTTGCGGTCTTCGAGCATGTAGCTGACGCCGCTCGGGGTGCGCAGGTTGTCTTCGAGCACGTAATAGGTGCCGTCACCATCGCGCACCAGATCGACGCCGGAAATGTGCGAATAGATGTCGCGGTGCAGATCCAGGCCTTGCATCGCCAACTGGTATTGCTCGTTGGCCAACACTTGTTCGGCGGGAATGATCCCGGCCTTGATGATGCGTTGCTCGTGATAAAGGTCGGCGAGAAACATGTTCAGCGCCTTGACCCGCTGGATGCAGCCGCGTTCGACGATCCGCCACTCACTGGCGGGAATGCTCCGCGGAATGGTGTCGAAAGGAATCAGGCGCTCTGTGCCCTGCTCATCGCCGTAGAGCGTGAACGTGATGCCGGCGCGATGGAACAGCAAATCGGCCTCGCGCCGCCGTTGAGCCAGCAGCTCGTCAGGCGTGTCGGCCAGCCATCGGGCGAACTCCCGGTAATGCGGGCGAACCTGGCCGCCGGCATCGTACATCTCATCAAAATAGGTGCGGATCATGCCGTACTCCTTGTCACCCGGACCTACAGGCCTTCGCAAGGCCCGTGCCATCGGCATAAACGCTTTGATTTCAATCGGTTGGATATTCACGTCGCAGGCACCGCACCATTCCTGTGCGGCAAATGCCCCAACCTGATTGCCCCCGCTTCATTGCGACGCACTGCATCGCCTATCACCAGCATAGTCAGAGTTGATTTCACTGCTCGGCGACGGCTGCGGATAATCCGCGCATTCGCTGCAAAACTTCATCGGCCACCGCGCCGGGAAGTGCCCGGCTCAACTGCTCTGGACTGCCGTCGCAGCCCGCCCCGCTGTAACCCTGATCGGTTTCCTCTCCTTATCGGTCTTCCCTTTTAGCCACCCTCTCCGGTGGCTTTTTTTTGCCTCGGATTCTTGTTTCAGGGTTTTGCCGCAGCGGTTTTCGAACGCCGGAAACGACAACGGCCAACCCAAAGGTCAGCCGTTGCTTAATAGTTACTGCAAGAGATCAGTTCAGACGGTAGCGATTGCGCACCTCCTGCTTGACGCCCCAACCCTCGATAATGCCGCCCAGCGGTTCGACCACGGCAGAAAACCCCTGCTCGAAATCGCCGATATCGTCATATGTCGCGTACATCACTTTGCTCAACTCCAGAGACCACGCGCCGTCGTCGCGCACGCTGATCTGGGCATTGATGGATTCACCGCGAAACTTGCCTGCCGCCCTGCGCGCCCGCTCCTCGTCCGGGAAAATGGCGTAGAACTCGATGGGATGGAATCGGGAAAAATCGAAACCGCCTTCTTTCATGCGGCGCAGAACATTGCTGCTGATGTCTTCTTGATAGGCTGTGCTCATGAATCGTCCCCCTCGGATAGATGGATAGACTTTCCGTATTCCCGCCCCGGGCCTTTGGCCAAAGTACTACGGCAACGTGGTTGCGCGCGGGAAACAAGCATGTAGCTGACAAGACCAGACCTTAGCGATCCGTTCGCTGATCTCGCTTGCAGAGTAGCCCCAAGATAGAGCCGCTGCCAAGGCCTGGTGCTTCAAGTGCCAGGAAGAATTTCAGATTGGAGTGATGCTGCGGATTTCGATGCTGTTCTGGGTTTTCAGGTTTTTCACGCCGGCATCGGCGGTGCGCCCTTCCAGATCGTTCAGATCCAGTTCGGCGGCCACAGGCAGGAGCCGCTCCTTGATCAGTCGCGCGGCCTCATCGTCGCTCGGGCACTCGGCTCGCTCGAAGACCTCATCGACAATTTCACCGTGATCATCCACGAAAGTGACTTTCCACTTTTGCATCGGTGCCTCCTCGATCAAACCCGCAAATGGGCTTACACCTAAATCGACTGGTACGCCGAAAGTTGGTTCAAAAGGATTACAGCGGGCAAAGATGAAAAAAACATCATCCTGGAGATGCGCCGCGAATTTTGCACACAACCATTGTGGCGAGGGGATTTATCCCCGATGGGATGCGAAGCGTCCCCCAAAACCAGCCAACGCGGTGATCAGGCAGACCGCGCTTGCTGGATTTACGACTGCTGCGCAGCCGGTCGGGAATAAATCCCCTCACCACAGGGGATCCATACACAAATGAAAATGGTGTGATCAGTCGTTGCTTGGTTTGTTGATCGCTTGCAGCACGTACTGCGGCAACGCGAACGCGCCGATATGGATTTCCGGGTTGTAGTAGCGAGTGACGATGCCGCTGCCAATGAAGCGCTGTTGCAGGACTTCACGGCTCAGTTTGCGGTAGGCCGGATTGGTCGAACCCCAGGCAAACGTCATCGAACCACCAATGTAGGTCGGTACGGCGGCCTGGTAGAAGTGCCAGTCCGGGAACAGGCTGCGCAGACGACCGGCCGTGGTTTTGACTTCGTCGATCTGCATGAACGGCGTGCCGTTCTGCGTCACGAGGATGCCGCCTTCGTTCAGGCAACGGTGGCAGGCCTGGTAGAAGTTTTCCGAGAACAGCACCTCACCCGGGCCGATCGGGTCGGTGGAGTCGGAGATGATCACGTCGAATTTTTCCGTGGTGGTGGCGACGAAACGCATGCCGTCGTCGATTACCAGGTTCAGACGCGGGTCGTCGTAGGCGCCCTTGGAGTGGTTCGGCAGGAATTCCTTGCACATGTCGACCACAGTGCCGTCAATCTCGACCATGGTGATGTGTTCGACGCCCGCGTGCTTGGTCACTTCGCGCAACATGCCGCCGTCGCCGCCACCGATGATCAGCACGCGCTTGGCGGTGCCGTGAGCGAGGATCGGTACGTGGGTGAGCATTTCGTGGTAGATGAATTCGTCGGCTTCAGTGGTCTGGATCACGCCGTCCAGCGCCATCACACGGCCCATGCGCGGGTTCTGGAAAATCACCAGGTGCTGGTGTTCGGTGCGCACTTCGTGCAGCAGTTTTTCCATGCGAAAACGCTGGCCGTAGCCTTCGTAGAGGGTTTCCAGGTACTCGCTGGTCTTGGTGACGGTCATGGTCAAGTGCTCCGATGAATGCGCGGGCGTCGATCGTGACGACGATTGCCCGGGAAAGGCGCGCATTCTACGTTGCCGAAGATGACAGGTCGAACCTCACTTCATCGGCATACCACATAACCTTGTGCAAGCTGGCTTGCCAGCGATGCAGTCGCCCCGGTCTCTCAGTGACACCGCGGTGATGCTATCGCTGGCAAGCCAGCTCCCACAGGTTTTGTGGTCAGTCTCGAAATCGCGATCAGATTCGGACGTTGCCCCGCGGTCCGGCAATCGCCCAGATGATCAGACCCAGCACTGGCAGGAGGATGATCAGCAGCACCCAGACGATTTTCATCCCGGTGGTCGCGCCGCTTTTCAGCACATTGATGATGGCCCAGATGTCGAGGGCGAGGATGATCAGGCCGATCAAACCGTTGAACGTGGAACCCATGGTGTCGCTCCAGAATAGTGGCATGCACTTTTAGGATAGACGGTCGCGCGCAGGGTTCCCTTTTATTGCGCTCAGACGTGAACGGCAATTTTCAAAGCTTCCAGCGATGGCGCAGCGGCGATGCCGACTTCGGCGCAGAGTTCCAGCACCCGGGGCACGTCGTTGCCATAGACCAGCACCACTTGCAGTTCATCGTCGAGCAACTCACTGAAGTTCATCAGCGTGTAGCCGCCGTTTTCCTTGTTCAGGCTGCTCATCTGCACCTGGATGCGGTTGAGCGCCGTCAGGGCTTCGGTCTTGGCCAGTTGCTTGGGCTTGAGGTTGAAGTCGACGGTCGGGCCGAACGAGGCGACGATCTGCGCGAACAGGTCGACGTAGGTGTCAGCCTGGAACAGCACGGTTTCCGGCAGGCTACCGACCACTACCCACTCGCCCAACGGGATCGGGAAGGTGTCGTCGTAGTTGATATCCGGGTTAGCTGTCAGAAAAGCGTCGGCATCGGCGTAAGCTTGTGCGGCTTCGTCGGCCACGTTCAGGATCTCGTCCTCGCCCATGCAGCCGGAGCTGATTTTGCTGATGAGTTCAACGAGTGCGGCTTTCATGAGGGCGGATCCTGTGGCGAAGGTGAATTTCGAGGGCGCGAAGGATAGCGCATTCTTCAGCACACCCGACACCTGTGGCGAGGGAGCTTGCTCCCGCTGGGGCGCGAAGCGGCCGCAAAAAAGCTTGCCAGCGCTGCGCACTGGAGCGGGCGCAAGCTCCCTCGCCACAGGGGATCACAATTTCAGGCGAGGAGTTTTTCCAGTTGCGCAGTAGTGTCGACTGCGCCCATGGTCCGTGCCGCATCCAATGCCGTCACGCCATTGGCGTCCTTGGCCTTTGGATCTGCACCTTTGCTGATCAGGTAATCAACGATTGCCACTCGGTTGAACATCGCCGCCATCATCAGCGCGGTTCGACCATCAAACGACGAACCTTCGATCTCGGCACCCGCCTCGACCAGCGCCTTGACCACTGCCAGGTCGCCCTTGAACGCCGCACCGGCAATCGGGCTCTGGCCGTTGCCGTTGCGCATTTCCGGATCGGCCTTGTGTTTAAGCAGCACCTGGACCGCATCCACATGGCCGTAATAGCTGGCCAACATCAGCAACGTGTCGCCCTTGCTGTTCTTCAAGTTCACTGGCAAACCGGCCGTGACCAGGCGATCAAGCATCTCGGCATCACCGTCACGCGCCTTGTTGAAAACCTGCTCGGTGAATTCGGCAGCTTCTTCAGGGGTCATCTGGCGGCTTTGGTCGGACATGGGGCAACTCCACTTTCGGTCAATCGGAAAGCCGACAGTTTCCCGAGCGAAACTAAAGCTGTCACCCCCTTTTTCTCAAGAACGCCTATAGCCAGAATCAATAACGATGTTTGCCTTGATCGATTTCCGCCAATACTTCATCAGTTACACGTACGTAGGTGTGAGTGCCGGGCAGCCATGCGTAGATCGGATCATCGCCTGTCTGGCCGGGGTCGAAGCCTTCGTTTTTCAGGCGCGTTTTCTGGTATTTGAAGGTGCCGGTGGTTTCCATTTTCACCTTCACCCGCAGGAACAACGGCACGGCATACGCCGGCATACGTTCACGAATAAACGTCAGCAACTCGGCAAAATCCAGCGTCGCGAGAGACTCCGCCGGTGTGATCGCCGCCATCCCCGCCCGGCCATTGGTATTGCGAATTTCGACTCCATAGGCCACCGCCTCGGAGATGTGCGGGTGTTGCAACAAGAGGTTTTCGACTTCAGTGGTCGAGACGTTTTCACCCTTCCAGCGGTAGGTGTCGCCGAGTCGATCAACAAATTGCGCGTGGCCGAAACCGATGTTGCGCAACAAGTCGCCAGTGTTGAAAAAGCGATCACCCTTGGTAAACACGTCGTGCAACACGACTTTGGCGGTTTTCTGCGGATCGGTGTAGCCATCCAGTGGCGCTTTTTCATCGATTCGCGCCAGCAACAGGCCCTGCTCACCCTTGCCGACCTTGCGCATGAAACCGTCGTCGCTGCGCAGCGGCTCGCCACTGTCATGGTCGTAGGCCACCAACTCCCAGGCCATCAATGAGAAACCGATGGTGTTGTCGAAATTGAGTATGTTGGTGAAACCGATGTTGCCATCGCTCGCCGCGTACAGCTCACAAATGTGGTCAACGGCGAAACGGGTCTTAAACTGGGCCCAGGCACCGGGGCGCAGACCGTTGCCAATCATCTTGCGCACGTCGTGACGGCTGTCATCGGCGCTGGCAGGTTGATCGACCAGGTAACGGCATAGCTCGCCGACGTAACCGACGGTGGTGGCGCGGTAGCGGCGCACGTCGTTCCAGAACTGGCTGGCGCTGAATTTACGGCGGATCGCGAAACCTGACGCGCCGTTGATCGCCGAGCCCCAGCACACGCAAAGACCGGTGGCGTGGTACAGCGGCAAAGTGCAATAGACGACGTCGTCGGGGCCCATGTTGAGCGCGATCATGCCGAAGCTGGCGGAACTGCGCATCCAGCGGCCGTGCTTGAACACGCCGGCCTTCGGCAGGCCCGTGGTGCCCGAGGTGTAAATGTAGAAACACGGGTCGTCGAAGAACACTTGCTGGCTGCTCGGCGGGTTGTCGCTGGAGGCGTCGGCACTGGCACTGATCAGATTGACGTAGCCGTCGGGCGCAATGCCCGGATGGCTGTAAGTGTCCTGATCGGCCACGAACCAGGTACGTTGCGCGGCAATCGACACTTGCTCGCGTACTGCGGCAAACACGGGCAACAATTCTTCGCCAACGACAATCGCTACCGGCGCCACCAGATTCACACTGTGGATCAGCGTGTCGCGCGTCTGCGAGGTGTTGAGCAAGGCGCTGACCGCTCCGACCTTGGCCAGCGCCAGAATCGTCACCAGCAACTCCGGCCGGTTCTCGATAAACACCGCCACCACGTCGCCCTTGCCGATGCCCTGCCCGTTCAGATAATGGGCGATACGGTTGGCCCACTGATTGACCTGCGAATAGGTCAGCAGCACATCGCCCTGCAATAACGCCGGGCCTTGGGGATTGCGCAGGGTCGCTTGTTCGAACGTCCAGCCAAGGCCACAGCTTTGGGTCGGATCCGTGACGTTAGCCACCTTCATGCCTTTGACCACCCGCGGGATGGCTTTGGCAATCATCGGCAGTTTGCGGAGCATCATGCCCCAGGTAATCGTGTCGCTTGGCGCGTGACTCATGGAAGCTCCCCGTTCGACCTTGACGTGTGGCCGGTTTTTTTATTGTCGGGCTGAAACTACCGACGCTCGATGAGCGAGGGTCGAGTCCGAAAATACGTCAGCGCTTCTCGGGCTGTACACGCGGTTTTTGCAATGTTTTGTATCCGCAGGCTGAGCGGCGACGGCGAGGATCCTGGCTTTATCAATTGGTTCCGTTTATTCGTCGACGATCCCGCAAAATGCAGGATGCACGATGGCCATTCATGCAGATTGCACGACCCCATGAATTCCAATGATTTTTAAATTGTTGATTTATAACGATTTTATTTTTTTCAAATGCTGGCACAATCGCTGCAACCTCCTCTGCATGCTTGCCATTCAAGTGCATACGGAGCTGAAAAACATGAGCCTGATCCAAGAAAAATTTACCTCCCTGTTCTCCAACTTCGACGTCACCACCGCGCCACGTCCCGATGGCGGGATTCTGCTGACCCTGCGCAGCGCCGACGGCAAAGTGTTCAAACGCGCACTCACGTATCAGCAACTGCATGCCGGCGACCAACTGTCGTGGGCGATCAGCGCGATTCGTCGTGACCTGGCCGAACAGGCCAGTGAATTGCCGCAAATTGCCATGCTGCAAAGCCAGCAGCGTTTTGCCCTGCCGACGTATCACTCGCTGTAAGCTTTTAACGCTTTAAACAGAACAGGCCGTGGAGCATGCGCTTCACGGCCTGTTTATATTTTGCGGTTAACAAAAAACCCTGTGGGAGCGAGCCTGCTCGCGAAGGAGGTGTGTCAGCCACTGATAAGGTTGGCTGAACGGACGCTTTCGCGAGCAGGTTCGCTCCCACATTTGATCGAGTGAAGCTAGAAGGCTTCCGGTTCGATCCCGGTGAAGCTGTCGACGGTGACATGCGCACCCAGTTCCCCGCCTTCACGGGCCAGACCGCAGGTTTGCAAGCCTGCCGATTGCGCGGCATCGAGTTCTTCGACGATGTCCGACAGGAACAGGATCTCCCCCGCTTCAACACCGATCGCCTGTTGAATATTCGTGTAGGACTGCGCCTCACGCTTGGCTCCCGACGTAGTGTCGAAGTAACCGCTGAACAAAGGCGTCAGATCACCTGCCTCGGAACAGCCGAAAATCAGCTTCTGCGCCTGGATCGAGCCGGACGAGTACACAAACAGTTGATAACCCGCCTGATGCCAGCGTTTTAGCGCTTCAACAGCATCCGGGTAAACATGCCCCTTCAACTGCCCGGCGTGATAACCCTGCGCCCAGACCATGCCCTGCAAGGCCTTGAGCGGCGTGGCTTTGCGGTCTTCGGCAATCCAGCTCAACAGAATCTCGACGACGCGTTCAACATCGGCCTGCGGCGCATTGCTGTCGCGGCGCACGGCTTCGAGTTGCTCGGCAACATCGGCGCGTTCGGCGTTCTGCCGGACGAAATCCGGCAGGTGTTTGGCCGCGTAGGGAAACAGCACGTCGAAGACAAAACTCACCGCGCTGGTAGTGCCTTCGATGTCAGTAACAATGGCTTTGATCGACATCGAATCAGTCCTCCAGACGCGGGAAACGACCGGCGATGTCTTCGCCGGTGAAGTTGGCAACCCAGCCTTCCGGGTTGTTGAACAGACGGATCGCAACGAAATGCGGATGCTCGCCCATGTCGAACCAGTGCTTGGTGCCGGCAGGTACCGAGATCAGGTCGTTCTTTTCGCAGAGCACGGCGTAGACGTAATCGTCGATGTGCAGGGTAAACAGCCCACGGCCGGCGACGAAAAAGCGTACTTCGTCTTCGCCATGCCGGTGTTCCTCAAGGAACTTGGCGCGCAATTCGGCTTTTTGCGGGTGGTCGCTGTTGAGGCTGATGACGTCGACGGTGATGTAACCGCGCTCGGTCATCAATTTGTCGATCTGCTCTTTATAGGCGCTGATCACTTCTTCCTGGGTTGCGCCGGGCTGGATTTTCGCAGCGGCTTGCCAGCGGTCGAAGCGCACGCCCTGCTCGGCCAGGGTCGAGGCGATGTCTTCGAAATGGGTCAGCACCTTGTTCGGAATGTCAGGGCTGGAAACGTGATAGACGGACAGGCTGCTCATTGGGGCAATTCCTCGGTATCGGCCTTGCCGTCCGGTTCTTGCAGACCGGTCGGGCACAGCATTTCATCAGGCAAATGGGCTACTTCTTGTGAAGTCAGCCTTGGCGGTTCATGACGCTGCGGGTTTTCAACTCGCACTCAAACAAAAATTCGAAAGCCTCGATCTGGCGCAGGGCGTCGTTCATCTGCGCGCCCCAGGTATAGAGGCCGTGGCCGCGAATCAGGTAACCGACGCAATCGGGATGGGCGTCGAGCCAAGGCTGCACCTTGGCGGCAAGGCGCGCAATGTCCTGATCGTTGTCGAAAATCGGCACGCGCACCCGCGATTCATGGGTCGAAATACCGCTGAAGGCTTTTTGCAGTTCGTAGTCTTCGAACTCTATAAAGTCTTCTGGGGTGAGGCGCGACAGCACCGTGGCATTCACCGAATGGGTGTGCAGCACCGCACCAATCTCTGGGCGCCAGCTGTACAGTTGGGTGTGCAGCAGGGTTTCGGCGGACGGTTTTTTGCCCGGCTCCAGGCTGTTACCCGACAGATCGGTAGCGAGCACATCGTCCAGACCCAACTGGCCCTTGTGCTTGCCGGACACGGTCAGCAACGCTTCGCTGGCCGACAGGCGCGTCGAGTAGTTGCTGCTGGTGGCCGGCGACCAGCCGCGACCGTAGAGAAAACGCCCGGCGTCGACGATTTGCTGGGCGAGTTGTTCACGCGTAAGGCTCATGGCCTGTCCTCTTGCATACGTGTGGCAATGATAACGGCAGCAGCGAGCGCCGCGAGACTGGCAATACTAAAGGTCAATGTCGCACCGAGGGCATTCCAGCTGTAGCCGGAATACAACGCCCCGAGCGCGCCGCCGGTGCCGGCCAAGGCTGCGTACAGCGCCTGGCCCTGACCTTGCTGGCGTGCGCCGAAACTACGTTGCACGAAGGCGATGGCAGCGGCGTGAAAACTGCCGAAGGTCGCCGCGTGCAGAACCTGCGCGAACAACAGTACCCACAGGAACTCGGCGAACGAACCTAGCAGCAACCAGCGCAGCGCCGCCAGCAGAAAACTCGCCATCAACACCCGGCGCAGGGAAAACCGCGCAAGAATCCGGCTCATTGCCATGAACATCAACACCTCGGCGACGACACCCACGGCCCAGAGCATGCCGATGGTGCCGCGCGTGTAGCCGAGTCGCTCAAGGTGCAAGGTCAGAAAGGTGTAATACGGGCCGTGGCTCATTTGCATCAACGCAACGCAGCCGTAAAACGCCAGCACGCCGGAGCTGCGCAGTTGTTTGAGAAAGCCCTCGCCGCTCGGCCGATTGCCTTGCGCAGGTTGGGCGTTCGGCACCCACAGACTGCTGAGAACGATACCGGCCATGATCAGCACCAGCGCCGCAGGGTAGATGTCGAGGCTGAGCCATTCGAACAGCCGGCCCAGCGCGACCACGGTGATGATGAAGCCGATCGAACCCCACAGACGAATTTGACTGTAGCGCGAGGTCTGCCCCTGCAAATGCGCCAGGGTAATGACTTCGAACTGTGGCAGCACTGCGTGCCAGAAGAACGCGTGCAGCGCCATGACCATGGCCAGCCAGGCGTAGGTCTTGCTGACGAAAATCAGCGAGAAGGTCAGCAACGTACACACTGCGCCGAAGCGCACGATGGCCAGGCGTTTGCCGGTGTAGTCGCCGAGCCAGCCCCAGATGTTCGGCGCCACGCAGCGCATCAACATCGGGATTGCGACCAGTTCACCAATGCGCGCGGCGCTGAATCCGAGGTGATCGAAGTACAGCGCCAGAAACGGCGCTGTCGAACCGAGCAAGGCGAAATAGAACAAATAGAAACTGGACAGTCGCCAGTAAGGGAGCGCCGCCACGCCGGTTACGCCGTGACGGCTTTGAGGCCCGCCATCAAAGCTGACCCAGCACCGGCGTGCTCACGCGCACATCGGCGTTCTGGCCACGGTGACGCAGCAGATGATCCATCAGCACGATGGCCATCATCGCTTCGGCAATCGGCGTGGCGCGGATACCGACGCATGGGTCGTGACGACCCTTGGTGATCACGTCGACCGGGTTGCCTTCAACATCAATCGAGCGGCCCGGGGTGGTGATGCTCGACGTTGGCTTCAACGCCAGATGGGCAACGATCGGCTGGCCGGACGAGATGCCACCGAGGATGCCGCCGGCGTTGTTGCTGAGGAAACCTTGCGGGGTCAGCTCATCGCGATGCTCGGTGCCGCGCTGAGCAACGCAGGCGAAACCGGCGCCGATTTCCACGCCTTTGACCGCATTGATGCTCATCAGCGCATGGGCCAGTTCGGCATCGAGACGGTCGAAAATCGGCTCGCCAAGGCCTGGCATCACGCCTTCGGCGACCACGGTGATCTTCGCTCCGACCGAGTCCTGATCACGACGCAACTGATCCATGTAGGCTTCCAGCTCCGGAACCTTGTCCGGATCAGGGCTGAAGAAAGCGTTTTCTTCGACCGAATCCCAGGTCTTGAACGGGATTTCGATCGGGCCAAGCTGGCTCATGTAACCGCGAATGACGATGCCTTGGCTCGCCAGATATTTCTTGGCAATCGCACCGGCCGCCACACGCATCGCAGTTTCGCGCGCCGAGCTACGGCCGCCGCCACGGTAGTCACGCTCGCCATATTTGTGGTGATAGGTGTAGTCGGCGTGGGCCGGGCGGAACAGATCCTTGATTGCCGAGTAGTCCTTGGACTTCTGGTCGGTGTTGCGGATCAACAGCCCGATCGAGCAACCGGTGGTGCGCCCCTCGAACACGCCGGAGAGAATTTCGACTTCGTCGGCTTCCTGGCGCTGGGTGGTATGGCGGCTGGTGCCCGGCTTGCGGCGATCAAGGTCGCGCTGCAGGTCTTCGAGGGAAATCTCCAGGCCCGGCGGGCAGCCGTCGACAATGGCGACCAACGCCGGACCATGGCTCTCGCCAGCGGTGGTGACAGTGAACAACTTGCCGTAGGTATTGCCGGACATGCAGGACGCTCCGTGAAATCAAACCCAAATTCGTGATGCGCGCCAGTATACGCAGGCTAACCGAGTAGTTCATCCTCGAACCTTAGTGGTGCTGGCGAGTCCAACCGGCACCTTGGCGAATGATGGCGTGATGATGCTGCGAGTTTTGATCTTGAGTCTTACCCTCTTTACTGGCTTTGCCCAGGCGACAGTCCTACAGCGGCCGGTATCTCTGGATACCGGCACGGGCGAACTTTTCGGTTCGCTGTTGCTGCCAAAATCCGACAACCCGGTGCCGGTTGTCCTGATTATTTCTGGCTCCGGTCCTACGGATCGTGACGGAAACAACCCCGACGGCGGGCGCAATGACAGCCTGAAACGGCTGGCGTGGGTGCTGGCCAAACACAACATCGCCAGCGTGCGTTACGACAAGCGCGGCGTGGCCGCCAGTCTGGCGGCGACACCGGATGAGCGCAATTTGTCGGTCGAAGCCTATGCGGCCGACGCGGTGGCCTGGGGGCAAAAGCTCAAGGCTGATCCGCGTTTCGGCAAACTGATTCTGCTTGGCCACAGTGAAGGCGCACTGCTCGCCAGCCTCGCCGCGCCGAAAGTCGATGCGGCGGCAGTGATTTCCTTATCGGGCAGCGCCCGGCCGGTCGATCAGGTAATCCGCGAGCAACTGGCGCGCAGCCTGCCGCCACCGTTGATGCTGCGCAGTAATGAATTGCTCGATAGCCTCAAGGCCGGCCACACCGATGACAATGTCCCGCAAACGCTGCAAGTGATTTTCCGCCCGAGCGTCCAGCCGTATCTGATTTCACTATTCCGTCAGGACCCGGCAAGGGCTTTCGCACAACTGAAGATGCCGGCGCTGGTCGTTCAAGGCAGTAACGACATTCAGGTCGGCACCGAAGACGCGAGACTGCTCAAGGCTGCCAAACCGGACGCCGAACTGGTGGTGATCGAAGGCATGAACCATGTGATGCGCATCGTGCACAACGACATGAAGCGGCAATTGGCCTCCTACAAGGACCCGAATTTGCCGTTGGCTGCAGAGCTGGGTTCGAAAATCATCGAGTTTATTGACGGACTTCGCACCCGTTAAACGCTGTTTACCCTCTAGTCCTGAAAGAAGCGGCCGATAAGCCTTTGTCGCCAGCGTATCGGCTGGCGACAAGCAGGGCTTGGACAGGATCTCGCCGTTATGACTGATACCCAGACTTCACCCGACACCACCGCTGAAAAAGACGCACCGCCAGCGGTCGAGCTGCCGTGGGCGGATGTCCACGTCGAGCACCACAAAATGCTCCGCCTGGCTCCGCTGCAGACCGATCGCCACACCGGTGGCCGGCCGCTGCGTTTTGTCGAATTCGGTTACGCCGAGCGCCACAGCAAAGAACACAGCCTGATGCGCATGGCGATCAAATTGCCGAGCCAGCGGGTGCGCAAAGAACAGAACCATCTCGATGTGTGGGCCGATCACACCACCAAACGTGTGCATTTCGGCCCGGACAGCGGCTTGCAGATCGAACCGTTGAACCGTGGCATCGGCCGTTTCGTCGCCGCGCAAGGTATCAACTGGGCGAAGAAGCGCTGGCCGACCTACACCGTCGACGGCATGGACTTGAACAACAAGGACGCGCTGAACGAAGACACCCGTCTGCGCCGCGATCATTTTTTGCGCGTGCATGGGTTTGATGTGGTGTACGCCGATGCCCAGCATTTGAAGGGCAGCATCAAGGACGTGCAGGTCGGTGATCTGCTCGGTGACTGGAACAGCGAGAAGCTGCAGATCGTCGAGATTCTTGAAGCGGCGCAGATGCTCCAGCAGGCTGAACAGAATCTGGCTGAACAGGAAGTGAAGCTGAAGAAGCAGGATGAGAAAGTCAGCAAGTTCAAGCGTGAAGACGCTGGGCTGCGCTTTACCATTACTTGTCTGGTGGCGTTTGCGGTGTTTCAGGCTGGTTTGCTGATCTGGATTGCTACGCACCGGTAACACATTGAGACCTAGGCGTCCCCATCGCGGGCAAGCCACGCTCCCACAGGTTTTGTGTCGTACCCAGATATTGCGGTAGGCATGGAACCTGTGGGAGCGGGCTTGCCCGCGATGCTTTTAAGGGTCAGACGCGGGAAGCGAACAGCGCTTGAT
The DNA here is from genome assembly GCF_044742875.1 of Pseudomonas sp. NPDC087817. Taxonomy (NCBI): domain Bacteria; kingdom Pseudomonadati; phylum Pseudomonadota; class Gammaproteobacteria; order Pseudomonadales; family Pseudomonadaceae; genus Pseudomonas; species Pseudomonas sp. NPDC087817. Next base: position 37,881 of record NZ_JBIUVJ010000030.1, read on the forward strand.
GATTGCGGCACTGTTCCGCCGTCAGCATGAACACGCCATGCCCGCCACGCTCGAATTCGAGCCAGGCGAAGTCGACCTCAGGGTACAACGCGTCAACGTGCACCTGGCTGTTGCCCACCTCAACAATCAACAAACCCTTCTCGGTCAGGTGATCCGCCGCTTCAGCGAGCATCCGCCGCACCAGGTTCAGACCATCGTCTCCGCAGGCCAGACCAAGCTCCGGTTCGTGTTGATATTCGTCCGGCATGTCGGCGAAATCTTCCGCATCGACGTAGGGCGGGTTCGACACGATCAGATCGAAACGCTGACCCGGCAGACCATCAAAGCCATCGCCCTGCACGGTGTACACGCGCTCATCGACACCGTGGCGCTCGATGTTCTGATTGGCCACTTCCAGAGCTTCGAATGACAGATCGGCCAGCACCACTTCGGCGTTCTGAAACTCGTAGGCGCAGGCGATACCGATACAGCCTGAGCCGGTGCACAGATCAAGAATTCGCGCAGGCTCGTTGCCAATCCACGGCGCAAAGCGGTTTTCGATCAGCTCGCCAATCGGCGAACGCGGAATCAACACGCGCTCGTCGACGATGAACGACATGCCGCAGAACCACGCTTCGCCCAACAGGTAAGCGGTTGGAATGCGCTCTTCGATGCGGCGCTTGAGCAGGCGTTGCAGGTTGACCAGTTCGTCGTCTTCCAGCGCGCAGTCGAGATAGCTGTCGGCGATTTCCCACGGCAGGTGCAAGGCACCGAGCACCAACTGCCGGGCTTCGTCCCAGGCATTGTCGGTGCCATGGCCGAAAAACAGATCCTCCCCATGGAAGCGGCTGACGGCCCAACGGATGTGGTCGCGCAGGGTACGAAGTCGGGAAGTGATCACGGGGCAAAACTCCAGAAAAAACGACTGGCGATTCTACCAGCCAAAACGCGCCACGACGACGAAGGAAAAATACCGGCGCGACGGTAGGAGTTTTCTGTTTTATGCGACAGCTATTGAACAGAACGTGTAACTTGACAAGGCTGCAGGCCAGTAACGACGGTGCCTACGATGGTAGCGATTCACAGAAGCGCTCAGCCAGAGGACAATGTCGCAAAAGCCCCACCCCAAGGAGCCCCAGAATGTCCGTTCCAAAAACGATGTTTCAACTCAGCGGTCGCGGTTACGCAGCGGCCACGTTGAGCCATGCCACCGTGGTCATCATCGATGCCCAGAAAGAATATCTCAGCGGCCCGCTGGCCCTGAGCGGTATGGACGCGGCTGTCGCGAACATCAAACAAGTGGTTGCCGCCGCCCGTGCAGCCGGTCGGCCGATCGTGCATGTGCGTCACCTCGGCACCGTCGGTGGCCTGTTCGACCCGCAGGGTGAACGCGGCGAGTTCATCCCTGGCCTCGAACCGCAGGGCGATGAAACCATCATCGGCAAATTGCTGCCGAGCGCTTTTCATGGCACCGAGCTGCTCGATCGTCTGCAGAACCTTGGCTCGCTGGACCTGATCGTCTGCGGCTTCATGAGCCACTCCAGCGTCAGCACCACCGTACGCGCAGCGAAGAACCTCGGTTTCCGTTGCACCCTGGTTGAAGACGCCTGTGCCACCCGCGACCTGCCGTTCAAGGGCCGCGTGCTCAGCGCCGAACTCGTGCAGGAAGCCGAAATGGCGATCATGGCCGATAACTTCGCCACCCTCGCACTGACTCAAGATCTGATCTGATCTGATCTGATCCGCTCAGATCACGCTCTGATGAGCGGCTCACAGCGCCGCTCATCCGCAAAGTCCTCTCATTTGCCGCAAATGCCATAGCCTCAGGAACAACCCGGTCAACTCCCGGTCGAAGGGCCGATACCCATTGAGGAAGGTCGGAATGAAGTTATCCGATGGATTTGACGCACGCCGCTTGCGGCCCAAAGGCCAAAGCAACTGGCGTTTTCGTTTCGGCGCGGCGATAGCTGCCATTCTGGCAACGTTCGGCGTGCTGCTGGCACTGGCCGGAGCCGCCAGCCTGCTCGGGCACCCGCCGGCACTCGGCGACTTGAATGCCACGCCAATGGGCTCGGCAATCATCCTGGCAGTCGGTTTGCTGTTTCTGTATTTCGGTGTCGCCCTGTGGCGTCGCTGCCGCCGTCGCGCACGGCAATCGCGGGAACTGAACATGTCCCCGCATCTGATGAAAAAACACGACTGAATCACCGGCCTGGCTTTTTGCCGGGCCGTTTCGTTTCGACTTGGGTAAACTGGCCGCCCTTCGCGGAGGCTGACATGCAAGACGACGATTTTTCCCTGTTCAAAAGTGCGATCCAAGGCGTCAAGCCGATCAAGCACGACCGCGCCGACACCGGCAAACCCAAGGCTGACCGCGCACAGATCGCCAAGCTGCGTCAATCCGCCACCGTGCGCACCGATGCCACCACCGTTGACGGTCTGTCCGATCAGTTTGTGATCGACGTCGGCCCGGAAGACGAGTTGATGTGGGCCCGCGACGGGGTGCAGGAAAGTCAGATGCGCAAGCTCAAGATCGGGCAGATCCCGTTCGAAGGCAGCCTCGATTTGCACGGCATGAGTGTCGAAAAGGCCCGGGAAACGCTTTGGGCTTTTCTCGCTGAAGCGACCAAGTTCGAAATTCGCTGCGTACGCGTCACCCACGGCAAGGCTGTGCGGCTGGACGGCAAGCGGCCGATGATCAAAAGCCACGTCAACACCTGGTTGCGCCAGCACGCGCAGGTACTCGGTTTCTGCTCGTGCCAGGCGAAACATGGTGGTGCGGGGGCGGTTTACGTGATGCTTAAACGCACCATGATGGAAGGTCGCGACGAATAATCGCGTTACACCGAACTTGCAGGGTCGTCGTTCCTGCTACCACTGCCCAGCGGTTTGACGGCTGGGCTATGGCGATCCTGCGATCTTTTCCCTCAATTTTCGGCAGTCGGCTTTGCACCCACTGCCAGCGCTAGACGCGATAACCAGGATTCAATGAGTGACAGGCGACAGCGCATCGTTTGCTGACGATGAGGGCACATAAACTTGATTGCTCTGCTCATGTTCCTCTTGGTAAGCCTTTTCGATACGGTAGGTAAGTTCTTCTTCGAGGTTGTCATAGTCGACATTTTTGCCGTCCTCATCGCGCAGACCACCATAGTTGAACACTACAAGGTGCTTACGAAAGCCTTTACCCTTACGCGCACTTGGCATTTTGAAAAAGATCTTCCACCGGCTGTCATTAAAGTTCGGCAGGGTGTCAGCCTTTTCGGCAATGATATGAAGTACCGTATTGAGTTGCATCTGAGCTATCCCGCTGTACGATTCGACCTCTGTGGCTTCAATCGATGTGTAGGGAACTAACCCATCAGCATTGAAAAACCAGATGCCCTTGTCCTTGAGGATCATCAAAGTTTGCGAACCAGCGTTGCGATTCAGCCACGCCATGCCCAAGTACCATAACGAACACACTAGCAGCAGCGCAGCGATTCCATTGGACTCCATACGGAACCCCTGGATGGCCATCGCCAAGAATACAATTCCACCTAGTAAAGCTCTCACAGGCACGCGGCGACGCTCTGTGAACGCCATATCATTGATTGAACTTTCCATGATTTTCCTTTGGCTAATAGGTGCGAAAATCGCATCCCGGTAATGCAAAAGGCCCTTTCGGGCCGTCGTTTTAATTGAATCTTTCACCCAACTTTTCTTGTCTGCGAATGCCTAGGCTCAGCCTCGACACACAGCACCTCTGCGGGTTCTTTACAGGGTAAAGGCGAACGTGGCCTTCGTGTCAGTAGCACCTTTGCAGGTTATTAGAGGTCGTGAGAATGGCCAGTGCCGCCATAGCAAGGTTGACGTTTTTCGCGATTTTACTCGATAAAATCGCTGACGTGAGAGATCTACTCTGGCGCTCTGGATGTCGGTGAGCGTTTTGGGGGCGGGTTATTTTTCTGCCATTTAAACACCTGTCGCGGGCTGAGCGCGCATTCGAACTGACCGACAAACACTTCCAGGCCGCGCTGACCGAATTGGGATTCGCGCCCGCCGGCAATACAACTGCCGACACACTTACGCTACCATGTGCCTCATGGCGGGTATGAACCCTGCGTTTATTGCCACTCAGCTCGGTCATAGCGTTCAGATGTTGCTATCGACTTACTCCCGATGGATCAATTCCAGCACCGACTGGGGTGAACTCGGTAAGCTCGAAAACAGCTTGATTGGTACAAAATTGGTACAGACAGAAACAGTACCCCTCTGAAACCCTTATGGAATCAGCCCCTGTGACACTGGAACAGAACTACACCGCGATTCTCGGCCAACTGGGCGAGGACGTCTCCCGCGAGGGCCTGCTCGACACGCCAAAGCGTGCCGCCAAAGCCATGCAGTACCTCTGCCGCGGTTATGAACAGACGCTCGAAGAGGTCACC
>NZ_JBIUVJ010000030.1:42296-45284 GCF_044742875.1 Pseudomonas sp. NPDC087817
AAATGGTGCTGGTCAAGGACATCGAGCTGTACTCGTTGTGCGAACACCACCTGCTGCCGTTCATCGGCAAGGCCCACGTTGCGTATATCCCGAGCGGCAAAGTGCTGGGCCTGTCGAAGGTCGCGCGCATTGTCGACATGTACGCCCGTCGCCTGCAGATTCAAGAAAACCTCAGCCGCCAGATCGCCGACGCGGTTCAGCAGGTTACCGGCGCGCTGGGCGTTGCCGTAGTGATCGAGGCCAAGCACATGTGCATGATGATGCGCGGTGTCGAGAAGCAGAATTCGTCGATGATCACCTCGGTGATGCTCGGTGAGTTCCGTGAAAACGCAGCGACTCGCAGCGAGTTCCTCAGCCTCATCAAGTAACTTGCTACAGAAAAAAACCGGCGTTGATCGCCGGTTTTTTTTCGTCTGCGAAAAATCGGGTAAGCTGCGCGCCTTTCTCAATGTGTACCGTGAGGCTTTCAACGTGTTCGTAAAAGCGCTTCGTGTCGGCCTTGGCCAACTGATCATTTTCGTCGACTTCATCACCCGTCCCGGTAAGAAAAACCGCCCCGCCGCTGCTCAGGCTCAAGTAGACGCTGCGGCAAAGGATCTGACCCTTTATCAGTTCCACGCCTGCCCGTTCTGCGTGAAAACCCGCCGGACCCTGCGTCGTTTGAATGTGCCAGTGGCGCTGAAGGATGCGAAGAACAATGAGCAGGATCGTCAGACCCTGCTGGAACAGGGTGGCCGGATCAAGGTGCCTTGCCTGCGTATTGAAGAGAATGGGCAGACGACCTGGATGTATGAGTCCAAGGTGATCATTGAGTATCTGGATAAGCGGTTCGCGGCGGTCTGATGTTGATGTTGTGTTGCTGATGCCCCCATCGCTGGCAAGCCAGCTCCCACTGTGATCTGTGGCGTTCACAAAACCTGTGGGAGCTGGCTTGCCAGCGATGGAGCCCGCACAGGCTCTGCAAATCCCAGACAAAAATAAACCGGCCCTTGAGCCGGTTTATTTTTTTCAGGCCGCCTCGGCCGCCTGCGCCTGGCGCACCACCGCCGCCAGTCGTTTGAGCCCCTCATCCAGTCGCTCTGGGTCGATATGGCTGAAATTCAAACGCAGATGCCCGAGGTTTTTATCCGGATCGGGAAAAAACGGCTCGCCCGGCATGAACGCCACATCATTGGCCAACGCTTCGTTGAGCAATGTCCGCGTATCCAGCGGCTGCTTCAACGTCAGCCAGAAAAACAGCCCACCCTGCGGCACATTCCAAACGGCCAGATCGGCAAAATGCGTTTCCAATGCCGCCTGAAACCCGTCGCGCCGCTCACGGTAGAAACCGCGCAATTGACTCAAATGCTGCTGATATTTCTCACTGCCAATCCACTGCAAGGCCTGCCACTGACCGATGCGATTGGTGTGCAGATCCGCTGATTGCTTGAGCTTTAGCAGGTGCGGAAACAGGTCAGGGCTGGCAATCAGGTAACCGACACGCAAACCGGGCAGCAAGGTTTTCGAGATCGTACCGGTGTAGATCCAGCTGGATTTTTTCAGGCGCCCGGCAATCGGTTTGGCGCTGCCGCCGTCGAAAGTCAGTTCGCGGTAGGGCTCGTCTTCGATCAGGGTCACGCCGAACTCGTCGAGCAACGCTGCAACGGCGGCGCGTTTGGCTTCGCTGTAGCGCACAGCTGACGGGTTCTGGAAGGTCGGAATCAGGTAGATGAACGCCGGGCGATGCTGCTCCAGACGACTGCGCAATTGCGCCAGGTTCGGGCCATCGGACTCTTGCGGCACGGTCAGGCAATCAGCACCGAACAGCTGGAAAATCTGCAGCGCGGCGAGATAGGTCGGCGCTTCGAGGAGGATTTCCGTGCCTTGGTCGATGTACAACTTGGCCGCCAGATCGAGGGTCTGCTGCGAACCGCTGACCACCAGCACCTGACTCGCCTGACAGTCCAGCCCAAGCGCCCTCGCCTGCGCTGCCAGCGCCTCGCGCAATGCCGGTTCGCCCTCACTCATGCCGTACTGACCGAGGGACAGCGGCATGTCGGCCCATTCGAGTTTCGGCAGCATGACCTCAGCGGGCAGACCGCCAGCGAATGACATCACCTCCGGACGCTGGGCCGCGGCGAGGATTTCACGGATCAAAGAACTTTTAAGGCGCGAGACACGTTCGGAAAAAGCCATGGCGGTCACCGGTAGCGAGGCGAATGAAAAATAAGTCAAACTGATTGACTGAAATTACGACAGCTTGAGCGAGTACGTCAACATGCTTGACCTTAAAAATCCCAGTAGTCAGCAACAGGCCATGGAAGCGTTTTTCTTCGGCTATCAGGCGTTCACCGCCAAGGCTGATGAAATGCTTGAGCGCCGCGGCTTGTCACGAGTGCATCAGCGGATCGTGTTTTTCATCGCCCGTTATCCGAATTTGAGCGTCAAGGAGTTGCTGGCTTTGCTCGGGGTGAGCAAGCAGGCGCTGAACATGCCGCTGCGCCAGTTGCAGGAAATGCATCTGGTCGACAGCGTGGCATCGCAGGCTGACAAGCGTAAGCGCCTGCTGGAACTGACGGCCGAAGGGGCGAAGTTTGAACAGGCATTACGGCGTGAGCAGGTGAAGTTGCTGGAGCGGGTATTCGCCGAGGCTGGGGAGGCGGCGGTGAATGGTTGGCTGGCGGTGAATCTGGCGCTGGGGAACAGTCAGACAGCACTCGACTGATTGATCTGGCCTCATCGCTGGCAAGCCAGCTTCCACAATGGTTGGCGGTGCAACCAAATGTGCTGAACGACTCAAATTTGTGGGAGCTGGCTTGCCAGCGAAGAGGCCCTCGAAGGCGATATATCCCTATCGACGGACCTTTCGTAAACAAAACCAAAAACAATATTTGCTTTATTTGTACACAAAAGCATAATCCACAGCGTGCGAGTTCCTGACCGCATGGTCAACAAATTCGCGTATGCCTCAAAGGGCCGCTGCCACCCCTCATGGGTCCGGCCCTGGAA
>NZ_JBIUVJ010000030.1:45294-61854 GCF_044742875.1 Pseudomonas sp. NPDC087817
TCAGCTGGCATGCCACCACGCTCAAGACCGAGCTGATTGCCGGTCTGACAACCTTCATCACCATGGCCTACATCATCTTCGTCAACCCGAACATCATGGCCGATGCCGGGATTGACCACGGTGCGGCCTTCGTCGCCACCTGTATCGCCGCCGCGCTGGGCTGCCTGTTGATGGGCCTGTACGCCAACTGGCCGGTGGGTCTGGCACCGGGCATGGGCCTCAACGCGTTCTTTACTTACACCGTGGTCGGCACCATGGGCTATAACTGGGAAACCGCGCTCGGTGCGGTGTTCGTTTCCGGTGTGTTGTTCATGATCCTGACCTTCTCGCGGATTCGCGAATGGTTGCTCAACAGTATTCCGGTCAGTCTGCGCTTCGCGATGGGTGCCGGTGTCGGCCTGTTCCTCGGACTGATCGGCCTGAAAACCGCCGGCATTGTCGTCGACAGCCCGGCCACGCTGATCAAACTCGGCTCTCTACGCGAACCCGGCCCACTGCTCGCCGCGATCTGCTTCCTGATGATCGCAATCCTCAGCTACCACAAGGTGTTCGGCGCGATCCTCATCAGCATCATCACCGTGACCCTCGCCGGTTGGGGCCTGGGCATCGTGCATTACGAAGGGATCATGTCGACCCCGCCTAGTCTGGCGCCGACCTTCATGGCCATGAACGTGGCCGGTGTATTCAACGTCAGCATGATCAGCGTGGTGCTGGCCTTCCTCTTTGTGCACATGTTCGACACCGCCGGGACCCTGATGGGCGTGGCCCAGCGCGCCAATCTGGTCAACGCTGACGGCCGTATCGAAAACCTGTCCCGCGCGATGAAAGCCGACAGCGCATCCAGCGTATTCGGCGCGGTGGTGGGCGTTCCGCCAGTAACCAGCTATGTGGAAAGTGCTGCCGGCGTGGCCGCTGGTGGTCGGACTGGTCTTACCGCAGTCACCGTAGGTGTGCTATTTATAGCGGCAATGTTTTTCGCACCGCTGGCCGGCATGATTCCGGCTTACGCCACCGCCGGTGCATTGATCTACGTTGCGATGCTGATGATGGGCGGCATGGCCCATATCGAATGGGATGAAGCCACCGACGCCATTCCGGCCATCGTCACCGCAATCATGATGCCGCTGACCTTCTCGGTCGCCGACGGCATCGCGCTGGGCTTCATTACTTACGTGGCGCTGAAAGCCGGCACCGGTAAGTACAAAGAGATTTCCGTGAGCTTGTGGGTGCTCTGCGCGATCTTCATCGCCAAGTTCATCTTCCTGTAAGCGCTACGCGGTTCCGCTTCAAATCAGCCTCACCCTCGCGGGTGGGGCTTTTGCGCACTTGTAATACCCACAAAAAGAAGGAGCAAAGTGATGAGTCTGGAAACCTGGCTGCTGTTCAGCGGCGCTGCACTGGTGGTGATCCTCATTCCGGGGCCACTGTCATTGCTGATGATCAGCAACAGTCTGAATTACGGTCTGCGTCGTTCATACCCGGCGTTTCTCGGCGGTGTCTTTGCCTCGATCTGTTTGCTCAGCGCCTCCGCGCTGGGTCTGGGCGCCCTGCTCCTCGCCTCGGAAAAACTCTTCAGCGCGCTGAAAATTGTCGGTGCGCTCTATCTGTTCTACCTCGCCTGGCAGAGCTGGCAGCAATCGCGTCAGCCCTCCACAGGCGCTGAAGTGCCGCAAGCAGCGCCGGTACCGCGTTTCCGCGCGCTGTTTGGCCGTGCTTTTGTGCTTGGCGCGAGCAATCCGAAGGACATCCTGTTCTTCGCTGCATTCTTGCCGCAATTCCTTAGCGCCGAACAACCCTTCCTGCCGCAACTGTTGGTGATGATCGCGACCTGGACCGTGCTGGACCTGCTGTGCAAACTCGCCTACGGCCTCGGCGCCCACGGTGCAGCGCGCTATCTGCGCAGCGGTAAAGGCCAGAGCTGGTTCAATCGCATCAGTGCCGGATTGTTCGGGGGAGCGGGAGCCGCTTCTTTGATTAGCAGCCACTGACAAGTTACGGCAAACTTACTGATGATGTTGTTAAATAGCCATTCTGATTGCAGAACAATTGCAGCCAGCATGGCTATTTTTATCACTCCGTACACTTTGGCGAACAGTGGCGCTTGGCGACTACCAGGAACACTTCGAAAAACCTTATTATAAGTCACCAGCGCAGCAAAACTTTGTGCAGTGATATGTTGCCCAAGCCACGAATACAAGCAACAACATCCACTCCTCCGCTTCGCAATACGGTCTCTTACCCGATCGAGACCAATAAACAAAGGCAAAACTCGCAACCTGGCCTTGTCACGACAAGAGAACCCTGAAACTTATTTCACACCTTATTGTTACTTCCACTTACCGATTTATTCTTACAAATGCAATACATCGCAACAACCCGGCGATATACACCAGTCAAAAATCAACAGTAGTATAGCTACGCCACTCAATATATATTTTGCCGAACAAGGATGTTCAAATGGCCACTCTTATACAAGAGCCTGAAATACAGCACGACTCCGTTGTCATTAACGATATTGGCCCTCAGCCTGCCAATGCGCGCACGGAGTCCACTCTCGATCTGAAAACAGCGAGAAATAACGCTACCGATACATCAAGTAAAACCTACACCAGCCAACTGAATCTCAACGACAAGCTTTTCGGGCCACTTGAAATTGGCCAGGTTTCGGTGACTCGGGTAGCTCTCGATGCGCTGGGTGCAAGAATCGACGGCCAGCCCCTGAACGGTGACAACACCTTCTTTCGAGTACCCAAGCGCTCTTTCGTCAATTCTTTGCAATTCAGTTTGACCGACATCGAAACCCATATGAAAGCGGCCAGTGGCAGAGACAGTTATCTGCTGCCAAATCTGCTGTTCGACATCGCCAGTCGGCGACCATTAACGTCTCCGCGCATGATCAGGGAGAATCTTCAAGCCACGGAAGATGCGGCCAGCCTGCGCGGCAAACTCGAGAAGCTGTTGAATGCAGCGCACAAGCTGGATTTGCGTCACGCCTCCTTGCCAAAAAACACCCCGGTCTGGGTTCAGAAGGTAAAAAGCTATTCCGCACTCGGCTCCAGTGTAGGGATTCAGAGCTTCGGGATATTCATGGGCATACGGGGCGTATACGAGGCTATCAAAGCCGATAACGTCCATGAAGCGGTTATCAATGGCACGGGGATAGTAAGCGAAGTCGGCTCCATTGCTGTTGACGTGACCGTTACGCATGAGGCCTCGCGCATGATCAAGGCCGGGCAACATGCTTTCAAGGATTTCGCCAAGACCCGATTCGCCGTCAGGCTGAGCCGGTCCGGAGGTCTGATCGGGGGAGCGCTGACGTTGCCGTTCGATATCTTCACGGCGATCAGATCCTTCACCGCAGCTGAAAACACCACTGGCAAGCAAGCCCTGGATCACTACGTCAGTGGTGCTCTGAGCATCACCAGTGCCGCCATGACCGTGATCCTTGGCGCCGCAGCAATGGCCGGTTTCTCCTCCGCTGGCCCGGTGGGTCTCATAGCGGGGGTCATGCTGGCAATCGGGTCTCAGGTGTATGGCGCGGTACGTGCGGTGGATGACATCGATGATTACATCGAACTCTCCATTGCCGAGCGTTGGGAGACCGGATTTCTCGCGTTCTGCCTGCAAGGACCAGCGACCGACGTTCAGAATCGGTTTCTGCTCGCCAAAGCCAAAATCGATCACGGCAAGCAATTGAAGGAAACGGCGAAAAAATTGCTGGAGGGGCAATTGAAGGACACCACCGAGGCCATTGTAAATGGCAGCTTCGATGTGGAACTGGAGACAACACCCATCCAGAAGCAGAATTGGTGGACCAAGGAATGGCACTGGGACAGCGTTTCTTCACCAAAGATAAAAGACGGAAACGACACCATTGACGCCCGCGAAGGCGTAACGGACAAGACCCCCGGCGCAGAAATAGGCACTGCGGGAGAAAACAAAGGTGTCGTCTGGTTCATGGGCGGCGGTGATGACGCCATACAAGGGGTAGAAAAAAAACCGAACGCTTTCTATTTCAATGCGGGGAAAAAACAACTGACCGGCGGCGAGAAGGACGACCACTTCGTATTCCAGGGTGCAGTTGTCAGCGATCCGGAAGATGAACTGGCTGATCGCTGGACATTACGTGGTGGTGCGGGCAACGATTCGCTGATCCTGGGCAAGGTTGAACAGAAAAACCGTCATTGGTACAAACCTGTGGCCCGCTACAACATTGATTTAGCCGCCGGCACGATCGAGGCACTCGTTTTGGATCGAGCCACCGGAAAAGAGTTGAAGCGTAGTGCGCACAGTACCCTCGAGAGCATCGAGAATGTCGAAACCGTCGCCGGTACATCCAGCACAGTGACCGGGACCGATGAGCGCAATGTCATCAAGGCGCGAGGCAACGACATCATCCGGGCGGGGGCTGGCAACGATCAGATTCATTTGCTGCAAGCGGGTGCGTCAGCCTGGGGTGGAGCCGGCGTGGATGAATATTTTATTGACAAGGTACCGGGCACACTTTCTATCTTCGAAGACGGAGAAGAGGACAGTGTGATTGTGCTGAATTTCAGAATGGAGTTGATCGACCACTTTATCGTGATGGAGGACGGCTCACTGATATTGATGCTAAACGCTGACAGCCATGAGAAAACCAAGTTAGTCATTGCGAACGTCTACGAACAAAAAGACGGCGAACTTCGTATAAAAAACAAAAAAATAACTTTTTTTACCAAGGACCAATTCTACCTCGCGCCTGACTTTCCTGAGTCGGTACACAGACTTGGATATGTGACTCTGGAAGCGACTATCTTAAAGCATGGCACTCCTTTACAACCGATCTTCCTCTATTCCGGCGTTTGCAAAATCAAACACAAAAACTATGCGACTTATTACATCCCGCGCAATGACCACCCTGTTTTCTTTGAATCAATCAAACGCACAGAGGAAAGTATAAAAATCTATCTGGACTACGCCAGCAACGAAATTACCAACGTAGAGCTCGCTTGCGGAATGGGGGTCAAGACCAACTGCCTTCATGGCTTGACCAATCTGACCTATCACTTCGGCGAAAAAAAGCTGACGTTCTCTACGTTTTCGAGTTTTGACGTTGCATTGTACGGCACCGACAAGATGGAACGCTTCCTCGAAGTACTTGCCGAGGGCGTCCAGCAGAAGTACGTGCTCGTATTCAATGATGGCTTGATGATCAGTCCCCGAATCACAAAAATCATACCGCCCACTAAGGATGACTACTCTACGGACGGCTATGCGCGATGGAAAACCCTGCAACCTTTCCCGTCTAACTACCGTGCGAGCTGGCCGCCTCTCGATCTGCCCGAAAACGAGGCTTACACATTAAGTTCCCGGGGTGCCTGCATCAATTTTTCCCCCCTTTCCGAGCAAACCGCGTTGGAATGTCTGGAAGGTCAAGGCGGGACCTACATTCTTCACCTCGCTGCCAACATGAACCTCAAAATCGCGACACCAGGTGGTTTGGCCAGTGCGAGTGTCAGATTGCCGCATTCGTCCACCTGGGAACTGGATGCCACAGCGTTGGGCAATGTCGAGATCAAACTTGAAAACAACAAACTCCATATCGGCACTTGCACAATCCATCTTCCGGAATACGGCAGTGAAGACATCATCGACACCGTGCATGTCATTGTCGAAAACGGGATCATTAAAACGGTCGACCTGTCATTCGACCTGATTACCATCACAGGCGTCGACGCTCGATACTTCGTTGAACCACCAGGACCTTCCGTGGCGCTCTCGGGAGTTTATTCTCAAGTGGCGGAACTGGAACTGCCGGTGAGAAATGCCACCCTCAAAAATTACCCGACCTTTGAAATGAGCTACAGCTTTCCAAAACGTCGTTGGGCCACCAAGCCCTATATAACCAACATCATTAACAGATCACATCTCGATATTTCCGGCCGGTGTAATCATCAGCTACCCAAACCACAACTGACACCGCTTCAAGAATCAATAATCGCCTTTGATTCGGTGCCTGTCTCTTAACCCGCTCGACTTACAACTGTGTAAATCCAGCGCACTCTGACAAACCAACAGCTTTTCAACTTTCCCAGCCCCGACCCTGTCGGGGCTGCACTCAAGTGCGCGTCAAAAATGTGATGAAACGTTCATCAAATGGAGTATCCGTTCATGGCCAAATCGCCCAAAAAAATTCCGAAATCTTCCGCAGGCGACGCGTCGACGCCCACCACCCGAACTGGCGTTGATCTTCCCTCCGGTCACCGATTCCCGGATCTGCATCTGCCTGACGGTGACCCGACACCAGGCCATTCAGCGCGTCAGTCACAAATCCCGGTGGTTGAACAGCCTAACGTTATCGTGAGCAATCTGCCCGGTCACAGCATTGATACCTATGGATTCGCCCGCAGTGAAATTGCCTGGCCACAAAGTCGCTACAACGAATTGGTCGCTCTGGGAGCAGATACCGGACTGTTCAGAGGACCAGACCTGCGCACCTATGCGGAAATAGGCAACGAAGGCCGCTTTCTGGTTGAGCTCAATGAACGCGGTGTTTACCACGTGCCCCTGTCCTTTGCACCCGGAGTGCCCGGCCCGATTTTGACCAAAGTTGAAGGTCAGCCACGCTGGCGCATCGAGCGGCCGGGCTGGCAATCGTCGCCGACAGCAGCGGTTTCCATAACGCCAAAACCGCCGACCTACTTAGCCCCTCATTTGGCAGCGGCATTGACCAAAGCCGACCTGTCATCCGACGGAGTCCGCTACGACAAGCACAAGAAAACCTATGTCGACACGGCAGACGGCACGGTAATGGTGCGCAAGAACAACGATGGCGCCTACCGCGAGACGTCCGCCAGCGAACTCTCCCCTTCCGGCCCCGAACTTGAAGCCGTTGCCGGAACGAAACTCTGGCGACGCAAGGCCCTGGACACTGCCGAACCCACTCGCACCGCTGACGAACCGACACCTGGCCCGAGCAAGCGTGCACGGCTTGACGACCCGCAAGAACCTGAGGCTCCGACAGCCGCAAACAGCGCCATCATGGCTGAGCAAACGCCTTACTTCTGGTTGCCATGGGGCCATCTGCATCAGCCCACCACTGGCGAATCCATCCAGCTCGGCTGGCTGCACTATTCAATCGTACCTGTCGGGTCCGCACCCCATCGCCTGCCCAAGGTGTACTACTTGCAGCACCCGGAATTTGCGCCCACACACTTCGCTGGCTTTGAGCGGATGCTGCAAACGGCCCCGGAACTCCAGCCGGTCGCCACTTTCCGCATCGGCACCGAGCCGGGAGAAGTTCGCCCCGGCAAGCGCCTTTTCGAGAAGCCGTTGACCCAGTCCGTCGCCGAGACCTTTATCGACTTCTCCGATTTCACGGCAAGAGCCGTCGCCCGCCGACTGTTCGAACTGTCGGATGATTCACCCACCGTCACCGGCACCGGACTGAGCAACATTCAGAATGTCTTGAGTCAATGGAACCAGAAGCCCTTCCCCACAACACCGGCGTTTGCCGACCCGCTGAACATGCTGCCGGTGGCGAACTCCATCGAGGTCTCGGGAAAAAAAGTCATTCCGTTGCACCCGCAGGTCGAAGGCGATTTGCAGCGACTGATGTTTGACCCGCAGCATTTTCCATTCGAGTGGAAGAACTACAAGAAGGAGCCGACCGATCTGAACCTCAGGCGTCTGGTCGGCGCCTTGCTGATTCGCAGCAGCTATGACGTTTTTCCCCTGACCCACGACCATCGCAAGCCGACGCTGGTTTTCAGGCGGAGCAATCATGACGAGGTGTTTTTTCTGAAACTGGGCACGGTCGAGCATATCGGTCTGTCCCATACGCCTGGCAACGAGCTGGCTGATCCGGGTTTATCTGCCCGAATCGGCAGCGAGGCCTATACCGCCCTGAGCACCGCTGCGGTAAAAGGCAAGGTTGTCTGGCTGATTGGCGGGGTGATGAAAGTCGAATCGAACCCGGAGGCGGTCTTTATCCTCAGAGAGCGCTGACAGCCACAGTTGCCCTCGCCGCTCTGTCGGCGAGGGCAGCCTCTGCCTTGGCGCATCAAGGCGTTCACTTCGTAACGACTTGCATCATTTGCCGTCAGTGCAAGACATATATACCGCACGCCACCTCCCCCGATTCCCCAGCATTAGCCCTTTGAAGAACCCGTACTTCACAGGAGCATCGCAATGGCGAAATCGCCCAAGAAAATTCCGCTTTCACCTCAGCCCGATAACACTGCGAACCCCACCCGACCCGTGACCGAGCCACCGGGTGGCAGCCACGGCGATACCGGGCACTCGGTGCCGGCGCTGACCGGCACCGAGCCGACACCCGGGACCTCGACAGGAAGCGGGGCCGACGTACCCGGCCGGCACTCGAGCGTCATCATCAGCCAGATGCCTGAACCCGAACCTCACGTGCCTGCACGGCGGGCGTCTGCAGAGGGCGACCCACGCCTTCCGGACGCCAGCCAGGCGACACCTGCCATCGACTCAGCCATCGGAACGGATCTGCGTCCCGCCACGTT
This sequence comes from Pseudomonas sp. NPDC087817, assembly GCF_044742875.1. Classification (NCBI taxonomy): domain Bacteria; kingdom Pseudomonadati; phylum Pseudomonadota; class Gammaproteobacteria; order Pseudomonadales; family Pseudomonadaceae; genus Pseudomonas; species Pseudomonas sp. NPDC087817. The sequence continues at coordinate 53,805 of NZ_JBIUVJ010000030.1, forward strand.
CATCGATCCGGCACTGGCAGCTCTGCTGACCAGTGCCGACAGCTCGGCGGAGGGGATCCGTTACGACAAGCACAAAAAAACCTATGTCGATCTGGAGCACGGCACGGTGATGGTACGCAAACACCCGGATGGCAGTTATCAGCAAACCCATCCCGGCGAATTGAGCCCGACCGGCGAACGGGTCGAACAGATTCCGGGGTCGAAACGCTGGCGCCAGGTAGCGCCGAACCGTTCGCCTGTGGACGCTGATCCGGTGCTCGTCGAGGCGAATGAACCTACGCCAGGTCCCAGCAAACGACCACGTCTGGACGAGCAAACCAGCGCGGCAGAAGAAGCCGGAATACTCGTGGAAAGTCTTCTGTCCCGGCAACCGGATGCACTGGATCTGTCGGCCGGGCAATGGCGCAACTGGGGCAAAAACACCCCTCCGGAATCGGGCGCCTCCATCGAAATAGAGGGTGCGCATTACCCAATCGTGGATCAAGGCATCCATCCCGTTACGGGCCTGGTCTATTTGCAACACCCAGGCTTTGCGCCCGGGCGCTACGACGCGTTTGAACAGATGCTTCGCCTTGAGCCCTCGCGCCAGCCGAAATGGGCGCTACACCGCGATGGCCAATGGAGGGTGCTGGAGAACCATTTCCCGTTTGAAATGCCTCTCAAGCAGTACGTCGCCAATTCGTTCAAATACCTCTCCGATCACTCGCAGAGCAACCTGGCGCGCGCCGTGTTCGACCAGAGTCACCCCTTGGGCACGGTGACCGGGCATGGCCTTTCGGTGATGACCCTGACCTTTCGCCACTGGATGGATCGCATCAACAACGAAGCGCCTATGCGCGGGCTCATGGATCCGCTGCTGATGCTACCGCCCCTGCCTGTTCAGCCGTTCACCATGGTGCCGGGAGGCGTACTTTCTTTGCCCGCGCCCTCTCCCCGTTTTTTGCAGCGAATCGACTTTGACCCGCAACAGTTCCCTCTCGAATGGGGCACCTACGCAGCGGCCCCGACGGGTGCCAGCCTGCGCACGTTATTCAGCACAGTCCTGCGGCAGAACGGTTACGTCATCAATACGACCCCGCGGGCGATGAGCGAAGGCGCCTTGCTGTTTCACCGCGAAGGCGTCGCCGCGATATTCGTCCTGAAACTGCCACGCGTCACTGGCAGCACGATTGCCCGTTACAGCGTGCCCGGCGCGGAAATGTCCAGCCCGGCCTTCCTGGCAAAACTCAGCCACGTGTCCCGACAGACATTGACCACCCATCTGGCGCAGAACCAGATCGTATACCTGGTGGGCGGCACGCAAGAGATCGCCCCGGGCAAACCGACGCTGTTCATGGTGAGAGAGGGATGACCGTAGACCGAGCGTCCACTGCCTCACTCGCCCACTGCGCTGCAGCAGTCCAATTGAAGAGAAAACCTGTATGGCCAAACCACCGAAAAAAATCCCTATCACCTCTGCACCCGACACGTCTGTGGAGGTTACCCGAATCGTTACTCATGAGCCTGCCGGGCATCTTCCGCATACCGGCGGTTCCGACCCGATAGGTTCGATCATTCGCGCCCCTCACTCTGACGCCGGGAATCCTTCGCCAAACGCAAACCAGCAGCCGCCAGGGGTTACCATCAGCAATCTGCCGGAGACTGTCGCCGCGTTGCTGGAAGCCAATATGCGCGCAATCACCTGGCCGGCCAAAAACGCTCACTTGTTGCGCGCAATCAGCAACCCCCGCGGGTTGTACGAAAGCCCGGACGGCGATACCTATGCCCACATCGCCGACGAAGGCTACTTTCGCGTCGACCGTCAAGCCGATGGCCGCTACCGCATGCACTGGCCAGAGGGCCTCGGCGAAGCGGGTCCGCTGCTCACGCAAGTCGAGGGGCAAGCCTACTGGCGCCCCGCGCCATCCGCTCGGCCCGTGCCCGCGGCGGTGAGTGTCGAGACAGCTGCAAATCCGTCACCGCCACGCCCTTTGCCCGCCGATCAGGCGGCCTGGCTGACCAACGCGCAAACCACCTGGGACGGCATGCGCTATGACAAACGCAAAGCCACCTATGTCGACATGGAAGACGGCACAACCTTTATGGTGCGCAAACATCCGGAGGGCGGCTATCAGCAAGCCTCCGCCCATGAGCGCAACTCGCTCGGCGCGCGGGTCGAGCAGATTCCAGGAAGCAAACGCTGGCGAACCCGACCGGACGACGAGCAGTTGCCGGGGCCCAGCAAACGTGCGCGCCTGTCCGCCCCTCAACAACCCACGCTGGCACGTCCGTCGTCCGGCCTTACACCTGATGCACAGCCCTCGACCGGAGCCTGGAGAAGCTGGGGCAAAACCAGCAAACCGGAGTGGAATGACTCTATCGAAATAGACGGCCTGCACTATGTGATCGTGCCGCAGCGGATGCAGGCCGATACGCTGCTCGTCTATCTGGAAAACCCGCTCTTCACCCCTGGCCGATACGACGCCTTCGAGCAAATGTTGCAGACCGACCTGTCTCTGCAACCAAAATGGGCGGTTAAGACCAATGATGCCTGGGCAATCGTGGAGCAACGCCCGTTTGAGGGATCGCTGACCGGGTATGTCGGTAAAACCTTTCTGGATTTGTCGCAGCAGTCGTCGAATGCTATCGCCAGAACCGTGTTCAATCAGGCGAATCAATCCGAAGTCATCAACGGTGATGGCCTGCGCATTCTCTTCGACACGCTGTATCACTGGGAAAACAGAACCACCTCGACCGCACCGAGGCCTGAACTGGCCGACCCATTGTTGCTGCTGCCCATCCTGCCGGCACAGCCCAGCGTCGATCTGCTGGGGCACAACCTTGTGCTCCCGCTGCCGTCCGGCGAAGCCTTCCAGCGACTCGATTTCGATACCAGCCGATTTCACCAGCAATGGCGCGACGCGCTGGACACGCCGGGCGCCAGTTTGCGCGCGATGTTCAGCGACCTCCTCGAACACAGCGGGTATACGGTCGATCGCACCAGCCGCATGTTCAGCGATGACGCGTTGCTCTTCAAACGGGAAAACCTCGACAGCGTATTCGTCCTCAGATTTCGCCCCAGCGCTGCCGACGGCACGCTGTATCGAGCCATGGACCCGGCTTCTGAACTGACCGGCGAAGGCTTCAGGAGCAGGGTCGAGAAATCGAAATGGAGCCAGATGCTCGAGCCCGGCAAGGTCGTCTATCTGGTCGGCGGTACGCAGCCAGTCTCTGCGCAACAGACGTTGCTCTTCATTGTGAGAGAGGGCTGACGTTCAGCGGCAGGCACACCTGTTTCAGGCGCACTGCGACGTGCAGTGCGTAACCCGGACCCATCACGAATATCGAGCGAAAAAGAATGGCCAAAACACCGAAAAAACTCCCTGGCACCGTTTCACCTGACTCGTCCACGCCCCCTGCGCGGCCTGTGACTGAGACGCTTGACGGCACTCACAGAATTGCCGGCAGCACTGACTCCGTCTTTCCCGCAGCAGATCAGCCCTTTGCACGCGCTCGTGAAAGTACAGACGAAAACAACCCGGTCTCGGCGGTTTCCGTAAGCAATAGGCCCGCAACGTCGTGGCCAACGCCGGATAACGCTCGGCGATCGATTACCTGGCCGGCGGATCAAGTGCATCTGTTGCGGGCACTGACGACCGACAGCGATCTGTTCATCAGTCCGGATGGCAAGACGTATGCCTATATCGAAAACGAGGGCCATTTTCTGGTTGAACGCCAACAGGATGGCCGCTATCAAGTGCCTTTCGACTTCACACCGGACTTGCCCGGACCTTTTTTGCATAAGATCAGCGGTCAGTCATCGTGGCGCTTTGAACTGCCGGCCTGGCTTTCGGCGGACTCGCCAGCAAGCCTTTCTCCTGCGGCCATCACCGCGCGCGCATCCGCGAAAACACCCAGCGCTCTCGCGCCTCATCTCGCCGCGCGGCTATCAGACCCGGCGGCGTCAGCGCTGGGCCTCCGCTATGACAAGCACCGCAAAACCTATGTCGATACGGCTGAAGGCACCGTCATGGTCGGCAAAAACGCCGAGGGTGAGTATCAGCAGACTTTTGCCAGCGAACTGAAACCTTCCGGCGAACGGGTTGAACAGATTCCCGGAACAAATCGCTGGCGCCGCAAAGTAGCGGACGCCACAAGCGCCGCCGAGCATACGCCGACGAATAATCGACGACTGGCCGAGGAATCGCAGGCAGACGAGTCAGGCCCAGGCAAGCGCCCGCGTCTCGCCGGCGAAAGCGAGACCTTATCGGATCATCATCCGGATACGTTCAGCGGTGATCGCCCAGCCACATGAATCTCACGAAAATCCAATAGAGAGTCACCCCGCCCCCCGTTCAACAGGCGAAAAAAAGCCCGCAGTGTGAGCGGGCGAAAGACCAAAGAAGCTATATGCGCAGTCGCTTCCCGGTGGGGGCAGCTGCTTGGGGGTCAGCTGCCCCGATACGTGGAATAGCTGTAAGGCGAGATCAGCAATGGCACGTGGTAGTGATCCTGTTCGGCAGAGATGCCGAAACGCAGCACCACCACGTCCAGAAACGCCGGTTCCGGCAGTTGCACGCCACGGGCGCGGTAGTAATCGCCCGCATGGAACTGAACCTGATAAACGCCGGTGCGATAGTCATCACCTTGCAGCAGCGGTGCATCGACCCGGCCATCGCTGTTGGTTACGGCACTGGCGACCAATTCCAGTTGCGAACCTTCAACGCGGTACAGCTCGACCTTGATCGAACTGCCCGGGCAACCGTGTGCAGCGTCCAAAACGTGTGTAGTCAAACGTCCCATTGATTCTGCGCGCCTGGCCGCAAAGAGCAGTCAGACCTCGCGCCTCCCGAAGTCAGATAAAAAGGAGACCGCACCATTTCGAAGCACGAAAAGTTGCGGTGAGCGACTGATTAAGACACTTTTCAAAAAAATTGTACACAATAAAAACGACATTTTTCACATCACCCCCGCCATCCGGGACTTTCCCCGCGTTCTGCCAGCGAAGCGCCTGATCATTGAACCTCCTATCCATTAGCTGACTGGTCAGGCAGGTTTCTTGCAGGCTGACGCCGTTAACAGCAAAAGATGACAGTCGGTGAAAATTGCGAAAATTCAGGCTTACAAATTGAGAATAAAGTTGTATACAATCAGCCCATCGCTGTGACGCCAGCCTGCACACTCACCGCCGGGCCGTTACACAACCTGTCAACGAATAAGAAGGAAGACTGCAGTGAGCGCTGACTACCCACGCGACCTGATCGGTTACGGCAGTAACCCTCCTCACCCACACTGGCCGGGCAATGCGCGCATCGCCCTGTCCTTCGTACTCAATTACGAAGAAGGCGGCGAGCGCAATATTCTGCACGGTGACAAAGAATCCGAAGCCTTCCTGTCCGAGATGGTTGCCGCCCAGCCGCTGCAAGGCGCGCGCAACATGAGCATGGAATCGCTTTACGAGTATGGCAGCCGTGCCGGCGTCTGGCGGATCCTCAAACTGTTCAAGGAATTCGACATTCCGCTGACCATCTTCGCCGTCGCCATGGCCGCCCAGCGCCACCCGGATGTGATCCGCGCGATGGTCGAAGCCGGCCACGAGATCTGCAGCCACGGCTACCGCTGGATCGACTACCAGTACATGGACGAAGCGCAGGAGCGCGAGCACATGCTCGAAGCGATCCGCATCCTCACCGAACTCACCGGCGAGCGCCCGCTGGGCTGGTACACCGGTCGCACCGGTCCGAACACCCGTCGTCTGGTGATGGAAGAAGGTGGTTTTCTCTACGACTGCGACACCTACGACGACGACCTGCCCTACTGGGAACCGAACAACCCGACCGGCAAGCCGCATCTGGTGATCCCGTACACCCTCGACACCAACGACATGCGCTTCACGCAAGTGCAGGGCTTCAACAAGGGTGACGATTTCTTCGAATACCTCAAAGACGCGTTCGACGTGCTCTACGCCGAAGGTGCCGAAGCGCCGAAAATGCTCTCGATCGGTCTGCACTGCCGCCTGATCGGCCGCCCGGGTCGCCTCGCTTCGCTCAAGCGCTTCATCGAATACGCCAAAAGTCATGAACAGGTGTGGTTCAGCCGTCGCGTCGACATCGCGCGCCACTGGCACGAAACCCAGCCGTACCAAGGGGCCGCCAAATGAGCCGCTTTCAAACCCTGCAACCATCGACCCTGAGCCGCGACGCCTTCGTCAAAGCCTTTGCCGACATCTACGAACATTCGCCATGGGTGGCCGAGAAGGCCTACGACCTGGGCGCAGACGCGTCGATCGACGAGATCGAAACCCTGCACCAGCGCATGAGCGACATCCTGTTGAGCGCCGATCACGCCAGTCAACTCGCGTTGATCAACGCTCACCCGGACCTGGCCGGCAAAGCTGCCGTCCAGGGCCAATTGACCGAAGCCAGCACCAATGAACAGGCTGGCGCCGGTATTCACCAATGCACGGCCGAAGAGTTTTCTCGCTTCACCGAGCTGAACGACGCCTACAAAGCCAAGTTCAAGTTTCCCTTCATCATGGCGGTAAAAGGCAGCAACCGGCATCAGATCCTCGCGGCGTTCGAAACGCGCATTCACAATTCGGTCGACACCGAGTTCAAATGCGCGCTGGCGGAGATCAACAAGATCGCCCTGTTCCGTTTACTGACTCTTTAGCAAGCCTGACCCGAGTACATCAAACGCGGAGAGTACCCAGGGTCTTGCAAGCATCCCCAGCCAACTTATTAAAGGCAGACAAGAAGAATGAAAGCTTACGCCGTACCTTTCGAGAAGTTCGTCAACCTGGCCGATGCCCGTCTGGGCACCAAAATCATCTCGGTCACCGATGACTGGTTCGCAGACGCCAATCGTCTGTTTCAGCCAACCCCGGCCGTGTGGAAGGAGGGTGTGTTCGATGACAACGGCAAGTGGATGGACGGCTGGGAATCGCGCCGCAAGCGCTTCGAAGGCTTCGACAGCGCCGTAATCCGCCTGGGCGTTCCGGGCTCGATCAAAGGCGTGGACATCGACACTTCATTCTTCACCGGCAACTTCCCGCCATCGGCGTCTCTGGAAGCGTGCTTCCTGGCCTCGGGCGAGCCTGACGAAAACACCCAGTGGACTGAAGTGCTGTCGGCCGTCGAGCTGCAGGGCAACAGCCACCACTACCACGAAATCAGCAACGACAAGGCCTTCAGCCACCTGCGCTTCAACATCTACCCGGATGGCGGTGTCGCCCGTCTGCGCGTGTACGGCATTCCGTTCCGCGACTGGTCCGCTGTTGGCGACAACGAACAGGTCGATCTGGCAGCAGCCCTCAACGGTGGCCGCGCCCTAGCCTGCTCCGACGAACACTTCGGTCGCATGAGCAACATCCTCAACCCGGGCCGTGGCATCAACATGGGCGACGGCTGGGAAACAGCACGTCGTCGCACGCCAGGCAATGACTGGGTGATCGTCGCGCTGGGCCACCCGGGCGAGATCGAGAAGATCGTCGTCGACACCCTGCACTTCAAGGGCAACTACCCGGACACCTGCTCGATCCAGGGCGCTTTCGTCAAGGGCGGCACCGCCAGCCAGATCGAAACCCAATCGCTGTTCTGGCGCGAACTGCTGCCAAGCCAGAAGCTGGAAATGCACGCCGAACACACCTTCGTCGAGCAGATCAAGGCACTGGGGCCGATCACCCACATCCGTTTGAACGTGTTCCCGGATGGCGGTGTGAGTCGCCTGCGCGTTCTCGGCAAGGTCGCTAAATAAGGTTGAACCCAATCGCTGGCAAGCCAGCTCCCACAGGTTTTGTGAACGCCACAGTCCACTGTGGGAGCGGGCTTGCCCCGGGCGGCGTTCCGACGATGGCGATAGTTCTAACAACACAGAATTCGGATAAGAACAGCATGCGCACACTACAGATTGAACCGCTGACCAAAGAAGCCTTCGCCCCTTTCGGTGACGTGATCGAAACCGACGGCAGCGATCACTTCATGATCAACAACGGTTCGACCATGCGCTTCCACAAACTGGCGACGGTCGAAACCGCGACGCCTGAGGACAACGCGATCATCAGCATCTTCCT
>NZ_JBIUVJ010000031.1:0-55290 GCF_044742875.1 Pseudomonas sp. NPDC087817
GCCAGCTAGGCCGTACCGACCTGAACGTGAGTGCAATCTGCCTCGGCACCATGACTTGGGGCGAGCAAAACACTGAAGCTGAAGCCTTCGCGCAGATCGAACGGGCCAAAGAGGCCGGGATCAATTTCATCGACACCGCCGAAATGTATCCGGTGCCGCCAAAAGCCGAAACCTACGCCACGACCGAGCGCTACATCGGCAATTACTTCAAAAGTCGTGGCGACCGCGCCGACTGGATCCTCGCCAGCAAGATTGCAGGCCCAGGCAACACCATCGACTACATCCGCGACAAAAACCTGCGCCACAACCGCCAGCACATCACCGCAGCGGTGGATGCCAGCCTTAAGCGCCTGCAGACCGATTACATCGATCTCTACCAGTTGCACTGGCCTGAGCGCAGCACCAACTTTTTCGGACAGTTGGGCTACAAACACAAGATCGAAGCCAACCTCACCCCGCTCGAAGACACCCTCGAAGCACTCGACGAGCAGGTTAAGGCCGGCAAGATCCGCCACATCGGCCTGTCCAACGAAACACCATGGGGCACCATGCGTTTTCTCGCCTTGGCCGAAGCTCGTGGCTGGCCGCGTGCGGTGTCGATCCAGAACCCGTACAACCTGCTAAACCGCAGCTTTGAAGTCGGCCTGGCGGAAGTCGCCATTCGCGAACAGTGCGGGTTGCTCGCCTATTCGCCGCTGGCGTTCGGCTTCCTGTCGGGCAAGTACGAAGGTGGTGCGCGTCCGCCAAAAGGTCGCCTGAGCCTTTACAGCCGCTTCAGCCGCTATTTCAATGCGCAATCGGAAGCAGCGTGCAGCCGTTATGTCGCGCTGGCCCGAGAGCACGGTCTGGATCCGGCGCAAATGGCGTTGGCGTTCGTCACTCAGCAACCGTTCGTCACCAGCAACATCATTGGCGCGACGACGCTTGAGCAACTGGACAGCAACATTGCCAGCTTCGATCTGAAGCTTTCCGATGAAGTGCTGGCGGGGATCGAGGCGATTCACAAGGATCATCCGAACCCTGCACCTTGATCCACCACCCCACCCTTCCCGCCTGATCGTTCCCACGCTCCGCGTGGGAATGCATCCCGTGACGCTCCGCGTCACATCCACAGCGGAACGCGGAGCGTCTCCCCGGCGGCATTCCCACGCAGAGCGTGGGAACGATCACGCTGTATTACAGCGACCGCGCAATAATCTCCTTCATGATTTCATTGGTGCCGGCATAAATCCGCTGCACGCGCGCATCCGCCCACGCCCGGGCTACCGGGTATTCCCACATGAAGCCGTAACCGCCGTGCAACTGCACGCACTCGTCGAGCACCTTGCATTGCAGGTCGGTGCCCCAGTATTTCGCCATCGCCGCCGTCGGCACGTCGAGCTTGCCTTGCAGGTGCAGTTCCAGACATTTATCGACGAACACTCGACCGATCTGGATTTCAGTTGCCATCTCCGCCAGCTTGAAGCGCGTGTTCTGGAAATCGGCAATCGCCTTGCCGAACGCCTTGCGATCACGGGTGTAATCCAGCGTCCACTTCAGCGCAGCCTCGGCTGAGGCCAGACCGCCGATCGCCACGGTCAAACGTTCCTGCGGCAGCTCCTGCATCAAATAGGCAAACCCTGCCCCGGCCTGACCCAACAGGTTCTCCTTCGGCACACGCACGTCCTGGAAGAACAATTCCGACGTGTCCTGGGCCTTCATACCGACCTTCTCCAAGCGCTTGCCCTTCTCGAAGCCCGGCGTATTCGCCTCGACCAGAAACAGGCTGGTGCCCTTGGCGCCGGCCTTCGGATCGGTCTTGGCGACGACGATGACCAGATCGGCGAGAAAGCCGTTGGTGATGAAGGTTTTCGAACCGTTGATCACATATTCATCGCCGTCCAGCACAGCGGTGGTCTTCACGCCCTGCAGGTCGGAGCCGGCACCCGGCTCGGTCATGGCAATGGCCGTGACCATTTCGCCCGAGATCAGTTTCGGCAGGTATTTGTGCTTCAGCGCTTCACTGCCGTAATGCAGGATGTACGGTGCAACGATGTCCGAATGCAGTGAGAAACCGATCCCGGTCAGGCCCAATCGACCGACTTCTTCGATCACCACCGCGCTGTAGAGAAAATCCGCCCCCAGCCCGCCGTATTCTTCCGGCAGATGCGAGCAGAGCATCCCCGCCTCCCCTGCCTTGTTCCACAGCTTGCGGTCGATATGGCCTTGTTTTTCCCACTGAGCATGGAACGGCACGGCCTCTTTTTCGAGGAAGGTTCGTACGCTGTCGCGGAACAATTCGTGCTCGGAGCTGAACAAGGTTCTGGGGATCATGCGGCACCTTTCTTTCTTGTTGGAGGGTTATGACCTTCAGAGACTAAGCCTCGCCTCCGATACAGGACACTGGACACATCCGACAAAAAATAAGACGATCCAGCCGTCTGGTGACCACTTTCCCTTATAAAAACAAAACAAAAGTTGAATTATGTCTAAGCAAGTCTCCACGCCCTTGCGGCGCGTCAGCATCCTGGCTATCGACCGGGTTTTCGCCTCCACTCTCATGCAAGCCAAGGATTTCTTCCATCTGGCCAGCCTGCGTTACGGCAAACAACTGGGCCACGGCCTGACACCGGCGTTCGAAACCCGCCTCGTCAGCCCTGACGGCAAACCGGTGAACAGTTTCAGTGACGTCGTGATGCCGGTGGACGGCGGCCTGGAAAACGCCGACGTGATCATCCTTCCAGCGTTCTGGGACGATTTCGATACGCTTTGCAGCCGTTATCCACAAGTCCTGCCATGGTTGCGCGAGCAGCATGCGCGCGGCGCGGTGCTGTGCGGCGAAGCCACCGGGGTGTTCTGGCTGGCCGAGGCCGGGCTGCTCAACGGCAAGGAAGCGACCACCTACTGGCGCTTCTTCAATGCCTTCGCCGAGCGCTTCCCGAAGGTTTACCTCAATCAGGACAAACACCTGACGGACGCCGACAACCTGTATTGCGCCGGCGGCACTACTTCGGCGTGTGACCTCTACATCTACCTGATCGAACGCTTCTGCGGGGCCAACGTGGCGCAAGCCGTGGCCCGCGACATCCTCTATGAAGTGCAGCGCAGCTATTCGCCGGGACGTATCGGTTTCGGCGGCCAGAAGCTGCATCAGGACGTGATCATCCTGCAGATTCAGCACTGGCTCGAAGAGCACTTCGCCGACAAGTTCCGCTTCGAAGACGTGGCCCGCGAGCACGGCATGAGCATCCGCAATTTCATGCGCCGCTTCCAGACCGCGACGGGCGACAAGCCGCTGCACTACCTGCAACGTCTGCGCATCGAGACGGCCAAAGGCTTGCTGTCCGGCAGTCGCAAGAGCATCAAGACCATCAGCTATGAAGTCGGTTACGACGATGCGAGCTTCTTTGCGCGATTGTTCCGCCAGCACACCGAGTTGTCACCGAACCAGTATCGGCAGCAGTTTCAGCAGGCTGCTTAACCCCCCCGAAGCAAATACAAAACCTGTGGGAGCTGGCTTGCCAGCGATGGCGTCGTGTCAGGCGATATTCATTTCGCTCACAAACCGCTATCGCTGGCAAGCCAGCTCCCACAGGGGTCGCGGCGCACTCGAATTTTTCTTCAGCGCATAAAAAAGGGCCTGCAATCGCAGGCCCTTTTTCTTTGCCGATTCTGTTTAAGGCTTGTGCGCCCGCGACAGGAATTCGTGCGATTGCATCTCCAGCAGACGGCTCAGCGTGCGCTGGAACTCGAAGTTCAAACGTCCACCGGTGTACAGATCCTTCAGCTCGACTTCAGCAGAAATGATCAGCTTGACGTTACGGTCGTAGAACTCGTCGACCATGTTGATGAAGCGTCGGGCGATGTCGTCGGTGGTGACGCTCATCTGCTCGACACCGCTGAGCAACACAGCGTGAAAGATCTTGCCCAACTCGATGTAATCGTTCTGGCTACGCGGGCCGTCGCACAGTTCGCGGAAGTCGAACCAGGCCACGTCATCGCAGGTACGCAGGGCGCGGATTTCGCGGTTTTCGATGATCAACACATCGTTTTCCACCGCCGCCGTGCATTCCGGTGTCAGCGCCTTGAAGCTCTTGCGCAGACTTTCGTGCGCGGCTTCGTCGAGCGGATAGTGGAACAGTTCCGCTTGTTCGAGGTGACGCAGACGGTAGTCGACGCCGCTGTCGACGTTGACGATATCGGTGTTCTGCTTGATCAGCGCGATGGCTGGCAGGAAGCGCGCACGCTGCAGGCCGTCCTTGTACAGACCGTCCGGGACGATATTCGAGGTCGCGACCAGGGTCACGCCGTTCTTGAACAGCTCTTCCATCAGCGTGCCGAGGATCATCGCGTCGGTGATGTCGGAAACGAAGAACTCATCGAAGCAGATGACCCGCGACTCAGTCGCAAAACGCTTGGCGATGATGGTCAGCGGGTTTTTCTCGCCGCCGAGGGTTTTCATCTCTTCGTGCACACGCTTCATGAAGCGGTGGAAGTGGGTGCGGGTCTTTTCCTTGAACGGCAGCGCTTCGAAGAAGGTGTCGACCAGGTAAGTTTTGCCGCGACCCACGCCGCCCCAGAAATACAGGCCCTTGACCGGGGTCTGATCCTTTTTGCCAAACAGTTTGCTCAGCAGGCCCGGCTTGTTCTGATCGGCGGCGATCAGATCCTCGTACAGGCGCTGCAAATGACGCACAGCAGTTTCCTGCGCGGCATCATGGAAGAAGTCCGGGCGTTTCAGATCAGCTTGGTATCGTTCTAGGGGCGTCATAATTCGTTAGCAAGGCAACAAAAACGGGCCGTCACTGTAGCGACGGCCCGTGGGAATGGCAATCAGCCCTTGGTCGGGCCGGCCCGTTGATTATTCCTGAACCGGTGTCAGAGCGATCCGCAAGGCCTCGACGGCCGCATCCCGCGCAGCAACATCGGCGAACGCCGGGCTGTCGCCGACGCACTCGCCTTCCAGCCACACGCTGAAGCTCAGGTCTTCGCTGCGCACGTCCAAAGGCTGGCCGGATTGCAGTTGCTTGGTCACCTGGCCGGCGGTTTTGCCGTCGGCGAAGTTGCGCGACAGCAGCAGTTGTTCGCCATCGGCCGCCAGCAGACGGAAACGGAAGCTGCCGTCGTCTTCACGGAAGCTGACGAAGCGTGCGGCTTTCGCGGCTTTCTTCTTGGTGGTCGCAGCGACCTGCACCTGATTGACGAAGGAACGCAGGCCAACGGCTTCGCGCAGTTCGTTGAGGAACGGCGTCGCCACGGCACGGGCCTTTTTCGCGCCGATCTGCAGGATGTCTTCCAGATCAGCCGGACGCTCGATCAACTGGTGATACTTGTCGCGAGCCTCGCCGAGTTGGTTGTCGAGCAACTGGAACAGACGGTTCTTCGCCTCGCCCCAACCCAGACCGCCCAACAGTTCGCTGCGGAATTCGTCGGATTGCGCCGGCGTGGCGAAGGCCTGGAACAGAGTGAACAGGTGCGAGTTGTCCGGATCCTTGGCTTCGCCTGGAGCTTTGGAGTCGGTGACGATCCGCGAAATCGCGTCCTTCATTTCTTTGGCGCTGGAGAACAACGGGATGGTGTTGTCGTAGCTCTTCGACATCTTGCGACCGTCGAGGCCTGGCAACGTCGCCACACTTTCCTCGATCAGCGCTTCGGGCATGGTGAAGAATTCTTTGCCCTGACCAAACAAGTGGTTGAAGCGCTGGCCGATATCCCGGGCCATTTCCACGTGCTGGATCTGGTCGCGACCGACCGGCACCTTGTGCGCGTTGAACATCAGAATGTCCGCCGCCATCAGCACCGGATAGCTGTAGAGGCCCATGGTGATGCCGGCATCCGGGTCTTCGCCGGTCTCGACGTTCTTGTCCACCGAGGCCTTGTAGGCGTGGGCACGGTTGAGCAATCCCTTGGCGGCGACGCAGGTCAGCAGCCAGGTCAGTTCAGGGATTTCCGGGATGTCGGACTGACGGTAGAAGGTCACGCGATCGACGTCGAGGCCACCGGCCAGCCAGGTCGCGGCGATTTCCAGACGCGAGCGCTGAATGCGCAGCGGGTCATCGCATTTGATCAGGGCGTGGTAGTCGGCCAGGAAGTAGAACGAATCGGCATTGCTGTCGCGGCTGGCGAGAATCGCCGGGCGGATGGCGCCGGCGTAGTTGCCCAGGTGCGGCGTGCCGGTGGTGGTGATGCCGGTGAGGATGCGGGTACGGTTCGTCATGGGTAATCGCTTGTCAGACTGCAATCAATTCGAAAGACGCGGCAGGATCAGATCCTTGAGATCGGTCAGCTTGCCATGAAAAAAGTGTCCGCATTCTGCCACTTTCAGCAGCTCATGGGGGCGCAGGAGTTGTTCCGACCAGTCGTAAACCAGTTGCGGATCGATGACTTCGTCGGTTTCTGGCTGGATCACGGTGAGTTCGCCGTGTTGTGGCAGTGGATCCTGTTCGCCAAGACGCATCACCGCCGGGGCAACCATGAACAGGTGCTTGAGCGGCACGCCTTGCGCTTCGAGGCGCCCGCCGAGACTTGCTGCAACAAATCCGCCGAAGGAAAAACCGAACAGGGTCAGCGGCAGATCCGGGTGTTTTTCCCGCAGCCATGCGGCGGCAGCCTGGGCGTCATCGACTTCGCCGGTGCCCATGTCGTGCGTCCCTTCGCTGGCGCCGACGCCGCGATAGTTGAAGCGCAAGGTGATCAGACCCGCGTCGCGCGCGGTGCGCTGCAGGGTCGAGACGACCTTGTTGAGCATGGTGCCGCCCTGCACCGGGTTCGGATGGCAGATCAGCGCAATGCCTCGCGGCTGCTCGTTATCCAGGTACAGGGACTCAAGTTGACCCACCGGGCCGTCAATCACTACAGGGGTTTCACGCATCAGCAAGGAAGGAACTCCGTGACCTCGAATCGGGTCGACTCGTCTAGCAAATTGTCTGTGCCAATCTATTGCGAGTGAATCGCGGTATACAGCGCAGGTTCGAGCCGTTAACGTAAAGCAAAGCCGTTTATAGAGGAAGGACTCGTGGAACACTCGCTCTTAGTTTGGTTGTTACCGACTCTTGCCCTGGTTGTGGGTGTCGCCATTGGATTCCTGATCGCGCGCGTTGCACCAAACGCCGCGCCGAGCCGTACGCAGCGTCAACTGGATGATATCCAGGAGCGTTTCGACAGTTATCAAAACGAGGTGGTCACCCACTTCAACAGCACCGCGATGCTGGTCAAGAAACTGACCCAGAGCTATCAGGAAGTGCAGGATCACCTCGCCGAGGGCGCCAATCGTCTGGCCCTGGACGAGCAAACCCGCCAACGCCTGATCGCTGCCTTGCACGCCGACGCGGCGCAGGCACCACGCGAACGCCTGACGCCACCGCGCGATCAGGAACCACCGCGTGATTACGCACCGAAAGCCCCGAACTCGCCGGGCATGCTCGATGAGCATTATGGTTTGAAGAAGTAATCAGTCTTCGCACCAAAGAAAAAGCCCCCGGACAATGTTGTTGTCCGGGGGCTTTTTTGTATCCGCCGATTTGTATCGCCAGTGATGGCCTCATCGCGGGCAAGCCCGCTCCCACAGGGTGATGTGTGGAACACAGGTTTTGTGTACACCACCAATACCTGTGGGAGCGGGCTTGCCCGCGATGAGGCCATAACAGGCCAGACAAAAAAATGCCCGATCACAGGACCGGGCATTTCTTCATTCAGGCAATCGCTTACGGATACTGCTGAACGGTGCCCGGCTGTTGCTGCTGGCCACCATACTGCTGGCCAGGAATCGCTTTCAGGTTGACTTCAACCCGACGGTTCTGCGCACGGCCATTGACGTCGCCGTTGCTGGCAATCGGATTATCCGGACCGGCACCACGGGCCGACAGATTGGCACCGCTGACGCCTTGCGAGGTCAGGTAGGTCGCCACACTCTGCGCACGACGCTGGGACAAATCCATGTTGTGCTGGCGGCTGCCGGTACTGTCGGTGTAGCCGACGATTTCGATCTGGTTCTGGTTGAACTCTTTCAGCGAGTTGGCCAGATTGTTCAGCGGCTGATAGAAGCTCGACGCGATGTTCGCCGAATCGGTAGCGAACGTGATGTTGCCCGGCATGATCAGCTTGATCTGATCGCCCTGACGCTGCACTTCAACTCCGGTGTTGGCCATGCTCGCACGCAGCTTGGCTTCCTGCTTGTCAGCGTAGTAACCGTAACCGGCCGCCGAAGCACCCACCACGGCCGCACCGATCAAGGCGCCCTTGCCACGGTTGTTATGGTCGATGGCAGCACCCGCCAGGGCACCAGCCAGCGCACCCAGGCCACCGTACTTGGCGGTTTTGCTCATGCCTTGGGAGCCACCGTCGGCCTGGCCCTGATTGTCATACGGGTTGGGCGAGGCGCAGCCGGACAGCAAGGCCACGGCAGTAGCGACAATAATCAAACGACGCTTGGTGAACATTGAGAGCTCCTACTTTTGCATTCTGTGATGCAGCGGCCGTTTGGCAATGGACCTCTGCGGGCGTTGGATCCTGACAATGCACAAAAATTCCGCCGCACACTCGTGACAAAATATTTAGGCCCGCACAAACGGGTTTTCGCGCATCTCATCGCCCAGACGCGTGTCCGGACCATGCCCGGCAACGACGATTGCGTCTTCGTCCAGGGTGTACAGCCGCTGCTTGATCGAACGCACGATGGTCGCCTGATCGCCGCCCCACAAATCCGTGCGCCCTACGCCGCGACGAAACAGCGTGTCGCCGGCAATCAACAGCTTAGCCTCGGAAAACCAAAAGCTCATGGAACCTGGCGTATGACCCGGCGTATGCAGCGCCACGCCGCAACCACAGGCCAATTCTTCGTCATCGCTGAGCCAGCGATCCGGCGACGGCACCGGGGTATAGGGCACACCGAACATCTGGCACTGCATCTCAAGGTTGTCCCACAAAAACTGGTCATCCTTGTGCAAATGCAGGGTCGCGCCGGTTTTCTCTTTCATCTGGCCAGAGGCGAGAAAATGATCGAGATGCGCGTGGGTGTGGATGATGCTGACCACTTTCAGACCCAGCGCGTCGAGGCGCGCCATAATCAGGTCCGGATTGCCGCCCGGGTCAACGACGATGGCCTTTTTGGTGATCGGGTCACCGATGATGGTGCAGTTGCACTGTAGCGGGCCGACGGGGAAGGTTTCGCGGATAAGTGCTGGGCCTGGAACGGTCATGGGGAATCCTGAGCATTGTTCAACAACGTCGAAAACGGAAGATTCCGGATTTTACCGCCGCTAGACCATTAACCCCAATTCTTTGGCCCGCGCCACTGCTTGCGTCCGCCGCTCAACCCCCAATTTACTGTTGATATGGCTAGCGTGGGTTTTCACGGTATGCAGCGAAATGAACAACTGCTCGCTGATTTCCTGATTCGAACAACCCTGCGCGATCAGACGTAACACTGCCAGCTCCCGACTGCTGAGTTGTTCGGTGGTCGCTGACTCGGCGGCTGGACGGGGTGTGGCAGGTGGAAAGTGTTCGAGCAACTGCTGCCCCGCCAGCGCTGGTGAAGCCTGTAAATGTCCGCGTAACCAGTCGGCATGTCTTTTCACCAAAGCATCGAACGGTTGCAGCACACCCCCTGCCGCGGCTTCCAGCGCCTGGCCCAACGCCTTGCGCGCTTCCGGCTCGCGCCCACCTGCCAGCAGCAAAGCAACCTTTTGGGTCAACGCCATCACACTGAGCAACTGTCGCCCGGTTTGCTGACCGTTCTCATGCAGCACGTTCAGCCGCCCTTCGGCGAGCATCGGTTGCCCCTGGATCATATCTAGCAATGCCTGTTGCAACTCAACGTGCAGCGGCAGCTGTGGATGAAATTCAGGTGGTGCGGCGGCGCGTTCGCCGGTGTAAGTCTGGCCCAGACGCGCCAGCCAGGCCTCGGCCAGATCGGTGCGCCCCTGCGCCAGCCACAGTTCACATTTGACCAGCGTGATCATCGCCAGATAGTAGATCGGCGGCACGTCCCAGATGTGCATCAGCCGTTCGGCTTCGGCGAGTTCGGCGAAGGCTTTGGCGAATTCGCCGGTGGCGCCGTCCAGGCGGGCGATCACGCAGTGACCGATCAACACGCTGATATCGCGGCAGGCCCGCGCTTCGCCTATCCCGGCCAGCAGACGCACGCGGGCGGCTTGCGGCTGCAAGCGCATCGCCAGCAGAAAACCTTCATACAACGTCAGCCGTGCGCGCACCGCGTATAACCGTTGTGGGGACAATCCGCGCAGGCGTTCCAGTCCTTGATGGACTTCATCCAGCGCGCGGAGGATTTCGCCGCGTGCCTGCAAGACGCGGGCACGGTCGTAATGCGCCAACGCTTCGAACAACGGGTTGCCGACGCGTTGCGCCAGCTCAAGGGATTCGCGGTTCAAGCCGCGAGCGCGCCACAGATCGCCGTCGGCGATTGCCAGATTGGACAGCGTCGACAAACACATCAGCCGTTGACCGTAGCGTTTGGCCGGAAGGCTCTCCAGGGCTTCGCTGCAATACCTGAGGGTCAATTCACGATGGCCGCGACCACGAGCGATGATCCCGCTCAGCGCCAGCCATTGCGCCAGCATCGACCTTTGTGCCGTGGCGGACGGCGCCGGAAGGAAACGGCTCAAGTGGCTGGAGAGTTCTTCGGCCGCATCGAGCTGGCAGGCCAGCCCCAGTGCCCAGCTATAGAGGACGATCAGCCGCGGCGTACTGATCAGCAGGCTGTCGGGCAAGTCCATTTTCCAGCGCAGCAGCATGCCGACGTTCTGCTCGGCGAGCAGTTGCTCCTCGGAGAGGTTCTGTACCAGATTCGCTGCCACGTCGAGGTGGCCGGCACGCAAGGCCTGCTCCACCGCTTCGTCGAGCAAACCTTGAGCGTTGAACCAGCGACAGGCGCGCAAATGCAGGGTCGCGGTGGGCACCATAGCTTGAGCAATCGGCCGACTGCGCAACAAATCAGAAAACAGATGGTGATAACGATACCAGTGCCCATGTTCATCCAGCGGCACCAGAAAGACCTGATGCGCAAGCAGGAAACGCAGGATCTCGGCGCTGTCGTGGGCCTCGCGAACGGCGTCGCACAACTCGCTGCAAAAGCGCTCCTGCGGGGCAGTGTCGTAGAGAAACGCCTGGACTTCGGCGGGCAGGCAATCGATGACTTCTTCCAGCAGATAGTCGCGGATCAGCCCTTCCCCGCCGTTCAGCGCTTGCGGTAACGCCGCATCGCTGCCGGCCTCGGACACCGCAAGCAGCCAGAAACGCAAACCGGCGACCCAGCCTTCGCTGCGCTGGATGAGGTTTTCCAGGGCTTCGCCACGCAGTGATGTGCTGTGGCGATCGAGCAGGGTCAAGGCTTCGTCATGGGTCAGGCGCAGATCCGCCTCGTGCAACTCCAGCAACTGCCGCGACAGCCGCAGGCGCGCCAGATGCCAGTCCGGACGCTGCCGACTGGTAACCATGACCAGCAAGCCATCGGGCAAATGATTGAGGAAAAATTGCAGGCAACGGTCGAGCACTGGCCCTTGGGCGAGATGGTAATCGTCGAGAACCAGCAACAGCGGCGTGGCCGGATCGAGGTGCAGCGTCAGCTCATCGAGCAAACCGTCGAGCCATTCTTCGAAGGCAAACGGTTGGTGGCGCTGCCGCATCTTCAGCAGGCCCAGTGCGCGGCTGCCCAGTTGCGGAAAGTAGTCTTGCAAGCCTTCGAGCAGACGCTCGAGAAACCGCCCGGGGTCGCTGTCGCGCGGGCTCAACCCCAGCCAGAGGCTCTGCCAGTGCGCCGGCAGACTTTGGCAGAACTCCACCGCCAGCGAGCTCTTGCCAAACCCGGCGGGGGCGCTGACCAGCAACAGGCGCCCACCGAGCCCGGCCTGCAGGCGCTCGCAAAGGCGTGGTCGCAAGACGTAGCCATCGGGCAGCGGCGGGCGAAAAAAACGCCCGTCCAATGCCGCGACGGCAACGCTTGCGGGACCCGGAAGTGGGGACAGATCAGTCATGGCCGGCTCTTGTTCGAATTGCTGTTGGCGGCGTTGCAGATGTCCGCAGACTAGCCTTAAACGAACCGGTTATGAAGGTTGCTGCTACAAATGGCTACAAAAAGACTACAGGCAAAAAAACGCCCCGAACCAGTCGGGGCGTTTTCACGAGGATGCGGCCTCGCGTTTACAGCGGTTTAGCGAACACCATCCTGACGCAGTGCAGCCGGGGTGAAGTCGCTGGTGGTGGCGGTGAAGCCGAAGTCATACGCCTGCTTCTCTTCGTTCTTCATGCCCAGTGCCAGGTAGCGGCCGGACTGCAGGTCGTAGAGGGTTTCCAGGGCATACCACGGCACTTGCTTGTCGTAGTAGTTCTCGGCATGCGCCTCGGCCACACGCCACAGTTGACCACGACCGTCGTAGTGGTCGATCACCGCAGCTTGCCAGGTGTCTTCGTCGATGTAGAAGTCACGTTTGGCGTAGATGTGGCGCTGACCTTCTTTCAGGGTTGCAACCACATGCCAGACGCGGCGCAGCTCGTAACGCGCCAGATCCTGATTGATGTGGCCAGCCTTGATGATGTCGGCGTATTTCAGCTTCGGATCGTCGAGCTTGTAGCTGTCGGAGGCGATGTACATCTCTTTCTTGCCTTCGAGCTTCCAGTCGTAGCGATCCGGCGCACCGTTATACATATCGAGGTTGTCGGAGGTACGCAGACCGTCCGCCGCAGTACCCGGACCGTCATAGGACACTTGTGGCGCCCGGCGCACACGACGCTGACCGGCGTTGTAGACCCACGCCGAACGTGGCTCCTTCACTTGGTCGAGGGTTTCGTGCACCAGCAACACACCACCGGCCAGACGTGCCGGCGCCGTCACTTTCTGCTTGAAGTAGAACAGGATGTTGCCCGGGTTTTTCGGGTCGTAGTCCTTCATCTTGTCGCGGAACACGAACTGGTCCTGGAAGTACACCAGACTGAACGAGCCGTTCGGCTGTGGCGTCGCCTGGGTCACCAGACGGGTCACGCTGCCGCCGCGATAGCGGGTGATGTGGTTCCAGATGACTTCCACACCGCTTTTCGGAATCGGGAACGGTACAGCGGTTTCAAAGTTTTCCAGACCGTTGCCACCGGACACCAGATTGGTGGTGGTGGCGTTTTTCTTGATCGAGGCGAACACTTCATCCGGCACGGTGGCGCCGCGATGCGACGGATACACTGGCATCTTGAAGGTGTCCGGGTAACGCTTGAACATCGCGTACTGGCCCGGCGCAAGCTTGTCCTTGTATTTGTCGGCGTCCTTCGCAGTGATGGTGAACAGCGGTTGCTCACTGGCGTACGGGTTGGACAGGAAACCTTTGCTGTCGACGCTGCCCGCATTCTTCGGCAGCGGCTTCCAGGCCGGGATCGAACCGTCGGCATTGCCGGCCATTTCGGCGCCCATCGGGGTCAGGCTCTTGCCCAGTTTGTCGGCTTCGGCAGCAGGCACTGCGGCCATGACACCGGTCGCCAGCAGCGACAGGCCCAGAACACCGGCGTGGAACAGACTCTTTGTTATTTTCATAAATTCGTTCGTCCTGAAATGCAGTGCTTAGAAGTTCACGCCGAAGCTGAGCGCAACGAAGTCGCGATCATCCACGGTGGTGTACTTGCCGTCGAAGAAGTTGGTGTAAGCCAGGCTCGCGGTATAGGTGTTCTGGTACTCGGCATCAACGCCGAGGCTGACAGCCTTGCGCCCTTCCTCGAAGTTGCCGCCAGGGCCTGGCGAGTAACCGCTGACGTCGTGTGACCAGGCCACGTTCGGCTTGAGGTTCACACCCGCAAACACGTCGTTGTATTCCCAGATCGCCCGACCGCGGTAGCCCCAGGACATCGACGTGGTAAAACCGTCGTTGTCGCAATTGCGGCTGCGGTTGTTCTGCGGCGAGCCAGGCCCGGCGCCATTGATGGTGCTGGCGTTGAGAATATTGGCGCAGGTATTGACGCCGCCAGTGGCCGGCAACTCACCCGGGCCATATACCGGATCGCGGCCATAACGTTTGTCGGAACGGCTTTCCAGGCCGCCGACGTAGGTCGCGCCGACTTCACCAACAAGGGTCAGACGGCTGGCGCCCATGACCTGATCGAAGAAGTGCGTGAACGTTGTCTGCAGCTGGGTGATTTCCTTGCGCTCGTAACCGTGTAGATCCTGACCCGGCACGCCATTGAGTATCGAAGCGTTGGTCAGTGCGCCGCCGATCGGACGCACACCGGCGAACAGGATATCGGTGGAGTTCAGTTGCACCGGTGCGTTCGGACGGTAGCTGATCTCGCCGCTCCACGCCGTACCGGTAGGCAGGGTGGTGGAGAAGCTCAGGCCGTAGAGACGAATGTCTTCAGGATATTCAATGAAGTAATTCGAGTTACCCGCGACCAGCAGTGGTGCGAGTGCCGCAAAAGGCCCCGGCAGCGCGCGCGCCGTGTTGTAGACCGATTGTGGCGCACCGGTGGCGCTGAAGATCGGCGCACGGCTGTGGTAGTTCATGAAGTAGGCGCCAAACTCGGTGTCCAGCGGTTCGTACATGTACTTGAAGGAGGCGCCCCACTGCCCGCTGTCGCGGGCATCGCGATCCGGGCCACGACGTACCAGCACGCCTTCCTCGTTGACGTTGACGCCGTTGGCGCCCAACGGCCCCAAGGCAATGGCCGGGATTTGCGAACGCTTGTTCAGCACGCGCAGGTTGTCGTTGCAACCGTCGGCAACGATGTCCGGCTGCGAGAAGAACGTGCCGCAGTTATCGACAACGGTCTGGTCCCATTCCAGCTGATAGAACGCTTCGGCCGAAAGGTTTTCGGTCAGGCTCTGGGACACGTAGAACATGTTGACCGGAATCAGGCCTTCCTTGATCTCGGCACCTGGACGGCGGAACGCCGACACATCGATCGGGTTGATCGAGTTGATGCCGCCACCGATGAAGGTACTTTCACCCCAGCTCACTACCTGCTTGCCCAGACGCACGGAGCCCGGCTGATCGGCGATCGAGTAGTTGTGGTAGACGAAGGCGTCGAGGATCTGCCCGCCGGACGACTTGGCGCCCTCTTTGCGGCCCGAATCGCTGATGTCCTTGAACTCGCGGCTTTCGTCCTTGAGTTCGAAGTCGTACCAGTATTTGCCACGGACGAACACGCCGGTGTCGCCGTATTTCAATTCAAGGTCATGGATGCCCTTGAAGATCTTCGAAAAGGTTTCGCCGCTCTTGAAGTTGGCGTGGCCGTCGTCGGAAGTCTGCGACAGACCGTGACCACCATTGTTGACGCCGATGAGGTTCTTGTTCGGGCTCTGGGTAGACCAACTGGCGCCGATCGACAGGGATGAATCGAACTGACCTTCGATTTCACCGACGTTGAAACTGACGCCGAATGCGGGCCCGGCGAGCGAAGAAGCAAGACTGACCGCCAGAGGCAGTTTCGCCCGGCGCCAGAACTGGTTTACTGAGGTCATCGACGCTACTCCATGTGCATTATTGTTATGGCAGTGAGTACTTTTAAAAACGTTGTGGATGACCGGGTGCCAGCGGCGACCCGAAATCACTCCAAAGATGCATCGCCCCGATGTGTGCGTGTGCCCCGTTCTTAAAAATCCTTGAGCGGACTATAGCCAGCAGGTGGTACTGCTAGATCCCTCTAAAGTGTGATTTGCAGTCGCCAACCACTCTGGAACAGTCCTTTCGCCAGTCCGACAGATGTCGGCACGGCAAGGATGGCTGATTTTTTCGATTTCACAAGCCAAGCGCTTGCTTGGTGGGTCTGGCGCGCCGTTTTCGGCGCGCCAGCAGACACTCAAAGTGTCGAAAGGAAGGTGCTGTTATTGGTCTGCCATTCCGTGATGTCGAGGCGGATGCGCTTCTTGTCGAGCTTGCCGACGCTGGTCTTGGGAATTTCGGTAACAAGGGCGATCTGACTCGGAATCGCCCACTTGCTCAGGTGCCCAAGTTCGACGAAGGGCTTGAGGTGTTCCTTGAGCTCGCGCGCCCCGATTTCATGACCTTCACGAATCACCAGCAGGGCAAACGGGCGCTCGCCCCACTGTGGATCGGCGATGCCCACCACTGCTACTTCGCGTACCGCGACATGACGACTGATCAGGTCTTCGAGATCGAGCGAAGAGATCCACTCGCCGCCGGTCTTGATCACGTCCTTGATGCGGTCGCGGATGTCGATCACGCCCATGCTGTCGAGCGTCGCCACATCACCGGTATGCAGCCAGCCACCGGCCCAGAGTTCGGCGCCCTTCTGCGGTTCGTTGAAATACCCCTCGGTCAGCCATGGTGCGCGCAGTACCAGTTCGCCCTGGGTTTCGCCATCGGCCGGGAGGAAGTTGCCCTCGGCGTCGACGATGGCTGCCTCCACCAACGGCCCCGGCACACCGGCCTTGATCCGGTAGGTGGTGCGCTCGTCTTCAGTGCCGGCCATCAGCTCATCATTGAGATGCGCACAGGAAACCAGCGGACCGGTCTCGGACATGCCGTACGCAGCGGTGAGCTGAATGCCACGAGCCTTGGCGGTTTCATACAAGGTGCGATTGAGCGCGCTGCCGCCAATGACGATTTTCCAGCCGCCGAAATCGGTGCCCTGCGCGCCTTTGGCATTCAGCAACATTTGCAGGATGGTCGGCACGCAGTGGGAGAACGTGACCTTCTCCTTGCGCCACAACTCGACCAGAAACTCCGGATCGTAACGCCCCGGATAAACCTGTTTGAGTCCAAGCATGGTCGCCACGTAAGGCAGGCCCCAGGCGTGAACGTGGAACATCGGGGTGATCGGCATGTACACGTCGTTGGTGCCGAGCAGACGCACGCTGTCGATCGAGCCCATGATGGTCGACACGCCCATGGTGTGCAGCACCAGTTGTCGATGGGTGAAATACACGCCTTTCGGGTTGCCGGTGGTGCCTGTGGTGTAGAACGTGGTGGCGACCGAATTTTCGTCGAAATCCTGGAAGTCGTATTGCGGGCTGGCGGCTGCCAGCAGTTGCTCATACTCGCCAACCAGGTTCGGCAGCTCGGCGGTTTTTTCCGGCAGATCGGTCAGCAGCAGGGTTTTCTTCACTGTGGTCAGGTGCGGCGCGATCGCTTGATACAGGCCGACGAACTCGCTGTTGACCAGCACAAAGCGGTCCTCGGCGTGGTTCATGGTGTAGAGGATCTGCTCCGGCGACAGGCGCACGTTGATGGTGTGGATCACCGCGCCGATCATCGGAATGGCAAACATGCATTCCAGGTAACGATGGCTGTCCCAGTCCATCACCGCCACGGTATCACCGGCCTTCACACCGGCCGCCGTCAACACGTTGGCCAGCCTGGCGACACGCTCGATCAGGGTCGGATAGCTGTAGCGCAACTGGTCACGGTAGATGATCTCGCGGGTTTTCTCGTAGCGGGCGCCGGACATCAGCAGCCGTTTAATCAGCAATGGATACTGGTAGGCCCCATCGGCCGGGGGAATGACGCGAGTCTGCAACATAAGAATCCCTTTTCTGACTGCACGGTGTTGGCGTAGAGATTTGTACTCTAGAACCCTTATACGCCAGCCAAATCAGCCGAAGGAATGATTTGCACAGCCGTACAAATGCTAGCTTTGCGCCAGCATTTGCCGGAATTCGCCACCGCTCAGGCGGTTTGTCCTGCCGCCTCTTCGGAAGGTGTGCGTGGGAAAACCACTGCGGCCAGGAAGGTCAAAGCACCGAAACCCGCCAGAATCAGATAAAGCCCCACAAAACCCTGGCGCGGTTCGACAAAAGAAATCAGCGGAATCGCCGTCGCACTGGCACCGAACGATAAACAGTAACGCAGGGCAAAGACCCGGGATTGCCACTGCGGTGCGACGAAGTTGGCGACCATGGCATCGTTCACCGTGACCTGACCGAACACTACAAACATGAACGCTGCACCGAGGGCGATCACCACCCAGCCGTCGGCATAGGCCAGCGCGAACAACAGCGGTGCCTGGCACATCGTCAACACAATGAACGGCCATTTCAGACTGATCCGGTGCAACACCCGACCAATGCTCAACTGCGCGACCGCACCAAACGCGTAGGCCAGACTGACCACCACGCCAAGGGTCTGCGGCGAGGCGAACAGCTCATGCAAACGCTCCTGAAACAATTTCGGATAGGTCATGGTGGTGGCGTTGAACACCACGCCGCCGGTGGCCGTGGCCAACGCCAGCACGCCGAACACCATAACCA
Source organism: Pseudomonas sp. NPDC087817 (assembly GCF_044742875.1). Taxonomy (NCBI): domain Bacteria; kingdom Pseudomonadati; phylum Pseudomonadota; class Gammaproteobacteria; order Pseudomonadales; family Pseudomonadaceae; genus Pseudomonas; species Pseudomonas sp. NPDC087817. The sequence continues at coordinate 18,176 of NZ_JBIUVJ010000031.1, forward strand.
TCGAAATGCGCTGACCGCCGGTACCTTTGAGGGCGGTGTGCGGGCGTTGCGGAATCGGCTCCTCACGTACCTGCAAGGCAAAGCCGATACCCAACACAATCGCCACCGCCCCCGGTAACAGAAACGCCGAGCGCCAGCCGAATTGCGCCACCAGCAAACCGGTGATCAGCGCCGAAAACGCCACGCCGAGGTTGCCCCACATACCGTTGATGCCGATTTCCCGGCCTCGGTTCTGCGCGTACGCGACCAACATTGCCGTGCCCACCGGGTGATAGATCGCGGCAAAAATGCCGATCAGCGTCAGGCCGATCACCAGCATGGCCGGGCTGTTACTCAGGCCGGTGAAGATCGCCGAAGCGCCGATGCCGAAGAAAAACACCAGCATCATCTGCCGCCGGCTCCAGTGATCGCCCAGCCAACCGGCGGGTAGCGAACAGGCGCCGAAAGCGATGAAGCCGCCGAGCGACAGGCCGATCAGCGCGGCGTAATCAAGGCCGAAGGCCTGGGTCATGCCGAGCACGGCAGCGGGAAATATCAGCATGAACATGTGATCGATCACATGGGCAGCGTTGATGTAGCGGATGACTTGGCTGGATTGATTCATTGCGGCACGCTTTTCGTTGTTGTGATGCGCCTATGCTAAGTTGGCGAAAAAGCGCATTCCTGCCAAACAAGTCATCAAAACCGCCATGTTGATCAGCCACTTCGAACACGGCCCGGTGAGCGCCTATCCCCGGGATTATCTGGACGGCGCGCACCAGCCGCTGCACCTGCATCGCGAGGCACAGTTGCTGTATGCCGTCTGCGGCGTCATGCGCGTGGTCACGGAATCGGGCGCGTGGGTGATTCCGCCCAGCCGCGCGGTGTGGATTCCACCGGAAGTGGCGCACGAGATTTTCATGTCCGGCGATGTGCAAATGCGCTCGCTGTTCATCGCCCCTGAGCTGTCGCCGTCCAGCTTGCATCAGTGTTGCGTATTGGCGGTCACGCCGTTGTTGCGCGAGCTGATCCTGCGTGCCGTGCAAGGTCCGCCGCATGCCGACAATCCGCTGATTCAGCAACTGATGCTGGAAGAACTCGCCAGCCTGGAAAACCTGCCGCTGCACATCCCGATGCCCAGCGACCGGCGCCTGCAGAACATTTGTCTGGCGCTGCTGCAAACCCCGGATCATCCCAACACGCTGGAAGACTGGGCGCAGCAGGTCGGCGCCAGCTCGCGCACGCTGACGCGGCTGTTTCAGCAACAACTGCAGATGAATTTCAATGCCTGGCGCCAGCAACTGCGCCTGATGGAAGCCCTGCCGCGCCTGCTCGCCGGAGACAGCGTACAAAGCGTGGCGCGGGACTTGGGTTACGGCAGTGCGCGGGCGTTCAGCGCGATGTTTCGCCGCTTGCTTGGGGAGAATCCCCGCGAGTATCTCAATACCCTCAGCAAGCTCAGCGAAATCCTTTAGGAATCACCCCAATAACCTGTGGGAGCGAGCCGGCTCGCTCCCACAGGTTGTTTGCGGTTTTTTCTCAATGCATTTCGGTAAACGCGATTTTCACGCCGAACGCGATCAACACCGCGCCCATGGTGCGATCAAACCAGTGGCCCATGCGGGCAAAACCGGCGCGTACCCGTTGCTGGCTGAACAGCATCGCCACCAGGCAGAACCAGAACGCTGTCGCGACCGCCAGATAAACCCCGTAACCCGCCTGAATCGCCAGCGGCGTGTGTGGGTTGATGACCACGGTGAACAGCGACAGGAAAAACAGCGTGGCTTTCGGGTTCAGACCGTTGGTGACGAAGCCCGAGGTGAAAGCGCCACGCGCAGTGCGCACACCCGCTTCCTTGTGCAGGTCATCGGTGACGGTTTTTGCCGGTTGAGCGCGCAAGGCCTTGAAACCGATGTACAGCAGGTAAGCGGCGGCGGCCCATTTCAACGCATTGAACAGCACGATCGACTGCGACACGATCAGGCCGATGCCCAGCAGCGAATACCCCACGTGCAGGAAAATCGCCGTGCCGACACCCAACGCCGTCCAGGTGCCGGCGCGTCGACCATGGGTCACGCTCTCGCGCACCACCACGGCAAAGTCCGGGCCGGGGCTGGCGACGGCCAGCAAATGGATCAGTGCAACGGTCAAGAACTCGGTCCAGTACATGGGGGCTCCTCTGGGTCAGCTTGGTCAATAAATAAATCTGTAGGAAACGCAGTGCCTATGGTGAGGGGATTTAGCGAAACGTCGCACCGCCCCGACCGACTGCGCAGCAGTCGCAATACCATTGCCATTGCCTGGTCTGATCCACCCAAACAGCCGTTTTTGGGCTGCTTCGCAACCCATCGGGGATAAATCCCCTCGCCACAGGGTATTGCGGGCGCTGTGCGTAACGATTTGTTTCATCTGGTAGGCTCGGCAGATTACGCCTTCCGTTCAAAGCACAAAAGGTACAGTTGATGATGAACCCGCGCCGCGCCGTATTCCTCGATCACCCTTCGCTGGACCTTGGCGATCTCGACCTCAGCCCTTTGCGCGCCTGCTTCAGCGACCTGCAACTGTTCGCCCAGACCTTGCCTGAACAAGTCACCGAACGCCTGCAAGGCGCAACAGTAGCGATCTCCAACAAGATCCTGATCGACGCCGCCGCCATGGCCGCCAACCCGGATCTGAAACTGATCCTGATCACCGCCACCGGCACCAACAACGTCGACCTCGCCGCCGCCCGCGCTCAGGGCATCACCGTGTGCAACTGCCAGGGTTACGGCACGCCATCGGTGGCGCAACACACGATCATGTTGCTGCTCAACCTCGCCACACGGTTGGCCGATTATCAGAAAGCCGTCAGCGAAGGTCGCTGGCAGCAGGCGAAACAGTTCTGCCTGCTCGACTACCCAATTGTCGAACTAGAAGGCAAAACCCTTGGCCTGCTCGGCCATGGCGAACTCGGCGGCGCCGTCGCACGTCTGGCTGAGGCTTTCGGCATGCGCGTATTGCTCGGGCAGATTCCGGGGCGCCCGGCCCGCCCGGATCGTCTGCCACTGGCAGAATTGCTGCCGCAGGTCGACGCCCTCACCCTGCACTGCCCGCTCAACGAACACACTCGTCACTTCATCGGCGCCCACCAATTGGCGTCGATGAAACCCGGGGCGTTCGTGGTCAACACCGCCCGCGGTGGACTGATCGACGAACAGGCGCTGGCCGATGCCTTGCGCGCCGGCCATCTCGGCGGCGCTGCCACTGATGTGCTCAGCGTCGAGCCACCCACCCAGGGCAATCCGCTGCTGGCCGCCGACATTCCGCGCCTGATTGTCACCCCGCATAACGCCTGGGGCAGCCGCGAAGCCCGACAGCGCATCGTCGGTCAATTGACCGAAAACGCCGAAGCGTTCTTCAGCGGTAAGGCGCTGCGGGTCGTCAGTTGATAAACTGCGGCACTTTTTTTTGAGGAGCAGTTATGGATCCGCGCAGTGAAGTACTGCTTCGTCAGGCCGAGTTATTCCAGGGTTCGCTGTTGCTGGCCGGTTTGCCTGCCGACGATTTGCTCGGGCGCCTGCCCAATGCGTTTGGCTGGTGCTGGCATGCCGGCGATCAAGCCGCCCTCGAAGCGCGTTTCGAAGGTCGCAGTCATTTTGGCGTGAACATTCCAGAGCGCGAGTTCGACAGCGCCGTGGTGTTTTTGCCCAAGTCCAAGGACCTGACCGATTACATCCTGAACGCGGTGGCTGCGCGTCTGGCTGGGCGCGAAGTGTTTCTGGTCGGCGAAAAACGCAGCGGTATTGAAGGCGCGTCCAAGCAGCTCAACCCGTTCGGTAAGCCACGCAAGCTCGATAGCGCGCGTCACTGCCAACTGTGGCAAGTCACGGTCGCCAATGCGCCTGAAGCGAAATCGCTGGACAGTCTGGCGCAGACTTATGAGCTGCCACTGGCCGAAGGCCCGCTGAAAGTCATCAGCCTGCCGGGCGTGTTCAGCCATGGCCGACTTGATCGCGGCAGCGCGCTGCTGCTGGAGCATCTGGACAAACTGCCGAGCGGTCATCTGCTCGACTTCGGTTGTGGCGCGGGCGTGTTGGGCGCTGCGGTCAAACGTCGCTACCCGCACAATCAAGTCACGTTGCTCGATGTTGATGCATTTGCCGCCGCCAGCAGCCGTCTGACATTGGCTGCCAACGGTCTGGAAGCCGAGGTGCTGACCGGTGACGGAATCGACGCCGCGCCGATGGGCTTGAGCGCCATTCTGAGCAACCCGCCGTTCCATGTCGGCGTGCATACCGATTATTTCGCCACTGAGAACTTGCTGCGAAAAGCAGCCAAACATCTGAAAAACGGCGGCGAACTGCGCTTGGTGGCGAACAGCTTCCTGAAGTATCAACCGTTGATCGAAGAGCATCTTGGGGTCTGTGCAATCAAGGCCGAGGGCAATGGTTTTCGCATCTACCGCGCCAAGCGCGGCTGAAATTTCTTTTCAAAAAGAGGCTTGCTCAATCGGATTTGCCTAGGCAGAATCCGCTCCGTCCTAGGGGAGTAGTCTCCCACGAGCGCCAAGCTCGTCCGGCATACGTCAACATACTTGATCCTCAGATCATGGCGTATGCGACCCAAGCGTCCGCACCAGACGGATCGCAGGGTTTGACAAGACCTATGACACGCACACCTTACCCGGGGCGGGAAGGCTGTACGTGTCATAGCAGTGTCGACCCGCCCCTTAGGAAAATCCTGATGCTGGACTCATTACTCGTTCCCACCGCAATCGTTGCCTTGGCCGAAATCGGCGACAAGACGCAACTGCTCGCGCTGATTCTCGCCGCTCGCTTCCGCAAACCCTGGCCAATCATTGCCGGTATTGTTGCCGCGACACTGGCCAACCACGCAGCAGCCGGTGCGGTCGGCGCCTGGTTCGGCAGCTTTTTCTCAGACTCTGTTCTGCACTGGATTCTCGCCGCAAGCTTCGCCGCCACTGCGTTGTGGACGCTGGTGCCAGACAAAATGGACGACGATGAAACCAGCACCGCACGCAAGTTCGGGCCTTTCCTGACCACGCTGATTGCGTTCTTCCTGGCCGAAATGGGTGACAAGACACAGGTCGCGACAGTGATGCTCGCCGCGCAATACCCGGAACTCTGGCTGGTGATTATCGGCACCACGGCGGGCATGTTGATTGCCAACGTGCCGGTGGTATTGGCGGGTAATTTTGCGGCGGATAAATTGCCGTTGACCTTGATCCGTCGCCTGGCGGCTTCGGCATTCCTGATTCTGGCGATCGTCGCGGTGTACAAGGCGATGCAGAGCAGTGGCTGGGTTTAACCCTGAGAGAAGGATCGTTCCCACGCTCTGCGTGGGAATGCAGCCGGGGACGCTCTGCATCCCTTTTGGAACGCGGAGCGTCCCTTGAGACATTCCCACGCAGAGCGTGGGAACGATCACCGACTCAGGATTTCGGGGCCTGTTCGTACAGCGGCATAACCTTAGGGATCGCCGCTTGCAACGAGGCAATCCGGCTGGTCGATGCCGGGTGAGTGCTCATGAACTCCGGCGGCGAACCTTCCGACGCCTTGCTCATCTTGTTCCACAGCGTGATCGCCGCGTTCGGGTTGTACCCCGCGCGTGCGGCCAGCTCCAGACCAATCAGGTCGGCTTCGTTTTCGTTGGCACGGCTGTTGGGCAAGGTCATGCCGTAGTTGGCCACGGTGTCGGCCAGCGCCAGACTGTCCTGACCCAGACCGAGCAACGCGCCCGCGCCCTGCTTGGCCATTTCAACGCCATAGGCTTTCGACATCGCTTCACGACCGTGCTCGCGCAAGGCGTGGGCGATTTCATGGCCCATCACCGCAGCGATTTCATCGTCGGTGAGTTTCAGGCTGTCGATCAGCCCGGTATAGAAAATGATCTTGCCGCCAGGACCACAGTTGGCGTTGAGCTCATCGCTCTTGATCAGATTGACTTCCCACTGCCACTGCGCCGCATCCGGACGGAAGTTCGGCGCCTGGGCGATCAAACGGTTGGCAATCGCCTGAACCCGCTTGGCCTCTGGGCTGGTCTTGTCCAGCACGCCTTTGCTCGATGCTTCGCCGACGGTCTTCTGATACGACTGGGCATACATCTGGTCGACCTCTTGCGAGGACAGCATGCTGAACATGTACTGCTTGCGCTCCACACCCACGGCGCCGCCGCTGGTGGTGTTGACCGACTGACAACCAGCCAGCAACAGCGCTGCGCTCAGTGCACTTACAACCAATGTCTTGTTCATTCAAAAGCTCCCTGAAAACCTGCGCGTATCCTAGGCGGGTAATTGTATCGACGCCAGATACAACGGACGTATTGCAGCGACTTTCAGAAATTTCCCGCACCCCTGTCGTAAAAAATTCACAGCGCCCGACAAGCCTCTGCCACGGCGTCGCCCACTGATCCATTTGCGACATCCCTGGGCAAATCCCTTCGCCGCGACTCATGGCGCAATGCCTGCTGCCGATACAACAGCGCAGACGTCCTCTTGCGTGCGGAGCTCCCATGAAGTTCAAGTCGATCCAGTTTTCCGTCGCCGCCCTGGCCGGCGCCATCGTTCTCAGCGTGGTCGCCGCGCTGGTGCTGTATGCGCTGTTTTCCGGCGCCCGCACTCAGGATATGGTGCAACAGCGCACCCAGGCCCAGTTCGAGCAAGTCATCGAACAGCGCCTGACCTCGCTGGCACAAACCCAGGTCAGCCAGATCCAGCGCGAACTCGAAGCGCCGCTGCTGATTGCCGGCGGACTCGTACGGGTCAACGCCCTGCTCGGCACGCCGGGCGCCGATGGCCAGCCGCGCTTGAACGTCAGTCGTGAACAACTGATCAGCCTGATCAAAGAGAACGTCGAGAAGAACCCGAAGATTCTCGGCACCTACATCGGCTGGGAAAAAAACGTCCTCGATCACAACGACGCGGCCTACATCGGCACCAGCGTGGTGGGTATCGATGCGGCCAACGGGCGCTTCCTGCCGTGGTGGTTCCGTAATGACGACGGCACGCTCGGCCTCGATAAACTGGTGGACGTCGACGATCAGAAAGTCCTCTCCACCGGCGTGCGCGCCAGCGAGTACTACCTGTGCTCGAAAGAGAGCAAGAAATCCTGCGTGATCGATCCGGCGCCTTATAAAGTCGGTGACAAGATCGTCATGCTCGCTTCATTCATTGAGCCGATCATGCTCAACGGCGCGTTCCAAGGCATTGTCGGCGCCGACCTGTCGGTGAACTTCATTCAGGAAATGCTTCTGGGCGCCAACCAGAAACTTTATAGCGGCGCCGGGCAGATGGCGCTGGTCGGCGGCAACGGGCGGATCGTCGCCTACACCAAGGACACGAGCAAATTCGGCGAGAAGGTCAGCGACATTCTCGACGCCGAGCAGATTGCCAACATGGCCAATCTCAAGCGCGGCGAAGTCACTTATTCAGTCAACAAGGACAAGGGCCGCATCGAGTTGTACCTGCCGTTCGGCATCGGCCAGACCGACGCACGCTGGACACTGATGCTGCAATTGCCGTTGAACGCGGTGATGGCTGACTTGCAGAAACTTCAGGCCGACCTCGACGCCCAACGCAAATCCGACACCTTCGGCATGGCCATGGTCGGTCTGATCATCGCCGGCGTCGGCCTGTTGGTGATCTGGCTGGTCGGCCACGGCATCGCCCGGCCACTGAAACAAATGGTCTCCATGCTCGATGACATCGCTCAGGGCGAGGGTGATCTGACCCGGCGCTTGAGCAGTGACCGCAGCGATGAACTGGGCTCGATCGCCAAGGGGTTCAACACTTTCCTGAGCAAGTTGCAGGCGATGATCACCCAAGTGGTGACGTCGGTGCAGAGCGTTAGCGATTCGTCGGAACACACGGCCGACATTGCGATTCGCACCAACATCGGCATCCAGAAACAGATGGCCGAGATTGATCAGGTTGCGACGGCGGTGCAGGAAATGACCGCCACCGCGCAGGACGTGGCGCGCAACGCCACCCAGGCCGCGCAAGCCGCCAGCCACGCCGACCAGGCCGCCGGTCAAGGCATGCAGATTGTTCGCGACACGTCGAACTCGATTGGCGTGCTGGCGGTGGAAATCGGCAAGGCTGTGGAAGTTGTGCAGACGCTGGCCAAGGACAGCGAGAATATCAACGCGATTCTGACCGCGATTCGCGGGATCGCCGAGCAGACCAATCTGCTGGCGCTGAACGCGGCGATTGAGGCTGCGCGAGCCGGTGAACAGGGTCGCGGGTTTGCGGTGGTGGCGGATGAAGTGCGCAATCTGGCGCAGAAAACCCAGAAAGCCACCGAAGAAATCCAGTCCATGATCCAGCAACTGCAACAGGGCACGCGCGATGTGGTGCGGGTCATGGAAGACAGCCAGAACCGCACCGACGAAAGCGTGCAGCACGCGGCGAAAGCGGCTGAGGCGCTGGAGACGATTACCCGGGCGGTGTCGGTGATCAACGACATGAACACGCAGATTGCCAGTGCGGCCGAGGAGCAGAGCGCGGTGGCCGATGACATCAATCGCAACGTGATCAATATCGGTCAGGTAGCCAATGAAGTGGCGGGCGGCGCGGATGAGTCGAGTTCGGCGAGTGCTGATTTGACCAAGTTGGCGGAGCAGCAGCGGCGGTTGATCAATCAGTTCAAGGTCTGAAAAGCCAAAAGCCCCTCACCCCAGCCCTCTCCCGGAGGGAGAGGGGGCCGACCGAGGTGTCTACCGTCATACATCGACCTGAAAAATCGTGGTGATTATGGATTCGGTGAAATGCTTTCAAGTCGGTGTATTTCGTCAATATCCCCCAATCAGTCCCCTCTCCCTCCGGGAGAGGGTTAGGGTGAGGGGCTTTTGATCTACAGGCTTTAACCCGGCGTCAGACACTCCGGCCCATTGAGCTTCGGATCATTGACCATATTCGCCAACACCCGCTCACGCAGCGCGGCAGGTTCACTGGCGAGCAGACCCTGCAAGACATGCAACGGCGTCTCGGGATCGAGCCACGCCGCCTGCCCGGCCTCATCGAGAATCAACGGCCGGCGCTGACTGGCCGCCGCTTGCGTGATCACCGCCGTGCTCAGCCACACCTGTTCCTGAACCGGATACGCTTCCCAGATCGCCGCAAAAAACAGCGAGGAGCCCTCCCCCGGCGTCAGCCAGTACGGGCGTTTGCGCTGGGTGCCACGCCATTCATAAAAGCCGTTGGCCGGCAGCAGGCAACGACGCAGACGCAAGGCTTCACGAAACATCGGTTGCTCGGCCACGGTTTCCGCCCGGGCATGCGCTGGCGTGCGCGACAGATCGGTCAGCCACGGTGGCGTCAGCCCCCAGCGCGCACGGGCCAATGTGCGCTGGCCGTCTTCAGCGGCACGCAGCATCAACACCGAATCACTGGGGGAAATGTTCCACTGCGCCAGTTGATCGGCAGGAAAACCAGGCAGGGCCGCGAAATCACGGTTCCAGCGAAACAGGGCATAACGTCCACACATGGGGCAACACGACTCAGAAGTAAAACGAACGTCAGCCTAACAGACCAGCGTACCGGGGAAGCTCTCCGGTTCATCGCCGGGCAGCGGCAGCGCGGCATTGTACGCGGTGATCAGCTCGCGGGCGTACTCGGCCTGATCGTTGTCGACCGACAGTCCCAACAGGCCAAAAATTGGCAGTTCACCCGTACCGCCGAGCAGATCGCGCCCCACCAGGTGCGCCTCGATGCCTTCGCTGGCGAGCATGCCCTTGAGCATTTCGCCTTCCATCAGGTTTTCCGGCTCGTAGATTCGCTGCATGGGCGCGCCTCACTCGTTTTCGCTGAAGACTTCCAGAAACCAATCCTCTTCATGTACCTGCAATACGAACGTGATCGGCCGACAACACACCTGACAGTCCTCGATGTAGGTCTGATCCCCAGCGGACAGGTCCACCGTCGTCTCGACCTCTTCACCACAATACGGACATTCATACAGTGCGGTTTCCAGCATCGCGGTCTCCCAAGTGACTTGTGCGTATAATCGCCGGTCTATTTGCAGGGCTATTTTTGTCTGGCTACTTTTTCAGACCGTGCCCCGTGGTGTTTGATCAACACCTTTACTTACCCTAGCCGTTTCCAACAAGAGAGCATGATGGGCGAATTCGATGCCATCCGACCTTACGACGACAGCGAAGTACCTGTGGTACTGGCAAGGCTGCTCGGCGACAAGGCGTTTCTAGATATCCTCACCCACTTCCGCTTCCCGCGTTTTGCCGGTGCCTTCGGCTGGATGCTCAAACCACTTATAGCCCATCGGCTGCGTCGTGAGTTTGCCGACGTGACCTCGGTGGCGAGTTTGCAGGACAAGGTCGAGTCTTACGTCGACCACACCATCGAGCGCGCCACCGACGGCGTGACCTACACCGGTGTCGAGCAATTCAAGTCCGGCAGCGCTTATCTGTTCATCGCCAACCACCGCGACATCGTCATGGATCCGGCCTTCGTCAATTACGCCGTGTACCACGCCGGCCTGCCGACGCCGCGCATCGCAATTGGCGACAACCTGCTGCAAAAGCCGTTTGTCAGTGACCTGATGCGCTTGAACAAAAGTTTTATCGTGCACCGCTCGATCACCGGGCGCCGCGAGAAAATGGCCGCCTATCAATTGCTCTCGGCGTACATCAACCACTCGATCCGCAACGATTGCGCGTCGATCTGGATTGCTCAGGCTGAAGGCCGGGCGAAGGATGGCGACGACCGTACCGAGTCGGCGATCCTCAAGATGTTCCACATGAGCCGCAAGGACGAGCCGTTCGGCGAAGTGATTCAGTCGCTGAACGTCACCCCGGTGTCGATCAGTTACGAATACGACCCGTGCGACCAGGCCAAGGCCCGCGAGCTGTACATCCGCGCCACCACTGGCACTTACGCGAAGGCACCGGGCGAGGATGACGTGAGCATCGCCAAGGGCATCACCGGCTACAAGGGCCGGGTGCACGTGAACTTCGCGGCGCCGATCAAAGAACTGTTCGAAGACACCAAGCAATTGGCAGTCGAAATGGACAAGCAGATTCTCGGCGGCTATCGCCTGTTCCCGGTGCATTACCTGGCGTATGCGCAGTGGGCGGAAGCTGATCCGGCACTGAATGTGCCAAAGGCTGCCGAGGTGTTCCCGGCGGATGAACTGGCCAAGGCGCAGGAAGAATGGCTGAGCCGACTGGATGCCTGCCCTGAGGAGCATCGACCGTATCTGGTGCTGCAATATGCGACGCCGGTGCGTAATCAGTACCGGGTCAAGGCTGGGTTGCCGCTGTAATCAACAGCGCTGCGCACCTGTGGCGAGGGGATTTATCCCCGATGGCGCGCGAAGCGGCCCCAGGTTTCTGCCTGAGAAATCATGGGCCTGCTGCGCAGGCCATCGGGGATAAATCCCCTCACCACAAGGTTTTGCATTCGCTTCAGAAGCGGGTGCTGATCCACGAGATGATCAGGGCCAGGCCGAGGCAGGCAAACCCGAAACGGTAGAAAAACCGGTTCATGCGCAGCGTTGCCCAATCGAGGATCGGCTCGGCGTTCGGTTGCGCCTGACGCTGAGCAGCAATGCTGGCCATCGCGCGCTGTTCACGGCGGCGGGTCGCGTGCAGCAGCCAACTGCCCGGGAACGCCAATAACAGCGCGAGCAGGTTGATCAATTTGGCGGGATGGGCGGTAAACAGCGTCATCAAATGCAGCGACATCACAGACCTCAAACGTAATCGGTGTGGCGGACGCCAGACCGACGACCGCGGCGGGATTCTACCGAAACCTGCCCCCGACGCCTGCCCTTTACGACAAATAACCCAACAATCGACCGATGGCTGTCTTGTGTCACGGCTTCGTCATGTAGATGCACCACCATGCGCGCCTCGAAACCGACACGGAACGCGACATGCTTCACGCTGAAAACCAGGATCGCCTGTACCTCATCGCCCCTTACGACGAACAGCAAAGCCTCGTCGGCAGCCTCGCCTTCAATGTTCAGGATCGCCATTGGCTGGTGTATTGCGCGCTGGGCGGGCACCAGCATGCGGATTTGCCCGAGACCGATTTGCTAACGGGGGTCAGCGTGCTCGACTTCTATTCTCAGGCCGCCTAAAAGCAAAAGCACCCTCACCCCAGCCTTCCCGAAAAGTCGGACCGCCCAGCGGGAGAGGGGACTGACCGAGTTGCTTGGTCGAAATACATCGACCTGAAACTTCGAGGTGAATGTAGATCTCAAGAACAACGCAAATCGGCTCCCTTCCCCCTCTACCCCTTGGGGGAGAGGGCTGGGGTGAGGGGGATCGATCTCCCATACAACACAAATTCCAATCCGGCCCCCCAAAAAAAAGCCCGAAACCATCACTGGCCCCGGGCTTTTTCACATCGACAAAAAACTTACTCAGCAAGCACCTGACCCACAGTCGGGTCCTTGAACAGACGCGTCAGCGCATCGCTCAATACATCGCTGACCAGTTTGGTGTTGGTTTCCTGGTTCGGCGCCATGCCGAAACGCTGGTCCAGCGAAGCACCGTAACGGCCGCTGTAGCGACGGTTGGCGTTCTGCACGTCGGAGCGGAAGGTTGCGCCGATGGTCGCTTCAGTCACGTACATGCCTTCTTTCGGCGACTGGTATTTCAGCTCGGCCAGGGTCACGGTCAGCTGCGGCGCGTTTGGCGCATTGTTGGTCGGGGTGAAGCCGAGCAGTCGCACGGCGGCTTCAGCCTGGGCCTGCAACTTCGGCAGGATCTGCTCGCGTTGCACGGTGATGGCGCTGGTTTCCGGGTACAGACCGCCACGGGTGCCGAGGGTTGGCGACGGACGACCGTCGACCACACGTACTACCACAGGCTGACCGCGGCCGACCGCGGCCAATTGCGTGGTCAGCTTCGGCTCCGGGCTCAGTTGTTGCGGGCTGTGGGCGCAGCCGGCCAGGGTCAAACCGGCCACAGTGATCAAACCGAACAACAGGCGTTGCAACATGCTCTTCTCTCCAGAATCAGGCACAAACAGGCCGGCAGTATAGCGGTGGGCCACTGCAGCTCACCAGCATCGCGCAGTGAATACTGAAATGTCTGACAAACCCCGTCGAAAGCGGTTCCTGTCACAGATTCTTCACCGCCCATACACCTTGACGTCACGGCCGTTCGGCAACCTTCCAATCAGTCCTCCAACAAGGTACTCGGCCATGCGTTATCTGATCTCGTTGTTCGCTCCACGTCCGCTGCACCGCAGCTTTGCCCTGCTCGACCGCAACGGCCACTGCCAGGCGTTCAAGCAGTGCAGCCTGCAACCGATGGGCGATGGCTGGGTGGAAATCGAAGAAATCCGCCTCACTTGGTTGAACCAGCCGCTGCCGGCCAGCGCACGGGTCGTACCGCGACAAATGCGCGCACGGGCCCAGGTGCAGTTGAGCATCTGACCGGATGCCTAATAAAAGTCATTAAACACGAGCAACTCCGCGCATTTCTTCGATACAATCTCCCCCCGATTATAAGGACGTCTCCTGATCGGGCCCCGCAACAGCGTCAATGCGCATGCATTCGACACCCAAATCGCCCACAGAGAGCCGCCCACACAGATCGAGTGAAGTTGGCGCGCTTGCCTGTTCTTCCGGCAAAACCCCGCTTTTCGCGAATCTGCAGAGCTGTCATTACGCTCTGCCACCGAGCTGTTTTGCCTTTGCGGGCACGGTGCCAGGCTTCGACAGCCCTTTTTGAGGTTCACGTCTTCAAAAGAGCGTGAAAAAAACGGGTTTTCACAACTTCACAAGAGTGTGGCGAGCAAATGAATAGTTTTGCGTCTGAACATGCACCATTAGCGTCTGAAACAGCCCAACGACACAGGACCGGGTATACCTCGAATATCGGAGCCTGAAGCCTGTCCGCTACGGATTTGGTTGCACAAAAACGGATGTCTCGACCATAAGTCGAATTGCCAGCCACGTGCTGAAATGAGTTCATGGAGCTCTTGAAGCCAGGCCGCACGCATCCGTCGAAGTTGCGAAAAATTGCGAAGATTCGGACATGGCGACCTGACCATGGATAGCTGGGGCACAACAGATCTGTCCCGGAACGCCTGGCAGCCATGCCGACAATTTGGTGCTGCAGATTTTGGAGACGCGTTAAATGGCGCATAACGAAGCAGTCGACGTAGTACTGGTTGGGGCCGGCATCATGAGTGCCACCCTTGCCGTGCTGCTCAAAGAGCTCGACCCCGCGATCAAGCTGGAAGTCGTCGAGCTGATGGATTCCGGTGCTGCGGAGAGTTCCAACCCGTGGAACAACGCCGGTACCGGTCACGCCGGCCTGTGCGAGCTGAACTACACGCCGCAGGCTGCCGACGGCACCGTCGACATCAAGAAAGCCGTGCACATCAACACCCAGTTCGAAGTGTCCAAGCAGTTCTGGTCGTACCTGACCAAGAAAGGCACCTTCGGCTCGTGCAAATCCTTCATCAGCCCGGTGCCGCACCTGAGTTTCGTGCAGGGCGAAAAAGGTGTGTCGTTCCTCAAGGAACGCTTCAACGTGCTGAGCAAGCACCACGCCTTCTCCGACATGGAATACACCGAAGACAAGGCCAAAATGGCCGAGTGGATGCCGCTGATGATGCCGGGCCGCTCGCCGGACGAAGTCCTCGCCGCCACCCGCGTGATGAACGGCACCGACGTCAATTTCGGCGCCCTGACCAATCAGTTGCTCAAGCACCTGACCAGCGCGCCGGACACTCAGGTCAAATACTGCAAACGCGTGACCGGCCTCAAGCGTAATGGCGCCGGTTGGACCGTCAGCATCAAGGACGTCAACAGCGGCAGCAGCCGTGAAGTCGACGCCAAGTTCGTCTTCCTTGGCGCGGGCGGCGCGGCTCTGCCACTGCTGCAAGCCTCGGGCATCGAAGAAAGCAAAGGCTTCGGCGGCTTCCCGATCAGCGGCCAGTGGCTGCGTTGCGACAACCCGGAAGTGGTCAAGCATCACCAGGCCAAGGTTTACAGCCAGGCCGCCGTCGGCTCTCCGCCGATGTCGGTGCCGCACCTGGACACCCGCGTGGTCGATGGCAAGAAATCCCTGCTGTTCGGGCCATACGCCGGTTTCACCACCAAGTTCCTCAAGCACGGTTCCTTCATGGACCTGCCGCTGTCGGTTCGCGCCGGCAACATTGGCCCAATGCTGGCGGTGGCGAAAAACAACATGGACCTGACCAAATATCTGGTCAGCGAAGTGATGCAATCGATGGAGCAGCGCCTGGACTCCCTGCGCCGCTTCTACCCTGAGGCGAAAGCCGAAGACTGGCGCCTGGAAGTGGCCGGCCAACGGGTGCAGATCATCAAGAAAGACCCGAAAAAGGGTGGCATCCTGCAGTTCGGTACCGAACTGGTGGCCGCGAAGGACGGCTCCCTCGCCGCCCTGCTCGGCGCTTCGCCAGGCGCTTCGGTGACTGTTTCGATCATGCTGGAACTGATCGAGAAGTGCTTCCCGGCCAAGGCCAAGGGTGAATGGGCTGGCAAACTGGCCGAGATCTTCCCGGCCCGTGAAAAGGTTCTGGAAACCGATGCTGCGCTGTATCGCAAGATCAACACGCAGAACAATATCGCCCTGGAACTGGTTGAAGAAAGCAGCGAGACCCCAAGCTTCGCTTGATCTTGCGGCATGAAAAACGCCCCGTACTCAGTGAGTGCGGGGCGTTTTTTTATGCTGGGGTAAAAACCAACACTGCTGGCTCACCTACTTTTGTGGCGAGGGGATTTAGCGAAACGTCGCACCGCCCCGATCGGCTGCGCAGCAGTCGCAAATCCGGTGCATGCGGAGTGCCTGATACACCATGCATTCAGATTTTGGGGCCGCTTCGCAGCCCATCGGGGATGAATCCCCTCGCCACAGGTATCGGGTGACCTCAGGTACGGGACTTTTCGATCAGCTCGATGTAGTCCGGGGCGTTGCGTTGATCAGCGATCAGGTCAACGAAGGTCTTGCCCTGCTCGTCCTTGCCATCGACGTCATATCCTGCCTCGACAAAGAAGGTCAGAAAGCGCTCGAAATCATCAATGCGCAGACCACGATAAGCCTTGACCAGTTTGTGCAGCGACGGCGAAGTGGCGTCGACCGGCTCAAAATCGAGGAACAGCTTGATCTGCTCATCGCCGATCTCGTCACCAATCACTTGTTTCTTATCTTTACGCATTGCCGACTCCAGCTCGCAGACATTACACGGGGCAGGCAGTTTACCCCTGCCCTGCCGCCGGGCTCAACGCGTGCGCACGCTGCCGGTGTGCAAATCGGCCCAGATATGACCATTGGCGTAGCTGAGGAACTGCACATAGACGGTATCGTTGCGCAGCAGATCGATGACCACGCGATATTGGGCCAGCGGGTAGAACAACGTCAGGGTTTTGCTCTTGTCGTCATACAGCGGCTTTTTCAGGCTTTTGCTTTCGCCATCGAAATTGACCAGCACCTGAGTGATCGTCGCGCCTTTGTTCAGGGATTTGCCCTTGAGGCGGATCATCAGCGGGGATGTGACCGGGATCGGTTGCTGATTGGATTGGCGTTGCGCACCGACTACCACGGAATAGTCGGTGACCTGCAGCAGTTGTTGCTGTTCAGGTTCGGCATCGCGCAGGGTCAGATCGTCCGGCGGCAGAAATTGGCTGTGCATCGGGGCCGGGGCGGCAGAAATTGGCAGGCTGATGGCCAGCAACAGGGCGGCAAAGCTGCGGATCAAGAGGCGCATGACAGGCTCCGGAGGCGGGGCCGAGCACTCTAGCATGGGTGTACAAAACGGATCAGCACACACAAAACAACTGTGGGAGCGTGGCTTGCCCGCGATAGCGTCAGCATATCCAACATCAATGTGTCGGACAGTCCGCCATCGCGGGCAAGCCCGCTCCCACAGGGATCGGGCTAGCCCGGGATTACATGCCTTTAACGGCAAAGATCCCGTTGGCGTTGCGCCAGTAGCCTTTGTAATCCATGCCGTAACCGAAGATGTAACGGTCAACGCACGGCAGGCCGACGAAATCGGCTTTCAGGTCAGGACGCGCCTTGCGGTCGTGATCCTTGTCGATCAGCACGGCGGTGTGCACTTTGCGCGCGCCGGCGTGTTTGCAGAAGTCGATGATCGCGCCCAGGGTGTGACCTTCGTCGAGGATGTCGTCGATGATCAGCACGTCGCGGTCGATGAACGAAACTTCCGGCTTGGCTTTCCAGAACAGGTCGCCGCCGCTGGTTTCGTTGCGATAGCGGGTAGCGTGCAGGTAGGACGCTTCCAGCGGGAATTGCAGGTGAGTCAGCAGCTTGCCGGAGAAGATCAGGCCGCCGTTCATCACGCAGAACACCACCGGGTTGCTGTCAGCCAGTTGTTCGTTGATTTGTGCACCGACGCGGGCGATGGCAGCCTCGACTTCAGACTCGGTGTACAGGCAGTCAGCCTCTCGCATGATTTGACGGATATGCTCGAGATCAGCGGACATGGCGCTCTCCAGGGGGATGTTTTTCGGAAAAGCGGGCAAAGGTACGCATCCCGCGAGGTCGAATCAAGCCTTAATGGACTAACGTACTCAATGTCCTATAGGACATCACCCTCGGATAGATTAATCTAGGCCGGTTTTTTTGCCCGCCGCCGGAGTTTTTCCATGCCCATCCTCGAGATCCGCCACCCGCTGATCCGCCATAAACTCGGCCTGATGCGCCGCGCTGACATCAGCACCAAGAATTTCCGCGAGCTTGCTCAGGAAGTCGGCGCCCTGTTGACCTATGAAGCTACAAAAGATTTGCCGCTCGAATCCTACGATATCCCAGGCTGGTGCGGCACCGTGTCAGTCGAGAAAATCGCCGGCAAGAAGATCACCGTAGTGCCGATCCTGCGCGCCGGCATCGGCATGCTGGAAGGCGTGCTGAGCCTGATCCCGGGTGCCAAGGTTTCCGCTGTGGGTGTCGCCCGCAACGAAGAAACCCTGCAAGCACACACCTATCTGGAAAAACTGGTTCCGGAAATCGACGAACGGTTGGCGATGATCATCGACCCGATGCTCGCCACCGGCAGCTCGATGGTTGCGACCATTGACCTGCTGAAAAAGGCTGGCTGCAAAGACATCCGCGCGATGGTGCTGGTTGCCGCGCCGGAAGGTATTGCTGCCGTCGAGAAGGCTCACCCGGACGTGACCATCTACACCGCGTCCATTGATGAGCGTTTGAACGAACACGGTTACATCATTCCTGGGCTTGGCGATGCGGGTGACAAGATCTTCGGCACCAAGCAGAAGGACGCGTGACCATGCAGCAAGAGTTCAACGATCCGCTCTGGCGCACGGTGCTGTCCGGCGCCCAGATGCTGTTCGTGGCTTTCGGCGCTTTGGTGCTGATGCCGCTGATCACCGGCCTGGACCCGAACGTGGCACTGTTTACCGCGGGCTTAGGGACGATTCTGTTCCAGATCGTCACCGGGCGTCAGGTGCCGGTGTTTCTGGCGTCGAGCTTCGCTTTCATCACCCCGATCATCCTCGCCAAGGGCCAGTTCGGCCTTGCCGCGACCATGGGCGGCGTGATGGCGGCCGGTTTCGTCTACACCTTCCTCGGCCTTGCCGTGAAGATCAAAGGCACGGGGTTCATTGACCGTCTGCTGCCGCCGGTGGTGATCGGTCCGGTGATCATTTCCATCGGCCTGGCCATGGCGCCGATTGCCGCGAACATGGCGATGGGCAAGGCTGGCGATGGCTCCGAACTGATCCACTACCAGACCGCGATGATGATCTCGATGCCGGCGCTGCTGACCACGTTGATCGTGGCGGTGTTCGGCAAAGGCATCTTCCGTCTGGTGCCGATCATCTCGGGCGTACTGGTCGGCTTCGGCATGGCGTTCTATTTCGGCGTGGTCGACACCGCGAAGATTGCCGCTGCGCCGTGGTTCGCGATTCCGCACTTCACTGCGCCGGAGTTCAACTGGCAGGCGATTCTGTTCATCGTTCCCGTGGCATTGGCTCCGGCCATCGAGCACATCGGTGGCGTGATTGCCGTTGGCAGCGTGACCGGTCGCGATTACCTGAAGAAGCCGGGCTTGCACCGCACCCTGCTGGGTGACGGCATTGCCACCACGGCTGCCGGCCTGTTCGGCGGTCCGCCTAACACTACGTACGCCGAAGTGACTGGCGCGGTGATGCTGACCAAGAACTACAACCCGAAAATCATGACCTGGGCGGCGATCTTCGCCATCAGCCTGGCGTTCATCGGCAAGTTTGGGGCGCTGCTGCAAAGCATTCCGGTGCCGGTGATGGGCGGGATTCTGTGCCTGTTGTTCGGTTCGATCGCGGCGGTGGGGATGAACACCCTGATCCGTCACAAGATCGACCTGGGCGAGGCGCGCAACCTGGTGATCGTTTCGGTGACGCTGGTTTTCGGCATTGGCGGTGTACTCGTCGGTACCGGCACTGGCCCGGACGACTTCGGCCTCAAAGGCATCGCGCTGTGCGCGGTGGTGGCGATTGCGCTGAACCTGATTCTGCCGGGCAATGATGGCTGGAAGAACAAGAAGGCGGATGAGCCGCTGATCTGATCAAGCTGATCGTTCCCACGCTCTGCGTGGGAATGCAGCCCGTGACGCTCCGCGTCACTGGACGCAGAGCGTCCCTAGAGGCATTCCCACGCAGAGCGTGGGAACGATCATGTGGGAGCGGGCTTGCCCGCGATGCTTTTGGCTTTTAGAGGGCCAACGGCGCTCGTTCACATAGGGTGGCCAACGCCTTCGCCCATTGCGGGTCGTCATTGAGGCACGGCACCAGCACCAGCTCCTCGCCCCCCGCTTCGCGGAACTGCTCCTTGCCGCGATCGCCAATCTCTTCCAGCGTCTCGATGCAGTCGGCCACGAACGCCGGGCACATCACCAGAATCTTTTTCACGCCACTTTTTGCCAGTTCATCCAGCCGCGCTTCGGTGTACGGTTCGATCCACTTCGCCCTGCCCAATCGTGACTGAAAGGACACCGACCATTTGCCATCCGGCAAGCCCATGCGCTCGGCGAAAAGCGCCGCAGTACGCAGGCACTGCGCGCGATAACAGGTGGCCAATACCGCCGGTGAAGCGTTCTTGCAGCAGTCTTCATTCTTGAAGCAGTGATTGCCGGTCGGGTCGAGCTTGGTCAGATGGCGTTCCGGCAAACCGTGAAAGCTCAGCAACAAGTGATCGTAATCCTGCTGCAAATGCGGCCTGGCGCTGGCGACCAAGGCTTCGAGGTATTCCGGCTGATCGTAGAACGGTTGCAGGATCGACAACTGCACATCGAGCTTCTTCGCGCGGATCACACGCTTGGCCTCTTCGATCACCGTGGTCGTCGTACTGTCGGCAAACTGTGGATAAAGCGGCGCCAGCGTGATGCGCTTGTGCCCCGCTGCGACCAGTCTGGTCAGGCACGTTTCAATGGAAGGCTCGCCGTAACGCATCGCCAAATCGACCGGGCCGTGTTTCCACTGCGCCTTCATCTGCTCTTGCAAGCGCCGGCTGAGCACCACCAGCGGCGAGCCTTCCTCCCACCAGATCGACGCGTAGGCATGCGCCGATTGCTCGGGGCGTTTGATCAGGATCAACGAGACCAGCAGACGCCGCACCGGCCACGGCAGGTCGATCACATACGGGTCCATCAGAAATTGATTGAGGTAGCTGCGCACGTCTGCCACCGAGGTGGAGGCCGGGGAACCCAGGTTGACCAGAAGCAAGGCGTGATCGGTCATGCAACGTCCTATTTCAGAGGCGGCTGGAGAGATCATCCAGGGCCGCGCGTAAATCCGTGAACTGGAAAGTGAAGCCCGCTTCCAGCAAGCGTGCCGGCGTGGCCCGTTGGCCGCCGAGCAACAACAAAGACATTTCGCCAAGGCCGACTTTCAACGCCAGCGTCGGCATCGGCATGAACGCCGGGCGGTGCAATACGCTGCCCAGCGTCTTGGCAAATTCGCGATTGCGCACAGGTTTTGGCGCGCACGCATTATAAGGACCACGCGCCTGATCGCGGTGCAGAAGAAAATCAATCAGGGCGATTTGATCATCGATGTGAATCCACGGCATCCACTGCCGACCATTACCCAAAGGCCCGCCCAGCCCGATTTTGAACGGCAGCAACAGCCGCGACAAAAAGCCGCCCTCGGCCGACAGCACCAGACCGGTGCGCACCAGCACCACACGGATCCCCAGCGATTCGGTACGCAGGGCGGTTTCCTCCCAGGCGATGCACAACTGGCTGGCGAAATCGTCGATCACCGGCGGCGAGTCTTCGCTCAGCTCACGCTCACCGCCGTCGCCGTACCAGCCAATCGCCGATCCGGAAATCAGCAGCGCGGGTTTCTGCGCCCGTGTTTCGAGCCAGGCCAACAGGGTTTCCGTCAGCTTGATACGACTGCTCCACAGCAGCGCTTTGCGCCGATGCGTCCACAGTCGATCGGCAATCGGCGCACCGGCCAGATTGATAATGGCGTCCACTGGCTCATCACCGAGGTCTTCCAGACGCGCGATACCACGCACCTGAGCACCACAGATTTTGCCAACTTTTTCCGGGCGCCGGCTCCACACCGACAAGCGATGGCCCTGCGCCAACCAATGCCGGCAGAGCTGGCGCCCTATCAAACCAGTACCGCCGGTCAGCAATATGTGCATGACTTCTTCCTCGCGTGGCGTTTTACCCGGATCACTAGTCTATTTTTATAAGCAGGGATCTTTTCTATTGGGCAGGCTCTATTGTTTAACCATAGGCCAAGCTGTCAGAACGAGAATGCTGGAAGTTATACCAAAAAACAAAATTGTACAGGTTTCATCCACGGCGTAGTCTGTACAGAAAGGTAAACGAGGCCCCTATGACTGTACCTATCGCAATCATCGGCACCGGCATCGCCGGGCTCTCGGCTGCTCAGGCTCTGACTGAGACCGGGCACATCGTCCAATTGTTCGATAAAAGCCGCGGCAGCGGCGGACGCATGTCGAGCAAGCGCAGCGACGCCGGATCGCTGGACATGGGCGCACAATATTTCACCGCCCGCGACCGGCGTTTCGTCACCGAGGTCCAGCGTTGGCAAAGCCAGGGCTGGGTCGCCGAGTGGACGCCGCAGCTCTACACCTTCCAGGGCGGACAACTGAACCTGTCGCCGGACGAGCAGACGCGCTGGGTCGGCGCGCCACGGATGAGCGCCATCACTCGCGGCTTGCTCGACGGTCTGGAGGTGCATTTCGCCTGCCGCATCACCGAGGTCTTCCGTGGCGAAGAACACTGGCATCTGCAAGACGCCGAAGGCTTCACTCACGGGCCCTTCAGCCATGTCGTGATTGCCACGCCGGCCCCGCAAGCCACCGCGCTGCTGGCCGCCGCACCGAAACTGGCCGGTGCCGCCGCCGGGGTGAAAATGGACCCGACCTGGGCCGTCGCCCTCGCCTTCGATACGCCGCTGGATACACCCATCGAAGGCTGCTTCGTGCAAGACAGCCCGCTCGACTGGCTGGCGCGCAACCGCAGCAAACCCGGGCGCGACAACACCCTCGACACCTGGGTGCTGCACGCCACCAGTGCCTGGAGCCGGCAACACATCGACCTGCCCAAGGAAGAGGTGATCGAGCAACTGCACGGTGCGTTCGCCGAACTGTTGCACAGCGCCATGCCCGCGCCGACCTTCAGCCTCGCCCACCGCTGGCTCTACGCCCGGCCTGCAACCGGCCACGAATGGGGCACGCTGGCGGATGCCGATCTGGGCTTGTACGCCTGCGGCGACTGGTGCCTGTCCGGGCGCGTTGAGGGTGCCTGGCTCAGCGGCCAGGAAGCCGCTCGCCGTTTGCACGAACACCTGCAGTGAACCGCCTCAATCCGCAAAAACTGCTGCTGTCGAAATGGACAGCAGCCCACCCGCAGAACCGCGAAAAGCATTTTCTGGTCACCGAACTGATCCGTGATGAGGACGGCACGGTGCTGGAAGTTGAACTGCAAGCGGTGTTGACCAAACGTGCCGAACGACTCGATTGGCACAGCCTCAAAAACAGCGAACACTGGTTATTGGGTTGGCAATAGATCCCCTTGTAGGAGTGAGCCTGCTCGCGATGACAGTTTGTCAGTCAACACAAACATTGAATGCCCGACCGCGATCGCGAGCAGGCTCACTCCTACAGAGATCGCATTCAACCTCAAAACTTATACAAATTGTTTGACTTGTACACCATTGAATCTATGCTAATAAAAAGTTGTACAGAGATCGTTCTGTGTACAGGTATAGATTTGAGGTGCCCATGTCCGAACCTTCCGCGCTCAAACCAAAGATAGCCATCAGCGCTTGCCTGCTGGGTGCCGAGGTGCGCTACAACGGCGGACACAAGGAATCGCGGCTGTGCAGCCGCACGCTCGCTGAATATTTCGAATTCGTCCCGCTCTGCCCGGAAGTCGCCATCGGCCTGGGTATTCCCCGCGAGCCGATCCGCCTGGTCGGCGACCCACAAAACCCCGAAGCCATCGGTACCGTCAACCCGGCGATCAACGTCACCGCCCCCCTTGCCGAATACGGGCAAAAAATGGCTGCCGAACTCGATGACCTCTGCGGCTATATCTTCATGCAGCAATCGCCGTCCTGCGGCCTCGAACGGGTCAAGGTCTATCACGCCAACGGCGCCCCGGTGAATGGCGGTGGACGCGGCATCTACGCCCAGGCCTTCTGCGCGCAGCACCCGGACCTGCCGGTGGAAGAAGCCGGACGCCTCAACGATCCGGTGCTGCGAGAAAACTTCATCACTCGCGTGCTCGCCTACAGCGCCTGGCAGCAAGTGCTCGCTCAAGGCTTGAGCCGCCGCGCGCTCACCGAATTCCACTCACGCTACAAATACCTGCTGATGGCTCACAACCCGCCGCAATACAAAGCGCTGGGCAAGCTGTTGGGTAACATGGCGCAGAGCGATCCCGCCGAACTCGGCCCGCGCTATTTCAGCCAACTGATGGCGGCACTGAAAAAATGCGCCACACGCGGTACTCACTGTAACGTGCTGCTGCACATCAGCGGCTATCTGAAACAGGCGATCAGCGCCGAAGATAAACAGGAAATGGTTCACGTCATCGGCCAGTACCGCCAAGGCATCGTGCCGCTGGTGGTGCCGCTGACGCTGCTCAAGCATCACTTCCGTCTCCATCCCGATCCATACATTGCGCAGCAGGTTTACCTACAGCCGCACCCGGAAAATCTCAGCCTGCGAAACGCCATTTGATGAACGACAAACTCGACACCAGCGCCCAGGAAGACCTCGGCGCCGACTTCAAGAAAGCCCTCGACGAAGGCTGGCTGCCGATTCGCGAAGTGGCGCGCCAGACTGGCGTCAATGCGATCACCCTGCGCGCATGGGAGCGCCGTTACGGCCTGGTCATCCCCCAGCGCACGCCCAAGGGGCACCGGTTGTATTCGGCCGAACATGTGCAACGCATCCTGACCATCCTCACCTGGCTCAATCGCGGCGTCGCGGTCAGTCAAGTCAAGCCGCTGCTCGACACGGCGCAGGCTTTCAGCGAACCGGTGGAAAACGACTGGCAACGCTTGCAACAGGCGCTACTGGCGGCCGTTACCCAACTCGACGAACGCGCCCTCGACGACAGCGTCAATCAAGCCATGGCGCTCTACCCGCCGCGCACGCTGTGCGAGCAATTGCTACTGCCGCTGCTGGCCGAACTCGAACAGCGCTGGCAGGGCCAGTTCGGCGCGCAGATGGAACAAGTCTTTTTTTATTCATGGTTACGCAGCAAATTCGGCGCACGCATCTACCATAACAATCGTCAATTGCACGCCGCCCCTCTGTTGCTGATCAATCATTCCGACCTGCCACTGGAACCTCATCTGTGGCTGTGCGCGTGGCTGATCAGCAGCGCCGATTGCCCGGTACAAGTGTTTGACTGGCCGGTGCCGGCCGGAGAGCTGGCACTGGCGGTCGAACATCTGCAAGCGCGCGGCGTACTGCTGTATTCCAGCAAAGCCATGCAGCCTGGGCAGTTGCCAAAACTTTTGGCTGGCGTCGGTTGCCCAAAAATGATCGTCGGACCAACGGTGTGCATCCACCACGCCGAGTTGTCCGTAAGAACTTGCGAGATAGCTGATCTGTACCTGGCTGAAGACGCGCTTTCAGCGCACCAGGCACTCGTTCAGCGTGGGCTGATTTAATGGACGCGACGACTACCGATATGCAATTGATCTGGCTGCGCAGCGACTTGCGCCAACACGACAACACCGCCCTCGCGGCCGCCGCAGCGCGCGGCCCGACGGTTGCCGTGTATCTGTTGAGCCCAGAGCAATGGCTTGAACATGACGACGCCGCCTGCAAGGTCGACTTCTGGCTGCGCAACCTGACAGAGCTGAGCAACGGTCTCGCTCAACTGAACATTCCGTTGCTGATTCGTACAGCGGCGCATTGGGATCAGGCGCCGGCAGAGCTGCTCAAACTTTGTCGGCAACTGAATATCCAGGCGGTGCACGTCAACGAAGAATACGGCGTCCACGAAACGCGTCGCGATGCCGCGGTGGCCGAGGTATTGCGAGCCGAGGGCACCGAATTTCACAGCTACCTCGACCAACTGCTGTTCAAGCCCGGCACCGTGCTGACCAAGACCGGCACGTACTTTCAGGTGTTCAGCCAGTTCCGCAAAGTCTGCTACGAACGCCTGCACCGTTCGATGCCGGCGCTGGTGAAAACTCCCGGCAAACAATCGCCACTGAACATCGACAGTGACCCGATTCCTGCGGCGGTCAAAGGCTTTGCTACCCCGAGTGAGTCGCTGCGCGACTTGTGGCCGGCGGGCGAGCAGGAAGCCCGGCGGCGTCTCGACACCTTCGCCGACGCTCAGATCGACTACTACAAAAATGAACGCGACTTCCCGGCCAAACCCGGCACCAGTCAGCTTTCGGCCTATCTCGCAGCGGGCGTGATCTCGCCGCGCCAATGCCTGCACGCTGCCCTGCAAAGCAATCAGGGGGAATTCGAAAGCGGCAAGGTCGGTGCGGTCACGTGGATTAACGAACTGCTCTGGCGCGAATTCTATAAACACATTCTGGTCGGCTATCCACGGGTCTCGCGCCACCGCGCGTTCCGCCCGGAAACCGAAGCGCTGGCCTGGCGTGACGCGCCGGACGATCTGCTGGCGTGGCAAGAGGCGCGCACCGGCCTGCCGATCATTGATGCGGCGATGCGCCAATTGCTCGAAACCGGCTGGATGCACAATCGCCTGCGCATGGTCGTGGCGATGTTCCTGACCAAGAACCTGCTGATCGACTGGCGTGAAGGCGAACGCTTTTTCATGCGGCATCTGATCGATGGGGATCTGGCGGCGAACAACGGCGGCTGGCAATGGAGCTCGTCGACCGGCACCGATTCGGCGCCGTACTTCCGCATTTTCAACCCGCTGAGCCAGTCGGAAAAATTCGACAGCGAAGGCCTGTTCATCAAGCACTGGCTGCCGGAATTGGCCGACCTCGACAAAAAGCAGGTGCACAACCCGGCCAGCGCCGGCGGCTTGTTTGGCGTCGCGGATTATCCGCCCCCGATCGTCAACCTCAGCGCCTCGCGGGAACGCGCGCTAACCGCCTTCAAGAACCTGCCTTCGCGTACGTCTATCGGAGAGGCCGATGAGTGATTTCCTGCGCAACTTCGCCCGGCAATTTTCAGCGTTGAACAAAGACAATCTGCAACGCCTGGGCGAGTTGTACAGCGACGACATTCATTTCACCGACCCGCTGCACGAAGTTCAGGGGCTGGCGCAACTGCGCGACTACTTCGCTGAGCTGTACGCCAACGTCAGCGAGCTGCGCTTCGATTTTCACGGTTTTGACCAGATCAGCGAGGGTGAAGGTTATCTGCGCTGGGTCATGAGTTACCGCCATCCGCGTCTGGCCAGTGGCAGGGAGATTCGTGTCGCAGGCTGCTCGCACCTGCTGTGGCGCGACAAGGTTTATCGCCATCGGGATTATTTCGATGCCGGGGCGTTGCTGTATGAACATTTACCCGTATTGGGCCGAGTGATCGCCTGGCTGAAAAGGAGAATGGGATGAGTCGTACAACTCCACGACGTTATTGGCTGACCGGTGCCAGCAGTGGCATCGGTGCGGCTCTGGCTGAAGAGATTCTGAAAACCGGCGCGCACCTGGCCGTCAGTTCCCGCCAGGTCGCTGCGCTCAAAGTGCTCTCGCAGCGTTATCCCGGGCAAGTGCTGGTGGTGCCGGGGGATTTGACCAACAGCCAGACCGTGCGCGAAATCGGCCAGCAGATTGCCGAGGATTGGGGCTCGCTGGACTCGGTGATCCTCAATGCCGGCACCTGTGAATATGTCGATGCCCGGCAATTCGATTCCTCCATCGTCGAACATGTGGTGCGCACCAATCTGCTCGCCAGCAGCTACTGCATCGAAGCCGCCCTGCCGCTGCTGCGCAAAGGCACGGCGCCGCATCTGGTCGGCATGGCCAGTTCGGTGACTTACCTGCCGCTGCCCCGGGCCGAAGCCTACGGAGCATCGAAGGCCGGGCTGCGTTATCTGTTCGAATCGCTGCGCATTGATCTGGCCGATGAGGGCATTGAAGTCACCGTGATCAGCCCGGGCTTTGTCGAAACACCGCTGACCGCCAAGAATGATTTTCCGATGCCGTTGAGCTGGCCTGTGGATAAAGCCGCGCGGCACATCTTCGCCAAACTCAAGGACCGTCCGCTGGAGATCGCTTTTCCGGCGCTGTTCATGGCGGCGCTGTGGCCGTTGTCGAAACTGCCCGCCCGTGTGCAATTGATGATCGGCAAACGCATGGTGCGCAAACCACCGCCACTGCGGGATCCAGCATGAAAATAGCCATCGTCGGTAGCGGAATCGCCGGGCTGACCTGCGCCTACCTGCTCAATCGCCGGCACGACGTCACGGTGTTCGAGGCCAGCGACTGGGTCGGTGGCCACACGCACACCGTGCAAGTCACAGTCGAGGATCGCCAATACGCGGTGGACACCGGTTTTATCGTGTTCAACGACTGGACCTACCCGAACTTCATTCGCCTGCTGGGCCAGATCGGCGTGCGCTTCAAGCCGACCGAAATGAGCTTTTCGGTGAGCGATCCGGACACTGGCCTTGAGTACAACGGCAACAACCTCAACAGCCTGTTTGCCCAGCGCCGCAATCTGTTGTCGCCGGGCTTCTGGGGCATGCTGCGGGACATCCTGCGCTTCAACAAAGAAGCCCAGCGCGACCTCGCCGAACTGCGCATCGCCGCTGACATGACCCTCGACGATTACCTCAAGGCCGGCGGCTATGGCGAGCGCTTCATCCTGCATTACATCGTGCCGATGGGCGCGGCGATCTGGTCGATGCCGATGGCCGAGATGCTCAATTTTCCACTGCAGTTCTTTCTGCGTTTCTTCAAGAATCATGGTTTGCTGTCAGTCAGTGATCGCCCGCAATGGCAGGTCATCGAAGGTGGCTCCAGCGCCTACATCGCGCCGCTGACAGCAACGTTCAAGGACAAGATTCGCCTGAACTGCCCGGTGACTCGCGTTGATCGCGACGAACATGGCGTGGTTATCCACAGCCCGGCAGGTATCGAGCATTTCGACAAAGTGGTGTTCGCCTGTCACAGCGATCAAGCCCTGCAATTGCTCGCCAGCCCGAGCGACGCCGAACAGGCGATCCTCGGCGCCCTGCCCTACGCCGACAACGAAGTGGTGTTGCACACCGATACGCGTCTGCTGCCCAGACGCAAACTGGCCTGGGCGAGCTGGAATTTTCGTCTGAACGGCGCGGGCCATACGCATGCAGCCGTGACCTATGACATGAACATCCTGCAAGGGATCGAGAGCGACACCACGTTCTGCGTCAGCCTCAATCAGAGCGCCGGCATCAGCCCGTTCAAAGTGCTCGCCAAATACACCTACGCCCATCCGCAATTCAGCCTTGCCGCCGTCGCCGCGCAGAACCGCTGGAGCGAACTGGATGGCGTGCACAATACGCATTATTGCGGCGCCTACTGGGCCAACGGCTTTCATGAAGACGGAGTGGTCAGCGCGTTGCGCGTGGCGGCGGCGTTCGGGGAAACCTTATGAACAGCGCCCTGTACAGCGGCTGGATCGGCCATCGGCGTTTCGCGCCGCGCCGGCATGAGTTTCGCTACCGGATCGGTTTGCTCTACCTCGATCTGACAGAACAGGACGCGGTCCTCGGCCTGTCGCCATTGGCCAGCCGCAGCCGTTTTGCGCCGTTTTCATTTCGCGAGAGCGACTACCTCAAAGCCTTTACCGGCACCGGCATGCGCCTGATCGACGCGGTGCGCCAGCAGGTCGGGATCGCCATCGGTCATGAACCACAAGGCGCGGTGTGCCTGCTGACGCAACCGCGCAGTTGGGGCCTGGCGTTCAATCCAGTGAGTTTCTTTTATTGCCATGAAGCCGATGGGCAACTGGCGGCGATTGTCTGTGAAGTCACCAACACGCCCTGGCGCGAGCGCTACCACTACGTGCTGCCGGCGGGTCGGCATGAACACCATCAACATTTCGCGGCGGCGAAGGCGTTTCACGTATCGCCATTTTTGCCACGCGATCTTGAATACCGCATGAGCTTCAGCCCCGCCGCGCAAAACCTCGGCGTGCACATGGCCGACTGGCAGGGCGAAGAGAAGCTGTTCGACGCGACCCTCAATCTGCAACGCGAAACGCTCGACCGTCATAGCCTGCATCGTTACTTGCGACGCTTTCCGTGGATGACCGCGAAAACCGCTTTGGCGATCTATTGGCAAGCCATGCGACTGCTGGTCAAACGCGCACCGATCTTTGCTCATCAGGCTGCCGATGGCAGCTTTCAAACCGCTAAAGCGCCTCCCAGGGAGCACCGCCATGAAATCCTCTAGCCTTTCGGCCAGCCTGTTCAGCACCAACGGCCTGACAGGATCGCTGCTGCGTCGCGGTGTGTTGCGGCAAATGGCTCAGCTCAAACACGGCCAGTTGCTGGTGGTCGAGGACGGTGAGCAGATGCTGTTCGGCACCAAGGGTAGCCCTTTGCTGGGCGAGATCCATGTACTCGATCCGGCTGCATGGGGCATGGTCGCCAGCAATGGCTCGATCGGCGCCGGCGAAGCATTTATCCACGGTTACTGGAGCTCGCCGGACCTGACCGCCGTGGTGCGGGTGTTCGTCAGCAACCTCGACGTGCTCGATGCGATGGAGGGCGGGCTGGCCCGTCTCGGCCGGCCGCTGGTGCAAGGCTTGCACTGGCTCAACCGCAACACACGCAAGGGTTCGCAGAAAAACATCGCCGCACATTACGACCTTGGCAACGATCTGTTCGAGCAGTTTCTCGACCCGACCATGATGTATTCCGCCGCGCAGTTCCTCACCCCCGAGGACAGTCTGGAACAGGCGCAACTGAACAAACTGGAGCGGATCTGCCAGAAGCTTGCGCTCAAGCCTGAGGATCATCTGCTGGAAATCGGCACGGGCTGGGGCAGCATGGCACTTTATGCCGCGCAGCATTACGGCTGCCGCGTGACCACCACCACGCTGTCGAAAGAGCAGTACGCCTTCACCGCCCGGCGCATCGAACAACTGGGCTTGCAGGATCAAGTGACGCTGCTGCTCAAGGACTACCGCGACCTCACCGGCGAGTACGACAAACTGGTGTCGATCGAGATGATCGAAGCCGTCGGCCACCGCTTCCTGCCGACCTACTTCAAACAATGCGCACACCTGCTCAAGAGCAACGGCCTGATGCTGATCCAGGCGATCACCATTCGCGAGCAGCGCTATGAACAGGCCAAGCGCGGCGTCGATTTCATCCAGCGCTACATCTTCCCCGGCGGGGCCCTGCCCTGCGTGCAGAAGATGCTCGAAATCGTCAGCCGTGACACCGATATGAACCTGCTGCACATGGAAGATTTCGGTTTGCATTACGCCAAGACCTTGCGCCTGTGGCACGAGAATTTTCGTCGCGCTCACGGTCGCTTGAGCGAGCTGGGCTATGACGATTATTTCCTGCGGCTGTGGGAGTTTTACCTGTGCTACTGCGAGGGTGGCTTCCTCGAGCGCACCATCGGCACGGCGCAATTGCTGCTGGCCAAACCGGCGGCGATGCCGGCGCCGCTGCTCGGACGCTTCGATGCTTGAGCGGATCGCCAATGCCGTGTTGTTCCAGATCGGCTGGCTGACCTGCGTGCTCGGCGGCAACAGTTTGTGGCTGCTAGTGGCATTGGCGGTGCTGGTGATCCATCTGCGCTGGATCAGCAGTTGGGCAGCCGAGGGCCGCTTGATACTGAGTGTGGTGATTGTCGGCACTGCCGTGGACAGCGCTTTGCGTGGCCTCGGCGTGTTCGACTTTCAGGATCCATCGCCGTTGATTCCGCTGTGGCTGATGTTGCTGTGGGCGTTGCTCGCCACCACCTTGCGCCATTGTCTGGCGTGGAGCGCCCGGCCATGGTGGCTGGCCAGCGTGCTCGGTGCCGGCGGCGGCGCCTTGTCTTATTACGGTGGCGGACACTTGGCCGGGGTGCAATTTCCTTACGGCGAGTTACCCAGCCTGATCGGCATCGGCTTGCTCTGGGCCCTGCTGTTTCCACTGCTCCACCTGATGGCTCGACGCCTGGGCCAGTGAGCGTCTGTCAGAGCATTCACACACGCGGCAAGCACTGCCTTACACTGCCGGCCATGAAAACCATCCCCCACCTCCAGATCGCCGAACCGGCGGTCACCTGTTCGACGTGCGCAGCCTGCTGCTGCCAGCTCGAAGTGATGCTGATCACCGACACGGGCGTGCCTGATCGCTTTATCGATACCGATGAGTGGGGCGGCGAAGTGATGCTGCGTCTGGACGACGGTTGGTGTGCGGCGCTGGATCGCGACACGATGATGTGCACGATTTACGAGAAACGTCCGCTGATCTGCCGCGAGTTCGAGATGGGTGCGCCGGAGTGCATCGAAGAGCGCCAGGGCATCGCCACGGCGTACCGCTGATCCCAAGCACACCCTAAAACAAATGTAGGAGTGAGCTTGTTCGCGATTGCGGTGTGTCAGCCAACATTTGTTTGACTGACACTCCGCAATCGCGAGCAGGCGAAGGCCTACAGGGGTTATGCGTACTGCTTACAACGGCATCGTGTAATGCAGCGCGTAGCTTTCTACCCCGTCGTTGTCGCTGGAAAGGCCCGCGTTGGAATAGTGCGTCGCACGAATCCCGACTTCATGCCCGCCATTGAAGCGCAGACCAAAACCGAGACGGTCTTCGAACTGGAAGGAACCGCCAAGATTGTTCGACTCATATTTGGTGTTGGAGAACGCCGCGACACCAATCCCCGCCTCGACATACGGTTTCACCGACTGGCCGGCAAATTCGTAAACGAATACCGGCGAGAACGACAGGCTGTTGTTGCTGGAGGTCTTGTCACCTTCCCAGTAGGTGTAGGCGCCACTCCAGTAACCGGTCAGGCGACCGACGTCGCTTTGCAGCCAGCTCTTGTCCCAGTCGAAATTCATTCCCAGGCGATAGGTCATGGTCGAATCGCTGGTAGCACCGACGGCGAATTCAACGCCGGCGGCTTGTGCGGTAATACTTTGCCCCATCAGTGCGGCCGCAATCGCGGCCAAACAGAATAGTCGCTTCACTTTGAAACTTCCCTTTCCGGAACGATCGTTTGGTTTTCCAGGTAACTCATCGCTATAGAAGTCAGCGCTTGATCAGAAGTTCAGCTGATTTTTCGGTTATTTCACATTTTTTTTACAAACTGAAGTTTTGCACGTCGCCCACGGTCTGCCCCAACAGCGGCAGGGTTTTGCGGAAGTGCTGCGGGTCACCACTGGTCCAGAATCTGACCGCTTGGTCGGGCCCCTCAGCGAGCAAGTCGCGTTCGGCCAAAAGACGTTGAAGTTGCCGCGCCACGGCAGCGCCGGTATCGATCAGGCTGATGGTCTCGGGGACCATCGACTTGAGCATCGGCTTGAGGAAGGGATAGTGCGTGCAACCGAGAATAATGGTGTCACACCCGTTGGCCAACAGCGGATCGACATAGCTTTGCAGCAACTGGCGCAGCTCGGCGCTGCGCAGATCGCCGCTCTCGATCAACTCGACCAGACCCGGGCACGGCTGAGTGACCACCCGCACATCGGTGGCAAAGCGGTCGAGCAAAGCAGCGAACTTGGCACTCTGCAAAGTACCGGTAGTGGCGAGTACGCCGACCACGCCGCTGCGCGTTGCGGCGGCCGCCGGTTTGACCGCCGGCTCCATGCCAACGATCGGCCAGTCGGGAAAATCACGGCGCAGATCGGCCGCAGCGGCGACGGTGGCGGTATTGCAGGCAACCACCAATGCCTTGGCGCCCTGCTCGCGGAAAAAACGCGCCATCACGCCGCAGCGTTGGCGAATGAATTCCGGGGTTTTCTCGCCGTAAGGAATGTGCCCGCAATCGGCGAAATACAGCAGCGATTCATTGGGCAGCAAGCGCTGGATTTCCGCCAATACCGACAAGCCGCCGACACCGGAATCGAACACCGCGATCGGTGCCTCACGCATGGCGCGATCCGCAAACGCTGCAACCCGGATCACGCTTGACCCGCAACTCGCGGAATCGCGAACCCAGAGCATCGATCAACAACAAGCGGCCCACCAGTGGTTCACCGAAGCCGACCAGCACTTTCAACGTCTCAAGCGCCTGCAGACTGCCGACCAGGCCAACCAGCGGCCCGACCACACCTGCTTCGCTGCAGGTCAGTTCGGCTTCGCTGCCGTGCCCGTACAAACAGTGGTAGCACGGGCTCTCGGGGCGACGCGGATCGAACACCGAGAGTTGCCCCTCAAGGCGAATCGCCGCGCCGCTGACCAAGGGTTTGCCTGCGGCCACGCACGCCGCGTTGACCGCTTCACGCGTGGAAAAATTATCGGAACAGTCGAGCACCAGATCCACCGCCGTCACGGCAGCGGCGAGGGAATCCTCGTCCAGCGCCTGACGATGGGCGACCAGTTTGATTTCGGGATTGATCGCCCCCAGACGCTTGAGCGCCGAGTCGACCTTGCTCATGCCGACGCTGTCGGTGTCATGAATAATCTGGCGTTGCAGATTGGTCAGATCGACCGTGTCGAAATCCGCCAGATGCAGCTCACCCACGCCCGCCGCCGCCAGATACAGGGCCACCGGTGCACCGAGACCGCCGAGGCCGACGATCAACACACGACTGTCTTTGAGCTTCAACTGACCATCAATGTCGATGTGTTGCAGCAGAATCTGTCGGCTGTAACGCAGCAGCTCTTGATCATTCAGCACGGCAGGCGCCCCAGACTGATCCGTTGATGGCCGCCCAGATCGGTGCGGCTGTGTACTTCTTCGAAACCGCGCGTCAGCAGCAGGTCGCGCACGGCTTCGGCTTGATCATAGCCGTGTTCGAGCATCAGCCAGCCGCCGGCCTGCAGATGCTCCGGTGCCTGGTCGACGATCAGGCGCAGATCGTCGAGCCCGTCTTCACCGGCTACCAGCGCACTGGCCGGTTCGAAGCGCACATCGCCCTCGACCAGATGCGGATCGGTCGCGGCAATGTACGGCGGGTTGCTGATGATCAGTTGGAAACGCTGACCTTCCAGCGCGCTGAACCAATGGCTGCTCAGCACGGTAGCGTTGTTCAAGTGCAGGCGTTGGCGATTGCGTTCAGCCAGGGCCACCGCTTCCAGTACACGGTCCACGGCGGTGACTTTCCACGCCGGACGCTCGCTGGCCAGGGCCAGGGCAATCGCGCCGCTGCCAGTGCCAAGGTCGAGCACTTTGGCCGGGGTCGCGGGCAGCAATTCCAACGCCGCTTCCACCAGCAGTTCAGTGTCCGGGCGCGGGATCAGCGTGTGCGGCGCGACTTCCAGATCGAGTTTCCAGAAACCTTGCTGGCCGAGAATGTAGGCCACCGGCTCGCCGCCGCGACGACGTTGCAGGTACTCGGCAAAGGTCAGCGCGGCTTCACTCGGCACGATGCGCTCGGGCCAGGTGTGGAGAAAACTGCGCGACTTGCCCAGCGCAGCGGCGAGGAGCAATTCGGCGTCCAGACGCGCAGTCGGTGAGTCCGGCAGTTCGGCGGCACGCAACAGGCTGGCAATGATGGTCATTTATTCACCTATCGCTGCGAGTTGGTCAGCCTGATATTCGGCCAGCAACGGCTCGATCACCGCTTCAACGCCACCGGCGAGAATTTCATCCAGCGAGTACAGAGTCAGGTTGACGCGGTGGTCGGTGACCCGGCCCTGGGCAAAGTTATAAGTGCGGATGCGCTCGGAACGGTCGCCGGAACCGACGAGCAATTTACGCTCGCTGGCGATCGCATTCGCCGCCGCTGCAGTTTGCTGATCGTTGAGCTTGGCCGACAACCAGGCCATCGCTCGGGCACGGTTCTTGTGCTGGGAACGCTCTTCCTGACACTCGACGACAGTGCCGGTCGGTATGTGCGTGATGCGGATCGCCGAGTCGGTGGTGTTGACGTGCTGACCACCGGCCCCGGAGGAGCGGAACGTGTCGACGCGCAAATCCGCCGGGTTGATCTCGATGGCTTCGCGCTCGTCCGGCTCAGGCAACACTGCCACGGTGCAGGCCGAGGTGTGGATACGGCCTTGGGATTCGGTGGCGGGCACACGCTGTACACGGTGCGCGCCGGACTCGAATTTCAACTTGCCGTAAACGTTGTCGCCTTCGATGCGAGCGATGACTTCTTTATAGCCACCGTGTTCGCCTTCGTTCTCCGAGAGAATTTCCACACGCCAGCCGCGACGCTCGGCATAACGCGAGTACATGCGGAACAGGTCGCCGGAGAATATTGCCGCCTCGTCGCCGCCGGTGCCGGCGCGAATTTCGAGGAAGACGTTGCGGCCGTCATTCGGGTCCTTGGGCAGCAACATGCGTTGCAGGTCGGATTCCAGGGTGATCAGCAATTCCTTGGCTTCGCGGACTTCTTCCACAGCCATTTCGCGCATGTCCGGGTCGCTGTCCTTGAGCAGCGCCTGCGCGCCTTCAAGATCGCTTTGTACGCTGAGCAGCTTTTGATAGGCGTGTACGACCGGCTCGAGTTCGGCGTATTCCTTGGAATAGGCGCGGAACTTGGCCTGATCGGCAATGATTTCGCCATCGCCGAGCAGCGCGGTCAGTTCCTCGAATCGGTCCTGGAGGGTGTCCAGCTTATTGTGCAGTGACGCTTTCATTGCGGTTTTTTATCCGAAAAGCTATCCGGTGAGCCCTCGAGGGCGAAGAGTTCCTGGGCCATGGCCAGCGCATCGAGGCGGCCTTCGGCAGAAAGCTTTTTCAATTGCACGCTGGGCGCATGCAAGAGTTTATTGGTCAGGCCACGGGCCAGTTGCCCGAGCACGTCTTCGGCGTTGCCGCCGTTGGCCAGCAGACGCAGGGCTTTTTGCAGCTCTTCGTCACGCAGGCGTTCGCTCTGTTGACGATAGGCCTTGAGCACGTCGACCGCTGCCAGCTCGCGCAGGCGCACCATGAAATCGTCGGCGCCAACCGAGACCATTTCTTCAGCCGCCTGGGCTGCACCCTGGCGGCTCTTGAGATTTTCGGCGACCACTTCGTGGAGATCATCGACGCTATAGAGGTAAACGTCGTCCAACTCGCCGACTTCCGGTTCGATATCCCGGGGAACGGCAATGTCGACCATGAAGATCGGTTTGTGCTTGCGCAGCTTCAACGCGCTCTCGACTGCGCCTTTACCCAGAATCGGCAACTGACTGGCGGTCGAACTGATGACGATGTCGCTGCGCACCAGTTCTGCCGGGATGTCCGAGAGCAGCACCGCGTGAGCGCCGAACTGTTCAGCCAAAAGGCTGGCGCGCTCCAGCGTACGGTTGGCGACGACAATGCGCTTGACCCCCAGCTCATGCAGGTGACGGGCGACCAGGGTGATGGTCTCGCCGGCGCCGATCAGCAAGGCCTGGCTGCGTTGCAGGTCGCTGAAAATCTGCTTGGCCAGGCTGACCGCGGCAAATGCCACGGACACCGGGTTTTCGCCGATGGCGGTGTCGGTGCGTACTTGCTTGGCGGCGTTGAACGTCGCTTGAAACAGTCGCCCCAGCAACGGGCCGATGGTGCCGGCCTCGCGGGCCACGGCGTAGGCCGATTTCATCTGGCCGAGAATCTGCGGTTCGCCCAGCACTAGCGAGTCGAGCCCGGAGGCGACGCGCATCATGTGACGAACTGCCG